>JAFGBX010000147.1 GCA_016932935.1 Promethearchaeota archaeon | reverse complement strand
GCTCGTGCAATACCACGACCCGATTGGCTCCCTCCTTCTTCTCGCGCTTGATGGACTCGAGAAAGGCATCGGCCACGCACGCGTCGTCATCGAGCGCTTGAAGCGTGATGCCCGAGCACCCTCCATCCCCGCCCCCGCCAGCCATGTTCTTGAGATGCCGGGCAAGAACCAGCTCCGAACGGAAGAAGTCGATCGCCGCCTCTGCAACCAGCGCACGCCCATCGACGTGGACAGCGACGGCCGGGGCGCCCCTCCCGGCCCCGGAGAACCAGCCAGATGCCGAGTCCCCTGACGGGCGCCCGTCAGGGCCCAGCACGCACGCGCGCAGCATCCGGCATGCCACGTCCAGCCTACGACCCTGAGATGTCAGTGCCTTCAAGGGGATGGCTGGAGTGAGGGGTATGGTATCGAAGAGGAGGAAGAACCTCATGGTCGCAACCTTAACCGCGCCGGGGGTAGTCACGTTCTCTTGAAGACCTCGATCGACCCGTCGCTCTTGCCCATGTAGATGATCGAGGCCATGTTCGGAAAGATACCGTTCTCGACCACACCCGTGATCCCGTTTAAAACCTTCTCCATGGCGGTGGGATCGTCGATGATGCCCAGCTTCGCGTCGATGATGAAGTTCCCGTTGTCCGTGATGACAGGCCCCATCTTCTTCACGCCCATGCGAAGTTCAGGCTTTGCACCGAGGGACACGAGCCTTTTCATCACGACGGTCAATGCCGCGGGGATCACCTCCACTGGAACCGCCCATTTTTCCCCGAGCTTCTTCGATTGCTTCTTCTCGTCGACGATGACCACGAAAAGTTTCGCGGCGCCGTCCACGATCTTCTCCTGGGTGTGTGCCCCGCCCCCGCCCTTGATCAGGTTAAGCCCAGTGTCGAACTCGTCGGCCCCGTCGATGGCCACGTCGAGGGAGCCGTCGACGAGCGGGTCGTCCAGCGTGGTCACGGGTATCCCCTTGGCCCTGCAGAGCAGCGTGCTCTGGTAAGACGTGCACACGGCGACCACGCCCTCGATCCCCCCCCTCTTCAACTTCTCGCCGATTCGCTCCACGCTGTAGGCGATGGTGGAGCCGCTGCCGATGCCGACCCTCATGCCCGGCCTCGTCACGTGGTTATCAACGGCGGCGTATCCCGCCAGCTTCTTCGCCTCTTCGATCGACATGACTTGACCATCCTCCTCTTTTTTTTGCTATTTGAGCTTCTGAGCGACGTCCTTTTTGACGCGGTCGGAGAACACGTAGTTCTGGATCGCTTCGAGCAAGACGTCCATACCACCGTGCTCGTAGGCCTTTTCCAGTTCCGGTTTGGCCGACAGGAAGTCGTAGATGAACATGAGCAGCGTGATGGGAACCTTGACGGGCAGGTCCAGCGATAGCGTGTCGAACTTGTTCACGTCCTTGACCAGCTCCTCGCAGAGCGGGGTGTAGTACTCCATGAATGCCGGGCTGTAGACGTGCATCTTCGCGCGGAAGTCCGTGAAGTCAATCTTGTTCTCCACGAGGTAGTTCTCGAGATGGATGGCGAAGTTCTCCGCCATCTTGTCCGCGATCTCCGATGCCCATGCCTCGGAAAAGCCCGTGGAGACCATCAGGAAAATGAAGTTCTCGTCCTCGATGGGGATGACCTTGAAGTTGAGGAGCACGTTGCCTATCTTGATGCCCTGGATCTCGCCTTGCATCATGTGCGACGCGAATTGCCGGATGGCGGAGAAGAACGCGGCGAGCAAGTTCTGGTCCAATTGGCTCTGCTTGAACTCCTTGATGAAGACACTGATGCCGTTGGTGTCGAACACGACGACTTGATCGATGGACAGACCGATATCTGACACGGCGGGACCCTTATTGGTACTTCTTCGATGTATAAATGGATCGGTGGAATAAGATGTCGTTTATTCCTCCAATAATTGCCATTCTAGCTGGAATTGCTTGAAATGCAGTTTCATGACAACCGACTTCGCCATTGCGTTCTCGGGTGCGATCCGCGAGCGGAACACCTTCATCTTGAGCGACTTCAAGTACTTGATCGCCTCAAGTAGAAGTAGCTCTTCCACTTTCGTCTTGTACTCCTTTTTAGCGAGGGGGAAATGGACGTAACCGAAGGGCGCCCCGCTGGTCTCAAACCGCACCTCCGTGAACACGAAACCAGCCACGGTGCTCCCGTCCACGGCGAGAATCGTGCCGAGGCGGCTTTGCAAATCGGCATCACGGCGCCGAAGGAAATCCTCCCATGCCTTTTCGTCGAACAGTTCCTTGTGCAACGCGAGCTCCTCCTTGAGGATCTCGGTGATGGCGACCTTATCGCTCGTGTCTTTCGATTGGAATCTTCTCGTCTCCATGGTTTCCGGCACTTCCACTACGTTCTGCGAATGTTGGGTCATCCATAGTTCGACCGAGGAGAATATTAATTTTTATCAGATGGCGAGGGCGCTTTCAGCGCGGGATGCTGATCGCGGGTCGCTCCACCACGGGGAGGGCGTTCTGTCCTCGATCGGCCGGGGTTCAAGGGGAAGCGTTAGAAAGTCACGTGATACACGCTAGTACCGCGTGCATGTTCGGCTATCCCTTGGCCTGGTACCGCTCGAGCAATTCCTTCGGGGTGAAGACGCCGTCCTCCGTGACGATGCCCGTGACGAGCTCCATGGGCGTCCCGTCGAACGCGTAGTTGATCGCCGGCACGCCGTCGGGGGACAGCTGGACCTTCTTGAACACGGTCTTTACCTCCCACTCGTCCCGCTGCTCGATCTCGACCCCGTCCATCTTCCTGGCTAGGTCGAGCGTGGAGACTGGCGCGGCGACGTAGAACGGTATCCCGTGGAAGTTGGCCATGATGGCCACCTGGTACGTCCCGATCTTGTTGAACACGCCGTCGGCCACGATCCTGTCGGCCCCCACGACGACTTTCTGGATCTTGCCCATGCGCATGAGCAAGCCGGCCTCCGTGTCTGCGATCTGCGTGACTGGAATGCCATCTTCCTTCAGTTCCCAGCAGGTGAGGCTCGCGCCTTGCAGCCGTGGCCGCGTCTCGTCTGAGATGACCTTGACCTTCTTGCCCGCCTCGATCGCCCCCCTGATGACCCCGAGCGCCGTGCCGTAGCCGACGCACGCGAGGGCCCCCGCGTTGCAATGTGTGAGGACGGTGTCGCCGTCGGCGATGACCGTGCTCCCGTGCTGGCCGATTCGCCTGTTGATCTCCACGTCCTCGTCTGCGACCGCCTTCGCTTCGGCGATCAATGCCTCCACGACCTCGCCAACCGTTCCCGCCGTCGAGGCGGCCTTGTCGAGCAGTCGCTTCGTCCCCCACATCAAGTTCACGGCGGTCGGCCGCTGCGAGTCCAGAATCCTCTTCGACCGCTCCAGGTGCACGATCAACCCCTCCCTCGTCTTGCCCTCGTACTCGAGCGCCGCGAGCGCCATCCCCATGGCCGCTGCGGCGCCGATGGCGGGGGCGCCGCGGATCTCCATGGTCTTGATCGCCCTCGCCATGCGTTCGCAAGTTTTCACGATCACGTGCGTATATTCGAGCGGTAGCTTCGTCTGGTCGATGAGCTTGGCCGAGTTCTTGTCAGGGCCGCCGTCAATCCAAGAGATCGTCCGTTCCAGCATGCTCTTTCACGCGTCAAAGAATGTCTGCTCCAGGTAGCGGAGCAGCAAGGACTTCAAAAAAACCTTTGTCCCCGCCACTTGCGGGGACAAGTCCTCGCCATAGCCGATCCTCTCGGGCTGGATGCCCACGATGAGGATCCGGGCGTCCACGCCGAGCACGCTCAAGATCTCGATGAAATACCGGAGTGAGATCGTGTGCGTGGAGAATGTCGAGGCGTCGAGCTCGTCGGTGCGGACGAACGCGAGGTCGCCCGGGCCCGCCTGCTCGCCCATCGATGCAGCGTCGACGATGACGATCGTGTCGGGGGCGAAGTCCTTCACGAGGGTTATGTACTGCTCCGGGACGACCGAGGCGTTGAGCACGAGAAGGCCTCCGGCTTTCACGTACTCGTCCACCGAGTGCTCGTGGACGGTGCCGCCCCCTGGGCGTTCGATGGCCTCGATCTCGTCGACGAGCTCCCGAGCGAGCAAGCTTCCCACCGCGTCATCCTCCCGCAAGTCGGCGCCGATGCCGATCACGGCGAGCCTGCGAGTGCCGCGAAGCTTGCCAAGCATGTCTGCTTCGAAGTTCTGCCAATCCATACATTTAGATTCAAGTCAGCACTCCTAAAATAAGAGACGCTGCCGTGGCGTCCGTCCGGCACGAATTCGGGCGGCGCAAGCCTGGTTGCACGCTGAAGGGTGCTTGTTTATGCGCGATCACGAGGATGACGAGGACACCGGGGGCGAGGAGGACTGGAGCGATGTCGACCAGCCGGAGGGCGAGAAGAAGCGTCCGGATCCAGTGTTCATCTTGCTCGAGGGCGAGGGTGGCTTGCTCGTCGACCCGGCAATGGTTGACGCGCTGCACGAGCGGTCATACTTCGGGAAGGTGGACGATGCCACCAAGTTGCTCTTCATGTACCCAGAGGAGATCCTGATCTTCTCCGAGCGGAACCGCCTTCTCGCGGTCAAGGACGCGAGCATCGAAGCCGCCACGGCGATGCTGCCCGAGATAAAGGAGAAATGGGACGAGAGGGGCATCGAGGCGTTCGCCGGCGACGGCCGGTTCCTGGTCCCCGAGGCGCTATTCAAGCACTTCCAGGAGCGGGTGCCCGACTTCTGGGAGAAATACGTCGTCTACCGGGACCTGAAGACGAGGGGCTACATCGTGCGCCGCGGCATAAAGGACGTCTCCCACTTCCGCGTGTACAAGAAGGGCGTGAAGAAAGGGGACGAGCCGGCAAAGTTCATCTACTTTGGGATCTTCGAGGGTAAACCCGTCCCCCTGGCGCGCCTCCACGAGATATCCGACTACGCGATGAATAACAGGCAAGACCTCATCCTCGCCGTCGTCGACCGCCAGATGGACATCACATACTACAACGTGAAGAAGCAAGACGTGTAGGGTGCCATCGCTCCTTGCATCACCGAGCCGCAAGCATCGCGATGTATGAAAAACAGGAACGGGGAGAACCCCCGTTGGTGTTCGGGAAGGCGGAGGTGTGGAAACAAAACGAGCGTGGTGTTTCTCCACCTTTATCATAGAAAAAAGGGAAAGGATGCGTGTAGGATGCGTTGTTGGATGCGTGTATTGATGGTACATCCTTCCCTCCGGTTCTTATTTAAAGGGGGGAGAGCCGCGAATTTCTGAAGAATGCCACTATAGCCAGCGATATACCGTTTGATCGGCTCCTCCTCGCGCACGAGCCTGGAAGGCTGCCGGGGGGGCGACGGCGCCTTCGCCTCGCTGCGCGGACGCAATCATGTAAGGACGAGAAGTAGAGGCGCGAAGGGGGGCGGCCTACTCGCTGATGATATAGCGCAGCTGCTCGATGTTCTGCACGGAATCGAGGTCGTCCACGAACCTCCTGAAGTCGAAGATGCTGCCGAGGAACGTGTAGATGCAAGAGTACGAGTTGATGTCCGACGAGACGAGCTGGAACGAGGCGATGTTGTCCTGGTACTTGGCCTCGCAGTTGTAGACGTCCTTGAGCACCTTGTGCTCGTTTTCCCCCTTCTTGAACGAGAGGAGAACCTGGCCGCTGATGTGGTAATCTATGGCCTCGACCTCCTCGTCGATGGATATCTTGGCTTCGGCGCTGTTGATGTAATGGGTCAAGGCGGTGCGGACGAAACCCGACTGGTTCTTGAAGGCTTTCTTCTTCTCCACCAGCGACTGGATCATCTTCTTGAGCTCGTCACTGATGCTGAAGGACATTATTGGCATAGATCTGGTCACTACCTCAACATTTCTTTAATGAACATTTAATCAAATGAACCGCTATAGTTATCGGTTATTATGATCAACGGCTCACCTTAATAAAAAGGTTTGTCCGTTATGGATGCTTATGTGATTGCTGGTTGTCCCACGATCGCGTAGCCCGCGCGGATCCCTTCCCGGCCAAGTTTTTTAATTTGCTAGGCACACCATTACGCTCGACCCCAAGCACGGATGCCGGTCGAACAATGCATGGCTCTTGACCAAATCAAGGTGGAGATCCTCGGCGCGGAGAGTATGGGCGTGCGGAGCATGTGCTGCACGGTGACGACGCCGGATATCTCGTTCCTCATGGATCCCGGTTGCTCGCTGGGGCCGAGAAAGGGCAACGAGATCCCGCATCCCCTCGAATACAAGAAGTTACACGAGCTAACCGACCGCATACTGTCCTCGGCTAGCCGGTGCGGCCGGATCTTCATCTCGCACTACCACCACGACCACTACAAGCCCCGCATGGCCGACGAACTCTACGTCCACACGAGCAACGCCCTCACGAGCGACCTCTACCGCGGGAAGGAGATCTACATCAAGAGCCCGGGGCACCACATCGGGCGGAACCAGGAGGCCAGGTGCCGGTACTTCAAGCAGTCCGTGTCGCGCCTTGCCTCCACGATCCACGACGCCGACTTCCGGCGGTTCGAGTTCGGCGGCACGACCGTCGATTTCAGCCATCCCGTCCCGCATGGCGAGCCCGGCACGAAGCTCGGGCACGTGATCATGGCCCGCGTCTCAGTCGAGGACGAGCACTTCGTCTTCGCCCCCGACGTCCAAGGCCCCGTCGTCGAGGACACGGCTAAGTTCATCCTGGACACCCCCGTGGACGTGCTCTTCGTCGGCGGCCCGCCGTTCTACCTCGAGGAGGGCCTGAAGTCGTTCCCGTTCGACGAGGCGCGGCGCCTCATGGTGAAGCTGCACGAGCACATCCCGCTGATCGTGCTCGACCACCACTGCTGCCGGGACCAGGCCTCGTACAACTCGTACGTCAAGGCCACCCGGGCCGAGGCCAAGGGCTCAGCCGCTGCCAGGGGTCACGTGATCACGAGCGCCGCCGGGTTCATGGGCACCGAGCTAGCGTTCCTCGAGTCGTCGCGCGATCGCTTCTATGCGGAATGCCCGCCTTCCGCCGATTTCGTGCAGTGGATGAACCTAGCTCCGGGCAAGCGGAACCAGACCCTGCCCCCCGTCGAATGAGGACGCCGCCCGGGCGGCCGTTGGAGTCACCAGAGGCGAACACACCATGAAGGGCTTGATCTCCCGCAAGTACGAGGCCGGCGAGTCCCGTGGCATCATCATGTGCGACGACCAGCCGCGGATAGAAGCGGCGATCGAGCAGCTTATGCTCGCGAGGGCGGAGGTCGAGGCCTTCATCGCCCGATTTCCCGAGTTCCAGGTCACGCTCGAGCCGTGGTCGTGGGACGGCCATCACGACGTCCCGCGAGTGATCCAGCGCATGATCGACGCGGCGGCACCGTTCGGGGTCGGCCCGATGGCGGCGGTGGCCGGTGCCCTCGTCGACGAGGTGTACGAGCGCATCGGAGGCGAGCGCGTGGCGAACTTCGTCATGGAGAACGGCGGCGAGATCCTGGTGCGGGCGAGCCGGCCGATAACGATCGGGCTCTACACGGGGCGGTCGGCCCTTGGCTCGCGCGTCGGCTTCGTCATCCCGCCCGGCGACGCGTCGCTCTCCGGGATCGCGTCAAGCTCGGCAACGATAGGCCATGCTATGAGTTTCGGCAACGCTGACGTCGTCACCGTGTTCTGCGGGAGCGCAGCCGTCGCGGACGCGGCGGCCACGGCGATCTGCAACATGACCCGCGCGGGCGACGCCGAGGCCGCCGTCAAGCAGGCCGTGGAGGG
>JAFGBX010000022.1 GCA_016932935.1 Promethearchaeota archaeon | reverse complement strand
GGACGCGTTGAACACGAGTTCCTTCTCGAAATCGAGGGAGACCGCCTGGACGATGAGGGGCGTGCTTCCGTTGACCTTGAAGTTGATGTCGTCCCTTCCGGCGTAGAAGATCTGCGCCGTGTAGTCGATCCCCCCGGGGGCACCCCGCCAGTAGAAGAAGAGATCGGGGCCGGTGACGGTCAAGTTGACGTCGTACCCGAACGTGGCGTTCTTGAAGTTGACCTTTGCCCCGACGATGACCTCGTTGTCTAGGTCGGATATCACGTCGACGTGCATTTTCGACAGGGCGACCGTGATGTTCTTGTGCATTATTGCCCCGTCGACGTTCAGGTCCTCCATTTGAGCGTTGGAGATGTCCAACGCCCCGCCCACGTCCCAGACCTCGTAGCCGGTGACGTTCTCGTGGCCGAAGTACGACCGTAGCGTGTAGTTACCGGCGTACCATCGGAACGTGCAGTTCCCAGACGCGTCGGTGGTCAGGTTTGACAGCGATGTGCTCATGCTCGTGTTGAGGAAGAGCTCGACCCTCGCCTTCTCGACCGGGTCGCCGTCGAGGTCATCGAGGTGCGCGACGAGGCTGGTTATGCTTGCATCGAGGCTGACGGAGAGGTTGGCCTTGTTGTAGTAGAACGGCGTCGAGTTGCCGATGACGCCGATCTGTTGCCCGCCCGGGATTTGCCACCGCGTCACGAACGAATAGTTGCCCGGTGCCATCTTTTCGAACGTGACGTGCCCTGTGTCGTTCACGAGGTCCGAGAAGCCCGTGGGCGTCCACGTCGTTCCGCTCACCTCGTAGACGCTCACGTTCGCCCCCGGGACGGCGCTCCCGTCCAGGTCGAGGACCTGGGCGATGAGGTCGACGAAGTATTCCTCTGCGATGGCGAGTTGAACGTCGGCCGGCGCGAAGGGGCTCAAGTACGCGACGCTCACGTTCTTCACGTCCGACTGGATGGTCACGTTCGTGCCCGGGATGGCGCTCCGCGGGAACAAGTAGATGAACCCGGAGTTCGGGAACGTCGCGTTCAAGTTCTTCAGCCACGAGACCGAGGCGTTGGGGTACGAGGGGTTCGTGATATTGGAGAACGTCCTCGTGACGTCTTGCCTCCGCACGGGCATCGTGCTGCCGGTGAAGGTCGTGTGCCAGTCTCTCACCGCGTGGGACCAATTCGCCGCGTCGGGGAGCATCGTCATGTTCCTCTGGTTCCTGGCGTAGTTGGTCCGCACCCCGATGACGTTGTTCAGCGCGTTGTACCCCCACGAGACGACGGTGGCGCCCGGTTGCCCCTGGTAATAGAACGGGGCGAAGCCGATCCAGACGACCCTGCCGCCCGCGTCGAGATAGCGGCGGATGGTGTTCGTCGCCGTCTGGTTCTCCGCGACCGTGCTGGGCACCGAGTCCCGGGCCATCACGACGACGGAACCTATCGCCCCGTTCGCGATCTTGTAATCCATCCACTCCTTCAAGGCAGTCGCGTTCTTGGTGATGTAACCCTTCGCGTTGAAGGCGTTCTTGTAGTCGTCATCCGTGTTCGAGCTGATCCAGTACCGGCGTCCCCACGTGGTGTCGTAATAGACGACCTTGTACCAGGTGGTCGCGTTGATGAACGCGGGGTCGTAGTAGTCGCCCGTGCCGTAGTACGCGGGCTTCGCCCACGCCCCGGTGCTGTTGAAGTAGAGGTAGAACGTCCGGGTCTGCCCTGCCTGGGTCAGGCCTGCGGCCTGCCACTCGAGCGAGTAGTTCCCGCTGGCGAGGGGCACGAGCTCGTACGGGATCTCGGCCTGGCCCCCGCCGCCGGCACTGGTCACCCTGAGGGACGCCGGGTTGAACGGGTTGGCGACCGGGTCGACGCCCAGGCTGGTCAAGATCTGCGAGAAGTTGACCTCGGCGAACGCGGGCGCGTCGACGACGTTGTATGCGGACGTGACCTCGTAGCGTGCCCTGAAGAAGAGCGAGGAGTTGAACCACGAGTCCTCGCCGAGCGAGGTGCCGACGGTCGTCCCCACCTGGAACGGCTGCCCGAATTCACTACTCGGGGCCGTTCCGCCTCCCGGGATACCTTGATCGCTCATGACGAACAAGAGGGAGAGGCTGACGGCCGCCAGCACGACAATCTTGCGTAGTCCTATCTGAGATGTACTAGTCTTCCGATGCATGCGGATCACTTGGACGGCAGTACTTCCCCGTTCCCACTCTTACCTTCGAAACGGGATTGCATATAGATTCTATCGGCGGGTAATATGCCTTTCTATGTAGATGGGTAAAACGGTTACACACCACCGTGAGCACCCATCGGTGTGATTGGATATTCTTTTTAAGGTGGCTCACGATATTCTTCACGTTCGTGGGAAAATGACCGCCACCGGTTAACGGCAACTGGAAGCCCCCGGGTCGGCCAGATAATGACGCATTGGAGTGCTGCATGGCAGTGATGGATGGAAGCGTAACGATCTCGCAAGGCGCGTACATCACGATCATCGCATCGTGTTACCGGTTCGCGAACCCCGGCATCTTCAAGAATGATTGGGCGGAGGTGCAGGGCGCGCTCTACGGGCGCAACGAGGGCGGGCTCGTGCACGTGCAAGACGCGATCCCGCTCGCGCACTTGAGCCACATCGCCGTCCAGATGCAAGACGCGGACTACGTCGCGCTCTCCGCGATCGAGGAGCGGATGGCCTCGAAGGGCATGTTCCAGGTCGGCTGGTACCATTCGCATCCGGACATCAAGCTCATGCTCTCGCTAGAGGACGTCCGGACGCAGGCAGGGTTGCAGAAGCCAAACCCGCTGGCCATCGCCCTCGTGTTCAACCACGTGCTCCTCATGGATCGCAATGACGACCCGGGGCTCAAAGCCTTCCGCCTCGACGACCCGTCGACCATCGAGATCAAGTACCACGAGGTTCCGTTCGAGGTCGCCGGGGCGGACGGCCGGTTCTTCGCAGAGGCCCGCGCCCTCCTCGCGAACGTCCAGCGCAGCTTCTCCGGCGCGTCGGCAGTGAACGGCATCCTGGGCCGAGTCGAGAAAGCGATCAAGGATATCACGACGGAGGCAGCTGGCTTGAAGGAACACCTCGCCACGCTCTCCCGCCAGGGTGATCCGGCGGCAGTCGCGGAAGCACGTGCCAAGCACTTGCAGCGAATCGAGGCCGAGTTTGAAAAGAAGGAACGCTCCCTCCGGGTGCAGCTGGATCTGCTCGACCACCTGGAGCTGGTCGAGCGGCAGTCCTTCTCGGGGCGCATCGAAGACGTCAAGGGGAAGTGGGCGGAGTTCGAGCGCTCCTTTCGAGGGAACATGAAATGAGGTTCGATCACGGGGGAAGCACGTTCAGTCCCTCCAAGAACGCAGGTCGTTCAAGATGCTCAGACAAGCCATCGTCGCGGCTGGGATAGACGTCGTCTTGCTCAAGCATTTCGGCAAGGCACTCGATGACAAGTCCATACGCGTGGTGTTGAACCAGCTGGAAGAGTCGAGACCCGCGGATGGCTATGGGATCGACGTCCGCAATTGGGACTTCTTCAACTACCGCATCACCTTCGCCTCGCACGACCCGACAAGAACGTGTTTCGTCCTGGTGACTGACCTCAACGACGACGAAGCCGAGGTGAAGAAACAAGTTGCTTTGTTCAGGAAAGAGTTCCTCGACCTGTTCGGCGACAAGCTGGGCACGCGAATCGACCCGTCGATGCTCTCGATCTTCGACCCAAACCTGGAATACTACCACCGCCAGCTCAAGCCCAAGATCGCCCTCTGCGGTTATTCGGGGGTCGGCAAGACCACGATCAACCGGCTCATCCGCGCGGAGGAGATCCCAGTCGAGCACGTCCCCACGATAACGGGCGAGATAGGCGTGATCAAGATCGGCAAGCTCCACTTCAACATCTGGGACTTCGCCGGCCAAGAAAGTTTCCTCAAGCTATGGACGAAGTTCATCAAGGGGTCGGATGCGGTTCTGATCGTCACCGATTCCACGCCCGAAAACGTGGAGCGGAGCAAGTACTTCGTCTCGCTCGCGGCGGAGCAAGCCTCGAATGCCAAGGTGGCCGTGATCGCGAACAAGCAAGACTTAGCCGGTGCCATGCCCGCGGAGCAGGTGGGAAAGATCCTCGGCGGCTCTAAATCGTACGGGATCGTGGCCAACGACCCGCAGAACCGGGACAAGATGATCAACATCATCGCCGACGTCTTGGAGATGAACGCGGAGATATCTCCCCTCCTCAAACCCCTCATCGATCGTGACAAGAAGATGGACGAGGCGCAGAAGGCCCTCGAGGACGGCGACTTTTTGTTGGCGAAGCAGCTCTTCACGGAGATATCGGAGCTCTGCTTGCAACTCGGCGACGACAAGATCGCGAACGAGCTCTATATGCGGGCGGAAAAGATGGGGGCGATCATCGCATCAATGACCCCCGCCGAGCTCGAGCTGTATGCTCCCGCCCGCCCCGGCCCCGCACCGCCCGGCGAGACGCCGCCCACCGGCACGCGCGCTGCCCCGGCGGCCCCGGAGGCAGCCTCGGCTTCCGGCGTGGCCGATGAAGCGGTCCCGCCCCCGGCGCATCCGGGGCCGGTGCCGACGGAACGCGGCGCCGGTCTCCTCCCGTCCCCCAGCGCCTCTCCCGTGGCGGAGAGCGACCAGGGCGCTGGGCATGACGCGAGACCGGCGGCCGCCCCCAGCAAGGAGAGCCCGCTACCCGCCTTGATCGTCAAGCCCGTCCCGCTCCCGGGGGTGGGGACAAGCCTACCGGCCGCCTTAGGCGTTGCCGTGCACGAGCAACCGGCGCATCGCGTGCCAGGCACTGCCGTGCCCTCCGGCGTGATGAAACCGCCCTCCGGCTTGCCCGTTACAGGGTTCTTGAAACCACCACCCGCCGTTGTTAGCAGCGGCTCAAGTCCCATCAAGCCGCCCGTGCCGGCCCGCGTATCGCCTTCCATCGTCGCTCCAGAACGTGCGGTCGCGGTTCAAGAACCAGCTGCCGCGGTTCAAGAACCAGCTGCCGCGGTTCAAGAACCAGCGGTTCCCTCGCCCGCACCCGCCACCCCTGCACCAGCCGCTCCACCAACAATGCCCGTTACCACCCACGAGCCAGGCGCGGGCGGCGATAAAGCGGACGAGAAACCCATCACCCTGGTCTGCCCGACTTGCCACGCCTTCCACAACGTCCGGGTTCCCAACGCGGCGATCAAGTCGATAACCGGGCTGGACGCATCGAGTGCGATCATCTCGATACCTTGTGGGCCCACGATTGAGATATTCTTCGACCACGGGAAAGCAGTGCTCGACATCCGGCCGGTCGAGGTCGTCGCCGTGAAATACGTGGTTCCTGAAGCGGCGGTTCCCGAGAAGGCCCCACCCGCGCAAACGGCCACCCCTGCTGATGGCCCGGGCACCACCGGACAGGCGATCGCCACCGGGTCGGCAGGTGTCGACTTGTCGCCAGACGAGATGAGGCGCCAGATACAATTGCGTATACAGAAGATAGAGACCCATCTCATGGATCTCGAGATAAGCTTCTTGAACGAGAAGCTCCCCGAGAAGCAATACAAGGCCCTCGCGGGCAAGTTGCTGTCGATAAAGGACCAACTCGTCAAGCAACTGGATGGGGTGACCGCATGAACCGGGAAGGTTCACGACGAAGCGTTCATAACCACACGAGTAGGAGGAACACATGCCAACCGGCGTATTGATCATCCACTGGGACGACAAGCGGGGGGCGGAGTTGCACGCCGCCGTTCCGCAAGGGGTGCCAACCACTGCTGGCCTCCTGCAACAGATTTACTCGGCGCACCGGTATGCATCACTGGAAGCCGGCTATGCTGCACTCACCTTCCAGGATATGCGCATCATCAGTTTCTTCTCCGGCTTGAAGGGAGTTATCATAGGGGAGCCAAACTATGCCGTGGCGATGCTCCTGCGGAAGGACGAGCCCGTCGCCAAGTTCAAGGAGCTCCTCCTCGCTGAATCGAAAGCCATACTGACAAACATGCACTCCCCGAAGGAAAAAGAATTGCTGGATGCGCTCTTCGACAAGATGAAACGAGTCTGAGCACGGCTTCAAGAAATGCTTGTGCCTTTCTCCGTAAGGTATGCCGGATCCGTCCGACGCGATCAGCGGGGGCGATCGCGGTTCTCTGTTATTCGCGTCCTGAGCCTCGGTCTTGCCGATCTCGATGGTTTTTGTCACTATCGATGAGGCAGAAGAGCGAAATCATCCGACATGACATCCGATGTCGAAGAAAAACGAACGAAGCGCGGACGTTTCATGTCCACGCCTCTTCATTCGGGCAGATTCAAATCGTTTCATTCACGTTCTTCCCCATGCCAAGCCCGCTCGAGACCATCCTCAACCCCCGCAGCATCGCCTTTTACGGTGCAAACGCGGCGGTCACCACGATGGGCACCACCCAGTTGCTGGAGATCATCGCCGCTGGCTATCCGGGCAGGATCTACCCGATCCACCCGAGCCTCGACTCGGTCTTGGGGCTGAAGGCATACAAGTCCGTCAAGGACGTCCCCGCGGGCGAGTCCATCGACCTCGCCTTCATCGTCATCCCCGCGAAGTACGTCCCAGGGGTGTTAGACGAGTGCGGCCAGCGAGGGATCAAGCACGCGGTCGTGATCTCGGCTGGCTTCCGGGAGATCGAGAACCAAGCCGCGAACGACGCGCTGATCGAGGTCACCCGGAAGCACGGCATCCGGTTCATCGGCCCGAACTGCATCGGCTTCTACAACCGCAACATCTCGTGGGTCGACCCCGCGGAGCGGGCCTCCAAGGCGATCAACACCACCTGGATCCCGATCAACCCGCGCAACGGCGGCGTCTCGATCGCCAGCCAGTCCGGCACCTTCGCGTGCCACATCTTCCTCGTCACGCCGAGGTCCAACATGGGCATCAACAAGACCATCAGCGTCGGCAACGAGGCAAACATCGACCTGGTCGACTGCCTCGAGTACCTGGAGGGCGACCCGACGACCCGCGTCATCGGCTTGTACATCGAGGAGGTCAAGCGGGGGCGGGAGTTCCTGCGGGTCGCGTCGAGGGTCGCCCGGACGAAGCCGATCGTCGCCCTGTACGTCGGCGGGACAGAGGCCGGTGCCCGCGCGGGCAAGTCTCACACGGGCGCTCTCGGCGGCAACGACAAGGTGTTCGACGCAGCGTGCAAGCAAGCCGGCATCGTCCGGGCCATGAACATGGAGGAGCTGCTCGATTTCTGCTACATCCTCGACGTCGCCCCGGTCCCGCCGGGAGACCGGGTCTGCATCCTCACGAACGCCGGGGGGCCGGGCGTGAACATGAGCGACATGGTCGAGCGCGTCGGCATGGCGGTGCCCGTGTTTTCCGCGGAGCTCCAGCAGAGGTTGCGGGACAAGATCAAGATCCCGACCGCCCAGGTGCGCAACATCGTCGACTTGACCTTCGACATCGACCTGGAACTCATGTACCGCACGCTGCCACGGATGCTGCTCAAGTCTGACGAGTGCGACGGTATGCTCGTCTACGGCATCTTCGGATGGACGTTCTTCACCATGCTCGAGAAGCAGCACCCGCTGGTCAAGGTGCCGGTCGACGACCTCAAGGCAATACAAGTCGAGTTGCTCGGGCACTATGCCAAGCTCCCCCACGCGCTCGGGAAGCCCATCATCGCCGTGGCCCTCGCCGGCCGGGAGGACGGGGCCGTCGCGATCTTGCAGGACCTTGGCTTCCCCGTCTTCGAGATGCCCCACCGGGCCGTGAAGGCGCTGTGGGCGCTGAACGAGCGCCGGAGGGCCCTCGGCCGGATCAACCGCCGTGGATCGTCGGGAGCAGCGTGATCACGTCGCCGTCCGAGAGGGCGGTGCCCGTCCCGCCGGTGAGGCGGGCGTCGACGTCGTTGACCAAGAGGATCAAGGCCGGGTTGATGGCGTTGCAGGCGAGCTCGTGAGGTGCTCGGATCGGGCCGGCGAGGATGAGCCGCGCGGCGTCGTCGCTGCGAGGACACGTCGCGAGCAGCTGGTCGATGGCATCCCCGAGCGTCACGTGGTCGCGGTTAAACGGCAGCCGCACCTCCTTGCGGCCGAAAACCTTGCGTAGTTCGGCATGCAGCCTGGCGGAGACGTCCATCGGGTTCACGATCCATAGGGCGAGATCTCATAAAAAAAACCTTTTTTTGGGGAGGAGCGATAGTGTTTCCGGCAAGATGAAGTGGGAACCGTCATGAGCGACACACCAAAGGACCTTCCTGGCGCCATTGCCAAGATAACGGCACTCGAGGCGCAGATCGCCCAGAAGGACGCGGAGATCGCGTCACTCTGGCAGCAGCTCGAAGCGGCGAACATGGAGGAATCGATGCGGGTCGTGGAAGAAAACAACGACCTGAAGCGGCAAGTATCGGAACTGAACGCACGCATCAAGGATCTGGAGATGGGCGTCGCCACGATGACCCCGTCATTGATCGGGGCGCCGGCGCCGCCGGATGCGCTCGTCCAACCCTTCGATATCGAGGCCCCCGCGGCCCCGGTTCTCGCGAAGCCCGCGCCAGCACCTGGAAAGCCTTCACCGGCCGTTCCCGACCTGTCTGCGTTCGCGGAGTTCTCGTCGCCGCCCCCCGCCCCACCGGCTATGAAGGCGCCGACGCCCTCGGCCCCGGTGCCGGCCCCGCCAGCGCCCGTGGTTCCCAAGCCTGCGGTGCCGGCCCCGCCACCCGCGAAGCTGGCGGCGGCGCCCGCGGTTCCCAAGCCTGCGGTGCCGGCCCCGCCACCCGCGAAGCTGGCGGCGGCGCCCGCGATGCCGCCGAAGCCACCGGCGGGGATCCCAGCGCCTCCGGCCATCCCGCCGCCGGCCGG
>JAFGBX010000146.1 GCA_016932935.1 Promethearchaeota archaeon | reverse complement strand
CGTCGGGGGGGTAATAGGCCGGGGCAAAGGGTTGCACCGAGGGCGGCTCTGGAGGGGGCTTGAGCGGGGCCATCCCTTGCTTCACCCCCGGCGGCTCGGGCGGGGGTGTTCCTTGACCCGCTCCCGTGCTCTGGAGCCCTTTCGTGATCTCGTCGATACTCGGGGGCGGGGGCGGCGGGGGGGTCAACGTGAACTTGAATTTCTTGTCATCCGGGTTTTCGCTCATCGTGACTCAGCCAGGACGCACATCCGATAATAACAAGGTAGCCGCTATCGTTTTAAAGCGATCGATCGGTTCACAGTTTGACGTCGACGCGGCCGCGGCGGGAGGATTCATGGCCAAGCGCGTCGATGATGCGAACCAGAACGACGTGAGGACCCCCCACTTGGTACTGGTGCGAGAACTGGCGTGCAACGATCGGGTTCCGCTTCGACTGCACGGAACAGCTGCCGCCCGAGAAGACCATCCCGTCGTGATCCCAATCGACCCCTATGAAATCGACGAGCGCGAGCTGATCGCCATCGGCCCCCGCCCTTTCTTCCCCGCCACCACCCCCGTTGAACCGGTACCCTTCCAAGGCCAGCGTGAGTTGGCCATCAACGAGTCCCTCCTTGATGAGCACGTCCGGTAGCACCTGAAACGGGACGGCTGCTTTTATGGCTGCGGGAACCCGGTCGTGCACCAGATCCTCGAATTGAAGGCCGGTTCCGACGAGGGAAGCCATGATATCCCTAGCAGATGGCACTTGCACGAGTTGGACACCGGGACACCGCTTCGAGAACGTGGAGGGGTTCTCACCGAATTCCAACGCCCACTGTCCCGCAAGCACGTCGACACCCGAGGTATGTCCCGTGTCGCTTGCCACGCCCTCGACCAGCTCCGCTGCCGTCGCGAGCGTCGCCGGGACGCCGGGTGGGGTAACGATGACGGCCCTGCCATTTCTACTTCCAACGCTGTACTTAGAGGCTTCGACCAAGTCCGCGCCGTACAGGGCCAATAAGGCACGGGCGTGCTCTCGGGCGTCGCTGAGCCAGGCGATTTCGACGGCGCTTCTTGCTTTATTGACCACGAACGGGGAGGGGCCGTCTCGCTGGGCGCGGTTCTGGCCTTGCAAAGAACCTGGCTGGCGCCCGACCAGCCGCCGCCTCGTCGCGTTGATGCCAGGGCGCGCCAGTTCACAACCGATCCACCGGCGCCCGAGGCCTTCCGCCGCTTCGAGCGTCGTCCCCGACCCGCTGAAGAAGTCGGCGACCGTGTCGCCAGGGTTCGTCGACACCTGGATCAACCGCTCGAGAAGCTTGAGCGGCTTCTGCGTGTCGAAATCGAGCCGCTCGTTGCTACCACCCATCACCGCGCCTATGTCGAGGAAGAGATCGTTCAATTTCATACCCACGCTCTCGTCGAGGTATTGCTTCTTCTGCGGCAGCACGCCGGGGGAAGGCTGGAAAACGCGACCCCGGGCGTGGTAGTCGCGCATTTTCTCCCGCGTGTACTTCCAAACCTTCGTGATCCCGAGGAAGTCGTAGGTCAAGTTCGGGCGGTTGGGATTCGGATTGATGACGGGATTGAGAGCGAACCTGCGGCCTTCGGGGACGGGCGAATTGCCATCCAGCTGGTCGCGGGTGAGCTTGACGTTCTTGCCGTCCGGGGTCTCGACCCAGCAGAAGTACTTCTTGAGCCGCTCCTCGCCGTAGCCGGCCCGCACGTCGTTCCACGTGTAGGCATCCTTCCCCTTCGTGTAGAAGAGGATGACGTCGTGCAGCACCCCGTAGGCCTTCACCTGCGTCTGCTTGTAGGTGAGCCGCTTCCAGATGATCTGGTTCCGGAAGTTCTCGTACCCGAAGATCTCATCAAGCATGACCTTGATGTAGTGGGACACGTGCCAGTCGAGGTGGACGTACATGGAACCACCGTCCCGCAGCAACGCATGCATGAGGACAAGGCGTTCATGCATGTATTCGAGGTATTGGGGCAGGCCGTCCTGCCACGTGTCCTTGTAGGCGCGCGGGAAGTTCCGCCCGGGGGCGCGGACGGAGAAGGTGCCGCCCGAGAAGAACGGCGGGTCGATGTAGATCATGTCGACCGGATCCGTGTGTTGCGCGAGCACCTGGCGGAGGACATCGAGGTTGTCGCCCCAGAAAAGGACGTTGCCCCGCGGACGCGCCTCACCAGGCTCGGAGAAGAACCGCTCGACCGCCTCGATGCTCGCGGAGGGGCGCTCGGAATCGGCCGGCGCAGCCTTCGTCTTCGCCGGCCAGATAAGCTCGACCTTGTCCCGTTTCTCGACCATGCCCGCGGGGTCACCTGGTGTGCATCGTGTCATGGTCGCGTCCCGCGGTAAAAAAACTTGGCTTCCTAGGTTAGCGTGAGGAGAGAAGGAATAAGAAAAAAACACGACGGCTCGGATCAGAGGTACTCCTTCTTCACCGAGCGGACGTGCCACTTGTAGTACTCGACCAGGGGTAGGATGGGCAGACTCAGCAAGAGCACCAGCGCCCAATCCGCCCCGCTCAACGGCGATACGAAGAACCACTTGGCATTCCAATCCATCAACGGGATGACGTACACGACCGCGAACATTCCAAGGAACGTGAGCACGACGAAGAAGATCAAGGCCGGGCTCATGTCCTTGCGGAAGCTCTTCCAAACGGGGATGTTCGGACGTCGGATGGAGAACACAACGACCGTCTCCGCGATGAAAATGACGCAGAAAGCGATCGTGCGCGGGTGGGCCATGGCAACGTTGATCTCCAACTGCAAATCGTTCCTTACCTTTGGATCGATGGTCGAATTGAGCAATTCAACTTTGCTTGTCTGTGCCAGGAAGGACTCGATGATCGGCACGGATACGATGATGAGAACGACGACCATATAGACGATGAGAATGACGAGCATGAAGAGCACGTTCTTGCTGAAGATTTCCTCGGCGTTGCGTGGCTTCTCCTGCATGACGTCCATAGATGTCCGGTCGAAGGTGAGCCCCAGTGGCGGGAAGGTGTGCGGTAGCACGTAGATGAGGTTGATCTGGAGGCCAGTGTCGAACAGGCGGAAATCGACGTTGACGAATGCCGTGGAGATGAGGACGATCGCTTCGGCGACGTTCACGAAGATGTAGAAGAAGATCATGGTGCGGATCTTCGCGAAGAGCCCCCGGCCCTCCCGGATGCCGAGCTCGATCGTGTTGAAGGAATCGTCCGAGATGATCATGTCCGCCGCCTCCTTGGCCACGTCGGTTCCCGTGAGCCCCATCGCCAGACCCACGTCGGCCAAGCCGAGCGCGAGGGCGTCGTTCACGCCGTCGCCGGTCATGGCGACCGTCCTCCCCTTGTCCTGGTAGCGCTTGATTATGACTTGCTTGTCGTTGGGCGAGACTCGGGCGAATACCGCCGTGTTGAAAAACGTCTCGTCGTCGAGGTCCGGGATGTCCCGCCCTTCCATAACCATTTCCCCCTCGTCGTAGATGCCGAGTTCCCGGCCGATCGCCGCGCCCGTGTCCTTCGAGTCCCCCGTGATCATGACCACGGTCACCCCCGCGCGCTCGCATGCAATCACCGCGTCCCGCACGCCCTCGCGTGGCGGGTCCTGGATCACCACGAAGCCCAAGAACGTGAGATCCGTCTCGACCTCGTCCCGCGTGTATTCCTTGCCCTCGGGTAGCGCCTTGAGATCCTTCCACGCGATGCCGAGCGTGCGGAACCCCTTCGACGCCCACTTCTCGACCTCGTCCTTTATCCGCTTGACGCGGCGGTCGTCGAGGGGCGCGTGCTCCTCCTCGTCCTCCATGATCGAGGTGCAGCGGCCGAGGATGAGCTCGGTGGCTCCCTTGATGAAGGCCATCCACTCGTGCTTTATCTTCGGGTTCGTGGAAGACCAGACCTTGGTCATCCGCTTGAGGTCGGAGTCGAAGGGGAACTCCTTGATGAACTTGAGGTGCCTGAGCATCTCGGACTCGTAGATCCTGAGCTTCTCGCCGAGCACGTCGAGCGCCCCCTCCATAGGGTCGCCGATGACCTTCCGGACGAGCCTGGTGTCCTCGCCTTTGCGGGCCACCTTGAAGTCCTCCTCAACGACCTCAGCGTTGTTGTCGAGCAGCCCGGCGATAACAAGCTTCTTCAAGCTCTTGTAGTCGTCCTTGTTCACCACGTGGTCGCCGAACAAGATGGCGCCGTCCTTCGAGTACCCGAGGCCCGTGACGTCGAAGAGGCGGTCGTTGGCCCAGACCTTCTGGACGGTCATCGCGTTCTTCGTGAGGGTCCCCGTCTTGTCGGTGCACACGACGGATGCCCTGCCGAGCGCCTCGACCGCCGTGAGCTTCCTCGTGATCACGCCCTTCGCGGCGATTGCCAGAACCCCGGTGATGAGGATGATGGTCGAGAGCAGCACGATGTTGATGGGGACGAACTTGAGCGCCAGCTCGACCGAATTCACGAGGCGCCACCAGAAGTTCGTCGATGTGAATGACCCAGGGATCATCGCCATAACGATGAGCACGTAGATCCAGAGGGTCACGAACATTATGGCCACGAAGATGGCGAGCCAGTTAGCGAATTTGTTGATCTTCGCCTTGAGGGGGATCTCTTGCTCGGCGGTGACCTGGTTCAGGTTCTTGGAGATGTACCCGATCTCGGTGTGGATCCCCGTGGCAAAAACGACCGCCCGGGCGTTCCCTTTGGTAACGAACGTGCCTGAGAAGACGCAGTTCTTGATGCCATGGATGCCGGTGATCTTGACGTTCTCCTCGAGGGCCGCGGTTGTCTTCTGCACCGGCTGGCTCTCTCCGGTGATCGACGACTCGTTCACGAAGAAGCTCGCCTCGGTGACGACTCGAGCGTCGGCGACGATCCGATCCCCCTCCTGGAGGTCGAGGATGTCCCCGGGAACCACCTTCGCCGAGTCGACCGAGATCTTGATGCCGCCGCGGATGACCGTGCAGACGTTTTTGGAAAGCCTTTTCAACGAGTCCAGCGACTTCTGGGCCCGGAGTTGCTGGACGATCGCGATCCCCGCGTTCAAGAGAATGACGACGAAGTTGATCAGCGGAGAAGTGAGTGATTTATTGATGAAGACACTAACGACGACCATGAACCCGGCTGCTATGAGGAATATCACGATGATCGTGTTCTCCAGGACGGGTGCAAAGTAGAGCTTGTAGATCGAGCGCTTGACCTTTGGCAGCTCGTTCAAGCCGAGTTGTTCTTGGCGTCTCACCGCCTCATCGGAGGAAATTCCTGTCATATCGTCCGTTTGAAATTCCTTGAGCACGGCCTCGGCGTCCTTCGCGTAGTACGTCGCGTGCTCGTGGGGCGGAATAACGGATGCCTCCCGCGACTCGGCCTGGTTTTTCCCCCCGCCGAGTTTCCCCAGGATGTTCTTGGAAAAGGACATACAATACTCGCCAGCGTTGTTACCTACAGATATGGAGGTATATGCCGTTCAAAGATTTAATTAGTTCTCGTCGCCTTCTGTGACCGGGTACGCGCTGACGCGCTTGAAAAGCCACCTGGGGCATAGGATCGATGCTACGGTACGTCTACTCGCACAAGTTCGACAAGGGGGAGTATTCGGGCGACCCGGCTGCCGATCAAGGCCGGTTCGATTCCGTCGGAGCGATGATCGAGGCAGGAGGAGACTTTGTAGATCCAAAGCCTGCAAAGCGGGCGGACATCTTGCTCGTGCACACGGAAAGCCATTACGACGAGATCGCGAGCGACGAGTACTTGCACGAGATGTCGCTGCTCGCGGCGGGCGGGGCCATCGACGCGGCCGAGCTGGCTTGGAACGGGACGCCGGCCTTCGCGGCGATCCGGCCCCCGGGACACCACGCGAGCCCTGGTAGCGCGTGGGGTTTTTGCTTCTTCAATAACATCGCCGTCGCCCTCCGGAAGTTGATCTCCGTCGGTAAGATCAGCGGTGCCTTCATCCTGGACTTCGATCTGCACTTCGGCGACGGCACCGCCAACACGTTCAGCAGCGCGAGCAGCGTGGAGTACTTCCACCCGGATTCCCTGGTTAGCGAGACGTTCATCGCCGATATCGAGGAGCGGTTCGCTGGGGAAAAGGAGCACGACATCCTCGCCGTCAGTGCGGGCTTCGACCGGTTCGTTGATGACTGGGGAAGGCTGCTGCGCCGATCCGATTACACGGCCATCGGCAAGTTGTGCAAGGAGTTCTCCGACGAGAAGTGCAAGGGGCGCCGGTTCGCAGTGCTCGAGGGCGGGTACAACTTCCCGGAGCTCGGGGCGAACATCAAGGCATTCTGTGACGGGTTCGCTTGAACGCCGGGCACGACCACGTCACTTGCTCTGAACCGCCTTGAGCGCGTGGGAGATCTTGAGCTCGACCTCGTTCTGGCCCTTGTTGATGTTGAACCGTATGAAGAGCAAGTTGTCGTTGATGACCTTCGTGTGCACGGCCGTGGCGCTGTGGGCGACCTCCGTCGAGGTCAGGTCGAAGTCCTTGCCCCACAAGGCGATGCCGTAGGGCATGGCTTTAGCGCTGTTGACGGCGATGGCCACGTTCATCGCCTCGCCCTTCGCATCGGTGATTTGCTGCTCGACCACATGTGGCGGGATGGCTTCCTCGGAGAGCATGAGCTCGTCGTCGAAGCGCCTGGCCTCCTCGTCCATGTAGTTGCATATCCAGACAGGAGCGTTCCCCGGCTTGTCGAAGACGAGCATGCACTCGCTGTCGTAATAGAGGAATGATTCCTTCCAGGGCGGCGCCTTGAGCCACCAGTTCTCTTGGGTCACGAACTTGTCCACGTAATTGTAGAAGTTCTCGTTGAAGGACAAGTACACGTGCTTGGGCCGGAATGGCCTGCCCTCGACGTGTTTCTTGTATGCCGGGTTGAGGTCGTAGATGGGGATGTCATCGAACAACATGTAGTTCTCGGGCTGGTTGCCCTTGTAGGTTCGATGGTAGAGCTTGAGGGCCTCGTTGGCATCAAGGATCATCACTTTGTCCTGGGAAACCAGGTGGTCGAGGAACAGGTCGAGCATCCTGGCCGTGAAGTCGATGCGCCCCGAGGCCGACTTCATGAACGGCACGCAGGTCGGGGTCGCCTCCATCTCGTGCGCTTCCTGGTGCTGGTGGAAGAAGACGTACTCGTTGAGGTCGAGGTTCCGCATGTATTGGGCGAGCAGTGCCTTCCAATACTCCACGTTCGTGTCCGTGCACTTGAACTCGGATTCCGCGTCGTTCGGATCCGTGGAGTACGCCTCCGGTTGCGCGTAATGGAAGGACTTGTTCAGGTCGCGGCACGTCCATTCCATGTTGATGACCTTGCCGACGAACTTCTTCGGGCGCTTGAAGTTCTGGGGGCTCACGTACCACTGCCCCCACGGCGCGCCGAAGTCCGTCCCGATCTGGAAGGGGCAGGAACCCCACATGCCGGGGATGTTGAGGTCGTTGAGCACCTCCACGAGGCTGTTGCAGCGGTAGCCGGTGCCGACGACCTGGACGTCTGCCCATGGCAGTATCTCCTTGATCTCGGCGACCTCTCGGGCGACGTGTGCTTCGAGGTCTTTCTTGCGATCCGGCCTCAAGATGTCGGAGT
>JAFGBX010000145.1 GCA_016932935.1 Promethearchaeota archaeon | reverse complement strand
TGCACACGACCTTCAGCGACGGCGAGAGCGCCCCGCCCTCCGTGGTCAAGGCTTGCGCGGCCGCGGGGTGCAAAGAGATTGCGATCACCGACCACGTCGACCAGCACGGCAACTTCGCGTTCGTGCCGGAATTCCGTAAAGCGAGCAGCTTGCGCTCGTACATCCAGGCGATCGAGGAGCTCGGCGACCACGCGCTGGACGAGCTCGGCGTGGCCGTGCACGTGGGCATCGAGCTCTGCACGACGTCGCACGAGTACAAGGCAGCGTTCCGCGACCACGTCGCCCCGCTCTGCGACCAGCTAGAGCTCATCCTCATCGAAGGCCGGGACGACGCGGGCCCCGTAGACGTGGCAATAGCGACCCGTGGACTCCTGCGAGACGTCGGCATATCGATACCCGTCGTGATCTCCCACCCCGAATTCGGGGAGATCGCCGAGAGGATCGAATCGCTCGTCGCGAACGACATCGGCCTGGAGTTGAACGAGGCGAAGCTTTCGCCAGCGCACAAGCAGGGCCTGGATCTCGTGCTGGGTGCAGCGCGCGAGCAAGGCATCCCCATGCCCCGGTTCACGCTCGGTTCCGATGCCCACGCGGCGGCTGACGCGGGCAAGTTGCCGATCGTGCACCGGCACGCGACGGCGCTGGGCCTGGCGAGCCGGCTCATCTGGCTCTGATCCAGCGTGGCGCTAGGGAGGGCTACGTTTCTGCCGCCCGTCAAGGAGGTGGGAGAGGACGGCCACGTGGACGTCCATCAACCACTCGATCGTCCCGACGCGGCCGAGCCGGCTCGTCCACACCCAGCAACATGCAGTGACGAGCACCAGCATGGGGATCATGACGAGGTAGAACGTGGCGAGCGGTAGGTCCAGCTGCCACATCGAGAGGACGAAGCTCAAGGCGAAGACGGTGACCGAGAGCTGGCCCATGGCGTTGACCTGGCCTTCGAGGGGCAGCCTCTTGCCCTTGACGAGCTGGAGCCAGCCGATACCCGAAAACAGCAGGCATTCCATTCCGATGCAGTAGAAGAGGTACTGCGGGACGTGCCTGACGAGGAACGGCGGCAGACCCTGCGGGACGGGCCACGTGAAGTAGGGGCTCGGGGCGGTCAAGGACTCGAGAAAGGCGGCGTTGTACTCGGGGATGAACTGCAAGCTGGTCAAGATGCTCGCCATGACGAGGCACAAGCCGATCAACGCCACCCTCTTCATCTCGCCCCGCAAGTCGTCCTTGGTTTCGGGTCTGTTCAGAGCCACGACCCTTTCGAAGATGAGCGAGGCCGCTATCGGGACGACCAGCCATGAATAGACTGGCGTCATCATGTCGCTGTAGAACAGCAGCCAGTACACGATCGTTCGGGGATCCTGGAGCATCGCCGGGGTCGTCGTGCTGAGGGAGACGCCGTGCGGCAAGATGGCCCCTATCGCCCATTCCATGAACGGGTAATAGGTGGTGACGATGATTACGAGCAGCGCAACGCGGATGAGCTTCGGGAGCCGCAAAAGGTAGGGCATCAGCAGCGTGAAGACCGCTATCGTCGTGATGACGTTCCATGCGGTCACGTGGTAGATGCCCTGTCGCCACGCGGTCAGGATGTTGATGATCTCGCCGTAGATAAGCAAGAACGAGGCCTTGAGGAGCCTCCTGCGGGGTCTCGGTGACGATCCATCGCGCGCGCCCTGGCCGGTCGATCCAGCCATGTTCCCCACGACTGAGAGGGTGAGGTAGATCGCCGGCCCGAGGAAGTCTAGCAGGTACCATTGGAACTTCATGAGTGCGATGAAATCGGGGGCGCACCACACGTTCCCGACGTGGATGTACAAGATCGTGATGATGGATATGCCCTTGAGCGTGTCGAGCGTCACGAGCGACCTTACGGGCTTGGTCTGCTTGCGTTTGATGATGTCCAGGAACCAGGATCCGTGCCCGCCGCTCTGGCGTGGCGATTCCCTGCCGGGCGCCCGCGGCCGCTGCCCGGCTGGGTCGGTGGTCGGTTCTTCCACCACGGGTTCATCCCCCGCGCTTTGCGCGACGCTTGTCGATAAGCACTGATATGGCCCGCGCGTGCATGTCCATCGCGAACTCCAGCGTTCCGATGCCCTGGTACTTCCTGCTCCACGCCCACATACCCCAGACGAAGGCCACGGCGGCGGGGAGAAAAACGATGTAGAAGGCCGCCAGCGGCAGCTTGATCGGCACGAACATCGCAACGTGGGTCAGCAAGTACGCCGTGAGGGAGTACCTGCCGATGTTGTTGACCTTTTCTTGCATGGGCAGGCCCTTCCCTTTTACGACCTGGATCCAGCCAATCCCGGCGAACCAGACATATGCGATGCCGGTCCCGTAAAGGATCGACTGCGGCACGTGGCGGATCAAGAACGTGAAGACCCCGTCCGGGTTCAGCCACGTGAAGTAGGGGCTTGGCACGAGTAGTTCCTCGAAGACCTTGGCATCGTAGTCCATCATCACCCCGGAGCCGGCCGCGATGCCTATGGCGACCAGAACAGCTCCCACGATGGCGATCCGCCCGAGCTCCCGCTTGAATAGATCCCCCGCCCGGAAGGCCCGGGGGGACGTGATCCGCGCGAAGACAATCGATGTCAAGAGCAAGACGACGAGCCAGGGGTACAAGGGCATCATCATCGCATGGTTGAACAAGGCGAAGTAGGCGAACGTCCGGGGATCCGACAAGTGAGCGAGCCTGATGGCGTCGGGGGTCAGGCCCGACGAGTTCATGGCCCCCATCGACCAGTCGAGAATCGGGTAGTACAGCAGCAAGAGGGCCACGGCGAGCAAGAGCCTCGCCTTCCCGGGGAGCCTCATCACGAGGGGCAAGAGTAACGAGAACACGGCGATACCCGTGAGGACGTTCCAGATCATCAAGTGCGCCACCCCGACGGAGGGGAGGAACATCAAGTTGAGCAGCTCCCCGATGAGGTAGAGGAACGACAAGCGCAACAACTTCCGGCGGGTGAACAGCGACCTGTCGCCCGTCTCCCAACGTGCCTGGAGGCTGATCATGTTCCCGGCCAGTGACATGGTGAGAAACGTCGCGACTCCAAAGAAGTCAGTGACGTACCACTCGAAGCGCAGCAATGAAAACCAATCGTCCGCTCTCCAAGCCCATGCAAAGTGGATGTGGAACATCATCAACATAGAGAAGCCCTTTAGCGTGTCGATGGCCGGCAACACCCTCTCACGCGAGCCCGGATGGGATGCCAAACGCGGCAACTCACGATGATTGAGCCGGGACAAGGTTTACGTCTCCCCCGTTCTGGTGCTTAAGCGCAGTGCGCTCCCGCCTCCGGTTCTCGGTGTATTCGAGCCCGTAGATCGCCGCGTTCGTGTACAAACCCAAAAGCCACTCGAGCGAACCGACGGTGCCCCACCTGGTCACCCAGATGTGGACCACAGCGACGGACGCAACCAGTATGGGCAAGAAGATCGAGAAGAACAACTCGATGGGAATATCGAGTGGGATAAGCAAGCCGACGTGGCTCACGAGGTAGGCAGTGAGCGATAGCTTCCCAAAGGACGTGATGCCAGTGTGCACGGCGCGGAGCTTGGGCATTGCTTCGTGGGCGTAGGAGATGATCGCAAACAAGACGGCGGCACAGCCGATGTTGAAGCACAAGTATTGTGGCACGTGCCTCACGAGAAAGGCGACTATGCCCGTGTCGAAGGGATAGGTGAACAGCACGCCGGGGACGAACAGCTCCTCCATTGCCCCCGCGTTGAAGTCGATGATGGGGTACAAGCCGAGGCACACCCCCGCGGCGACGAGGGCGATGCCGGCCAGCAGCAACCGTCTCAGCTCGCGCCTGACCGGCCCGGGCTCCTTCGCCGCCGAGGCCCGCACCAGGCGCTCGAAGACCACGGAGACGAGGAGCGGGACGGCGATCCACGGGAAGAGAGGCGTCATCATCGCCTGGCAGAAGAAGAACCAGTAGATCGTGACGACCGGATCCGTGAATGTGTTTATATCGAGATTGTCCGGGGTGATGCCCCGGCTGGCAAGGCTGCCCGACACCAGCGTTGCCAGGGGATAATAGAGGACGAAGATGGCGAGCACGATGGCGAGGCGCGTGCGGGGCCGGAGGCGGAGCATGTACGGCAGGAGCAGCGAGAACAAGGCGATGGTCGTGATCACGTTCCAGCCGGAGAGGTGGAACCAACCGAGCCGCCATAAGAAGAACGCGTTGATGCACTCCCCGTAGGCGAACAAGAACGAGGCCTTGATGACCTTCCGGCGCGAGAGGCCTGGCTTCCGGCCGCCATCGATGGCCGCCTGGTGGCCGGCCATGTTCCCCACGATGGACAGGACGACGAACATGGAAGGCCCGAAGAAATCGAGGATATACCACGAGAACCTGAACAGCGCCGTCCACGACGCGTCGTGCCACGCCCACGCGAAGTGCACGTACCAGATGAGGAGCATCGACAGCCCCTTAAGGATGTCAATGGCGGGGTAGGAGACGGCGGGCGGTTCCCTTCCCCGGGCGAGCATGGCAAAGACTGCCGATGCGTTCTCTCGTTTCATCCCACGCGACGTCCGATCGAGGTGTGTGTACTAGTACACGGGACGTGCTTAAACCGATTTCGTTTGTGCTCGGCACCTCGGCGGCCGCACGCGAGAGGGCACGGGCACCGTTACTGGTCGTGCCTGCCTCCTGGGCGCTCGAACGGCCTTCGAGGTGAAAAATAAGAGAAGTTGCAGCACCTATTTGGTGCGGTGGCGGGTGTCGCGAAGACGGGGGAACATCCTGTCCAGGATGACGAGCGCCAGGGCAAGGCCCGCGCCGCCGGCGACGAACACGGCGATCACGACGCCCACTGCACCGCAGCTCCCTCCGACTACCATAACCATAACCAGCAGTCCAATCGCAATGGCGGCATCCATGCAGACTATCGCCAGCCACTTCAGGGTCTTGCGCTCCACGTTGGCCTCGTCGAGCACGTACTTGTAGCGCATCTTTCCGAAGAGGCGCACCTTGGTGGCGAGGGTCAGCATCGCCACGGCAACGCTCACGAGGCAAAGCCCGAGGAAAAAGGCGGCTAGCAAGGGGAAGTCATGGAACCCGATCACGAACAGGAGGGGTATCAAGGTGGATGCGAGCTGGAGGGGGCACATGATGCCCAACTTAGCTTTCACCTGGTCCCTCGGAACCACGGGCAGCGACGCGGCGATCGAAGCGCCCGAGTCCTCGATGCCCAGCAGCCCCGACACGAGCATACCCGCGTCCATCACCACGAGCATCACCAAGAAAATCGAGATGAAGAAGTACAGATCAACGCCGGCCATCGCTTGCATGCCCTGCATCGACGGCAAGAAGGTGATGAACGGAAGCACGACGGGAATGAACAGGTACATGGCACCCTGGAAATCCCTGGTCAGAGAAGCGAGATCCTTCCGCTTGTAGGCCTTCACGGGCGGCACTGGTATAATGTCCCGGACCGTTGTGGAGCCCGCGGGAGCCTGGGCGGGCGCTCCCGTCCGCGCTTGATGGGAGGTGACGTTCCGTAACTTGGCCAGCACGCGGCGGTACAAACGCCAGACCATGACAAGGAAGAGCGCGAAGCCGACCATGGTCGACGCGGCCAACGGGGCAGGAACCGATCCGGGCGGCATGAAGGCGAAGGAGACGAGGAAGCTGGGGGCAAACGGGAAGGGGATGAAGCCCAGGAGCACGTTGATGGTCGCTGCATCCGACATACTGCTCAAGCTCGCGAAGAGCGGCGCGATGGCCTGGATGGCGAGGTTGATGACGAGGCCGGCCGACATCATCACGATGACATAGCCGAGCACCGCGATCGAGCGGATGAAGGTCGCTTTACGGGAGTTGGAGCCATCGCCCTTAAGGATGCGGTTGAATTTCTCAGCGACGATAATGATGATGCAGAACAAGAACAAGCCCGTCAAGATGGAAACGCCCAGGCACGCCAAGAACACGAGCACGTTGCCCGATATCAGCGCCATGATCGTGGGAAACACCGCGACGACCACGATGATGGGGAAGTCGAAGAACCGCCACAAGACGACGAGGCCCACCTTCTGCACGTCCCGCCTGGGGATCGGGAGCACCTCGATCCATTGGAACACGTCGCCGGACATAAACCCGCTCACGCTCATCACGCCAAGGATGAACAAGTACATCGAGACCATGCCAAAGTAAAAGACGAGGAGCAGCACGGAGATGAAGGTGACAGCGTCTGGGGCCACGAGCCCCCCAGCGATCAAGCTGGAAACCTGCACGTACATGAAGAGGGGCAAGACCGGGAGGGCCCCGAGCACGATCCCGTAGATAATCTTCACGACCAGTGCCTGGTTCTTTGCATCCTTGCTGTTCTTCCCAAGCCGCTCGAGGACGCGCGCCTGGTTACTCCCGGCCATCTGGAGCTGGCTGTCGAGGAACGCCTCGTCGCGCACCTTGCTCGCGATCGCATACAAGCCGGCCTTTCTCGTTTTTTTTCCTGCCATCGGCACCCCCCCCTCACTCGCGCCTCTCCCGCTGCTCGAAGGACTCCCGCAGCTTGGCGATGATGGAACTCACGGACGCATCTTGCTCCGTGAGGCGCAAGAACACGTCCTCGAGGTTTGCCCCGGCCTTGTCCGCTTGCTTGCGCAGCTCGTCGAACGTCCCCATGCCCACGATCACCCCGTTGTTTATGATGGCGATCCTGTCGCAAAGCTCCTGGGCAACCTCCATGATGTGCGTCGAGAAGATGACCGCGCCGCCTCGTCTCGTGTGGAGGTCGATGATCTCCTTGACCACCTTCACCGTCTTCGCGTCGAGGCCGAGCAGCGGGTCGTCCATGATCAGCAGGGCGGGATCGTGCAGCAAGGCGGAGACGATCTGCACCTTCTGCCTGTTCCCGCGTGACAGCGTCGCGACGCTCCTGTTTGCGTATTCGGTTGCGCCGAGGCTTTCCATGTATTCCCTCGCCTTGGTGCTGACTTCCACCCCGTCCAGCTCCCGAACCGAGGCGATGAAGTCGAACACCTCGACGGGCGTGAGCGACTTGTATATCAGCGGTTCTTCCGCAACGTAACCGAGGCGCTGCTTGACCAGCACCTCGTCCTTGAGAGGGTCGAGGCCGAAGACCCGCACTATGCCGGCGGTCGGCTCCAGGAGGCCGAGGAGCGTCTTGATCGTGGTCGTCTTCCCCGCGCCGTTCGGCCCGAGGAGGCCGAACACCTCGCCGTGCCGAACCCGGAACGTGATGCCGTTCACCGCCTTCACGTCACCGAAGTGCTTCTGCAAGCCATCGACTTGGATGATGTCGTCTGTTGGTTTCTCTGCAATTGCCATGTCGTTTCACCTGTTTTTTAAGGTCTCCATGCCGTTAATAAAAAAGGGGATTGCCGGCACGGGTTCCCTCAGGAATCCTCGTCCTCGAGCTCGAACAGCGACTCGACCTTCACGCCGAAGACTTGCGCGATCTTCATGGCGAGCTTGAGGGACGGGTTGTATGTGCCCTTCTCCAGGTAGAGGATGGTCTGGCGCGTGACGCCGACCCTCTCGGCAAGCTGTTCTTGGGTCATGTTTCGCGAGTCCCGGAGCTCCTTGATGTTGTTCTTCACCGCGTCGCCCTCCTGCATCTTGCTCATTATCGTGGAGATGAACTGGTCGAACGCCAGGTCGGTCTCCTCGAAGACCTTTCCCTTCAAATTTTCTGGAACCTTGGGCTTTTGCGTGTACTGGTGCACGAGCTCGTCGATGATGCTCTCGAGTTTTTTCGGGTCCTTGATGCCGACGAGCAGGCCCTCGGGTTGCGGGCCCCCCTGGCCTCCACCCGCTGCACTGAAGCCGGCCGTCTCGACCTTGACCGTGTAGATGCCGTACTTCCGGTCGAATGGCCCCTGGATGACCGAGACATTCTGGATGCGGCTGAACGGGATCGTGGTCTTCTGTTTTGTGATGACGCCACGCTTGATCACGATGAACTTGTCGCTCAGATCGTACGAGAAGTTGCGCACGAAGGCAGGCATGTAGATCGCCGTGATGACCACTGTCCCGATAATGATCATCACGGTCGATATGAGGCTCCAAAACAGCATTCCTGGCTCGGGAATGAAACCCAGCCAGGTGACTGATATCAAGGCGATACCGCCGCCGATGAAAACCGACTTGATCACGCTTTTCGGGATGATGGCGGGATCCGCCTTGCCGGATTCCTTGATTGCTCCTGATTCCGCGCTCATGGGTGTCTTTTCACCTTTTTTTGGATGTCTGTTTTCCAGATGTAAAGTAAACTTTACATGGTGATGTTAGAAAAACTTACGTATATAAAGCTTATGCCGGAACCTTAGAAGCAGCATTTAACGTCACCCGAGGGATCAGGATCCCCTGGGCTGGTACCACCGAGCCATATGAAAGGAAAAGGCTTTATGCCCCTTCGCCGTAGGAGGAGCCATGATAATCTCCATCATGATCTACAACGAGAGCGGGCTGCTCGCCTACGAGGCACGGTTCGAACGCTGCGAGATCAACTCGGACCTCGTGTCGGGCTTCGTGACCGCCATCAACCAGTTCGGCTGCGAGCTGTTCCCGAACAACGACTTGTGCGACATCGTTTTCTCCAACACGCACCTGTTCATCGAGCCCAGGGACGTGGCCGGCCAGAACGTGACGTTCCTCGTCATCCACGACGTCTACGATGACCAGAAGCAGATCGAGGCGATCGTGGACGCGCTGTACGCCGAGGTCAAGACCAAGTACGTCGCGGAAGTGACTGCCAAGACGGTGAGCCCGGCGAAGCTGGCGCCGCTCGACGCGTTCATCGTGAATCTCTTCGCCAAGCTCAAGCGGAAAGAGAACCCTTTCGCATGCAGCATCGACGAGTGACCAGCGTGCCTGGATTTTGCCAGCCACGGCCGGCGGCCTTGGGGGATGTCAGAAGGTCTTTAAACGCCGCCGTCGAGGTGCAACCATGATCACCTCGATCATGCTCTACAACGAGAGCGGATTGCTCGTCTACGACATGCGGTTCACCCGATGCGAGATCAACTCGGAGCTCGTGGCGGCCTTCGTGCATGCCATCAACCAGTTCGGGTTCCAGCTGTTTCCAGATAACGTCCTTTGCGACATAGTGTTCACCAACACGCACTTGTTCATCGAGCCCCGCGACGTCGGCGGGAGGAAGGTCACGTTCCTCGTCATCCATGACGTGTTCGACGACCAGAAGGAGGTCCTTCGAATCGTCGACGCGCTGCACGCGGAAGTAGACAAAAAGCACGCGATGCACGTGAACGAGGTTCCCGTCGCCCCTTCGAAGCTCGCACCCCTCACCGAGTTTCTCGTCCAGCTCTTGCGAAAGCTCAAGCGGAAAGAGACGCCCTATGCTTGCAGCATCGATCCATGAAAGAGGCGCAGCGAACTAGTCCACGGGTGCAGGTGGTGGGCGCTTCTACCTTGCCTCGCTCCTTTTCAGTCCACTCGCACGTGGTGCGCGGGCATCGCCAAAAGGCCGCGCCGGTGGCGGCCGCGGCCGCGAAAAATGCCCTGGCGGGTTGAATAGCCATCATTCCCCTGCCATTCTGGTAATCGTTCAGCTAGCGAGCCGTCCGCTGCTGGGAGGCCGTGTGATGTTGGGATCCCGGCGTCCGGTTTTCCACTCGAAACAAGGGTACCAGGATGCCTCTTGACTGCCCCGTTGGAGCCCATCCAAGAAACTCCTTAAATATAACCCAGATGTTATGTGAACCATCCCAAGAACATCCATCGCGGCCTTGTCTGGATGTTATCTGGATATCACTCGGCCAACGGCGATGTTCTTGCTGGGAACAGGATGCGTGCAAGGCCCGGTATCATACCGGTGTTATACACCTCGAAATATGAGGATAATATAGTGTTCCTCGGATGCGAGCATTACCACCAACAAAGAAAAAGGATGCGTGAAAAAAGCATGAGCAACTCTGTCGGGATGTTCGGAAAATATTTGCGCAAGGAGCATGGCTTCTGGCGGTTGAAAGCGGATGTGAACCAGATCTGTTATTGCAAGCACTCGGCGAAATATGGCGGGATATATGCTTACATCGAGCCGGGCACCCCTGGCGTCAAGATCGTCGCGAATGGCGTCCCCCAGTACTTCGCGGATTTTACCAAGCTCTCCATGTACCTAGATCGCCTCGAGCAGAACGCCGAGCGAAACCACAACGGGCTCGTTTCGGCGCTCTACCGGTCGGCCAATTCCCGGATGCTCCGGACGATGGCCTTGTGACCACCTCGTCGGTTTTCTCATCAATAATATATCTTCTTTTCAATCCTTCGCCTAAGCAAGGCGCCAGCTCTCGAAGGCCTCGACTTTGTCCCGGTACACCTCGTTGAATATTTCCTCGGCGAGACGTGCCAGATCTTGAATGAAACAGAATAGAATCCAATGACTCGTAGTGTTGACGCTGAGCCTTTCTACAGGTCTGTTTTCGAAGAGTGGGAATTCGCCCCGATCCTGTATGGTATGAACTAAGTCCTTCGATCCAATAAATTTACTACATTCCTTTTCTTTATAAACGTGCGCTTGTTTTTTTCGTTCGATGGCAAG
>JAFGBX010000021.1 GCA_016932935.1 Promethearchaeota archaeon | reverse complement strand
GTTTGCACGACCTTGAGCTTGACGTGGCCGATCTCGGCATCCCGCCAGTTGATCTCCAGGTTCCTGAAGATGGGCCTGTTCTTGAGCAGCTCGGACATCTCGGACGCGTGGTCGGCCACCCAGACGACCGCCTTCTCGGTCGCTTGCGACCCCATGGGCTCGACGCCGATCTGCACCTCGGAGATGCCTCCCTTGGGCTCGTTCCTCTTCACGTCGACCCTGTCGCCGGACGACATGTTCGCGGAGTCCAGGGTCATGCTGTCGATCATGATGTACCCCGCGGCGCAGTCCTCCTTGGCGACGACCTGCGCGGCACCCCAGTCGTCATACTCGTTCGTGAACACGACTACATCGAGGTCGTCGACCCGCAATGTTTTCATATCTTCCGGGTTCACGAACGCGCGGCCTTCCGCTTCACCGGCTTCGATTATTTCAAGCTTCATCAATTAGACCTCTATCATATTCATATCTCTCTAACCTCCAATAAACATACGCCCACCATCGAACCGGTTCATGCCATCCAGCTGTCTTTGAGTATCAATGTCCCCTGCTCACAGCTCGGGCAGCCAAGGTACTGCTTGTCATCCCGCATCCTCTCAAGCCGCTTGAGGAGTTCCGAAACGAGGAGTATGGTATCTCCGTCACGAATGGAAAAAAGGCCATCGCAGCATTTACGGGCCAGCTCGCACGCCTCTTCGTGATCCCTGCGTGCATCGTCGCCTTGTTTCGACCCATCTGTCGGCAGGTCCTCCGTCATCCGAGGCGGCGATAAAAACGCGTTCTTTTCGAGGAGGCGCCTTTTCACGTCGGCAATCGAGGCGGTATCCATTTCCTTCAACCTCTGCTTCAAGATGCCGATCTTGGCGTTGATATTATCTGCTTCTTTGTCAACGGAATGATACGAGCTGAATTGTGAGACCCGCTTCTCAACCAGCTCCTTATCGATAGGGTATAGTGCCGTCGCCAGGGCTCCAAAAAGGGAAAGCCGATGGTGTATCGAGTCTATACTATGATATCGGGCAAGAGAAGTCCCCTTGATGACCTCGGTCAACCAGGCCTTGAAATGTTCCAGGTGCTCCGAGGGCATCGTGGCGGGATCCAATGCGATGACATGGGCTAGCACGGAGACGTGTTTGACCATGTTGGGATCCTTGGTTATATTTTCAAGGAAACGGGTAAGAATCTCCGAGAAAACGGCTTTATCAAGGAAAAATACGTATGGTAACGTGTTCGAGACGATCCATGGCAGGGTCTGACCAAAATGGGGTAGTCGGGGGTTTAACCCATCCCAGAGGAGCCCCCTCACCTGCCGTGCCGAGGCCGCGTTGCCAGCATCGACATCAAGCCCCTTGCCACCTATCCAGGAACCACGTAATGCAAGGATCGCGATCGCGAGTGCAACATATGATTTCGCCTCCTCCAGGGCCATATCAACCCTTTTTATCATCCTTGCCAACTTGCGATAACCTATTACCTTCCCTCCACAGGATTCACAAGCCAGCTCAATCTCATCGATGTTCGTAATCTTCTTGGAGCCATACGCGAGGCTGCCATGTTGGTGAAGGTAGGCCTCCGCTTTTTCTCCGAAACTCACTGGTATTTCAGTGACGTGGCCACAAGCTGGGCAAAAATGACTGCCGAAATGCCCGGCGCCATCGTCATAAGACCTCCCCGCGCTCAGTGCCGCCTCGGAGAGTGCCTCTAATCGGCCTTCCGGGGCGATGTAGAACGCTGTTACCTCTGACATGCTCGCCTCAAAGCCGCACGAATCACACCGGATGTCGTATCCGAACCCCACGTGGTTTCACCAAAGATGGCTCGTACTAAGATATATCATTCCTCCGAGTAGGGTTTAATTCTCGATGGCTCGAACAAACAAACATGACGGTGAACTCGACAAGAGTCGATACGCTAGGGGACGTGCTCCCCACTTTCGTTGAACCGGGGTTCATCTTGTACACGGGGGCCGGGATCTCCATCCCGCCGCCGACATGTGCCCCATCGTGGTGGACGCTCACCGAGGAGATATTGACCGCGTTTTTCGAGAAGATTCCAGACGACTGGGGTATGCCCAAGGATCTGATCATCCACGATCCCGACCTCCAGCCCGAGCTGATCTTCGAGAACTTCGCGAACATCTTCGACGAGAGGCTCTACAAGATCTTCAAGGCCTTGAACGTGGGCGAGCCGAACGCCAACCACGTCCTCATCGCCAAGCTCGCCAAGGCCGGCGTGCTGAAGGCGGCGTTCACGACCAACTTCGACGTGTACATCGAGCGGGCGCTCGCCGCCGAGGGCGTCGGGTTCGACCTGGTCATCAAGAACGACGAGTACGACGCCTACTTCGAGAGACTCAAGGCGAACGGCAGCCCCCCGCGGTTCGTGCTCTTCAAGATCCACGGGACGATCGACCGCCCCGAAACGATAGTCAGCGTGGCATCCGCTTATAAATCGGCGAAGGGCTTTTCCGCGCCCAAGGCGCAAGTCCTCGACTTCATGCTCGCGAAGTACCCGGTGCTTTTCCTCGGCTATTCCGGCTGGGACTTCGAGCACGTGAACTACCGGCTCTTCTGGGACAGCGTTGGGGCGAGGCTGAAGGCCATCTACTGGAACCGGCGGCCGGGCGAGCAAGGCGGGCCGAAGCTAGGCGAGATCTTCGAGTCGTGCAAAGGCAAATTCCAGTTCACCGAGAGCGAGCTGCCCCAGGGGTTATACGCCGCGGCGGAAAGCATCAGCCAGGTGCAACCGTCGCTCCTCAACGTGAGCCTGCCCGGGCCTGGCAGCGAGAAGTACTGGAACCAGGTGAAGGCCGAAAGGCAAAAGTACATGAGCCGCTGGGCTAGCGAGATCCCCGAGGGCGAAACGCTGGCCGCGGTCATCACGGAGGGCAACAATTTCTCCGCCCGATTCAAGGAAAGCCACAAGAAGATAATGACCTTCTCCAAGAAGCTCGTCGCTGATCTCCCTCCGGAGGAAGAGAACCGGTACAAGACCGAGATCGACGAGGCAGCTGAAAAGTTGAACAAGCTGGAGATCTCCAGAGAAGAGTACGAGGCCAAGATAGACAAGCTCAACGTGGATTACCAGCTCGCGCACGTGGTTCTCGATGTCCGGGAACGGCTGCGCGCGATCCTCGACCAGAACCGCTTCCCCGGCGTCACCGACGACAACACGAAGCGGTTGAAATTCATCTCGAAGATCATGGCGATCATGGAGCGTTTCGACATCGAGAAAGCTGGCGAGATCGCCGTCGACATTTTGAAGCGCGATGAAGAGGCGGTGAACAAGGGTGGCATCGAGGGCGAGGCCGGGTTGACCATCAACACGGTCTACCAGGCCCTCGTCGCGCCGGACGACGACAGGTGGAAGGCTTTCTATAGCCGCGCCGTGGCTGCAAAAGAGCAGTACGTGGCGGGAACAATCACCAGGGAGAAATTCATGGCCGAGATACAGGCATCCCTCGAGTCGGGAAAGATGGACCAGTTTGGCTTCTCGATCCCGACCGAGAAGCTGCTGCGCCAGCTCGTCGAGAGCGTCGCGTCCGCCCCGAACCTCGGGGATTTCACGGAGCGCGTCGAGGCGTTGTACATCACGGTGCAGACCAGCTTGGGCTGGATCTGTTCGATCATGTTCAAGCTCCCCGAATACACGACCCTCCAGACCTCGATTGCCAACCCCGCGGCGCTGCACCCAAAGCCTCCCGTTGACGTGGCGGCGTACCAGGCGGAGATGGCCGGCCTCGCCGCCCAGCTCACGGCGAACAAGATCACGAACGACGAGTACCAGAAAAAAATCGCCGAATTGTCGAAACAGTTGCAAGAGGCCTTCGCGCAGCCAGCCCTTCCCACCGGACCGGTCGACGTGCCCAGGGAAATACTCGACGCGTTCGACGCCAAGGTGCGGGAGTTCTTCGGCCCCGCGTTCAAGCGAGAGAACGACTTCACGGGGGCGGAGGTCTCCGAGGCCGAGGTCCTGCTCGAGATGCTCGTGTTCACATGCTGGATCTCGATGACCCGCTTTGTCGAGGTGAGCTCGGGGACGAGTTATCGAACCCAGACCAATGAGGGCAAGTATCCCCGCGTTCTCGGGAACGCGTCCATCGTCGCCTACATCAAGGAGAAATGGGCTGGATGGATAGAGAAAGCGCTCTCGTCGCTACCGAAGCGTTTCGGCCAGCGGCTGTGCAGCATGCTCGTCCAGTTCTCGGAGATGTCGGGCGACCTGGCCCTGTGCAAGCGAGTGACGGCGCGGAGCCTGGAATACTCGGAGGGGCGCGTCGTGGAGATCACCCCTGCGGAGATACCCCTCTCGCTCGCGTCGTGGCTCGAGGACTCCGGCGACACGACGGGGGCCTTCCCGTACTTCCAGCTCGCGCTCCAAGGCCTCCGGAGCTCGTTCCCCTCGTACTACGGGGACGTGACCGTGTACCGGACGGCCAGCATCCTGGCCGGGCAAGGAAACAAGCAAGAAGCCCTCCGTGTCATAGGCAAGTTCCATCCCGCCTTCCGCGGGCCGAAGATCCCATTTGAAATGCCCGCGAGGGTAAAAGCGCTCGATTTAGCCGGCAAGATCGCCACGGAACTCGGGTACCCGGATGCGAAAACCGCGATCGATGCCATCATGGGTTGACGCGGCGTTTTTCCCGACTTTTTTATGCCCTTTTTAATTCAATCACGTGGACCCCCCATGTCAAGCACCCCCGACTCGCTGAGCGAGAAGCTGAAGAAGATCCCGCGGGATATCGAACCTCCCTACACTGGAAAGCTGGTCGCCGACCAGGTCATCGTGTTCGACCACGCCCAGGGCTCGTCCTTGTACGCGAGGGGGTTCTACGGGAAGCCGATCGGCATCAAGAAGCCGGATCCACGGCTCGCCTTCGACCGCGAGCTCCAGCTCGACTTCCTCGAGGCCGTGCACCTCGTGAAGAGGGGCTGGCTCGTCGTGGAGGACGGCAGGACGGGGAAGAGGTATTCCGTGGCAGAGATCGGGGAGATCGCCGCCGAGAAGTACGACAAGTTCAAGGAACGTAGCCTGGTCTACGAGGACCTGCGTGCGAGGGGTTACATCGTTCGCCCCGGCCTGAAGTTCGGCGCCGACTTCACCGTGTACCGGCAGGGCCCTGGCCTCGACCACTCCGCGTTCGTCGTCCTCGTGCTCGAGCACGAGAACCGCATCTCGTCCATGGACATGGTCAAGGCCGGCCGTCTCGCGACGAGCGTCAAGAAGCGCTTCGTCATTGCCAGCATCTCGTCGGCGGGGATGGCGCTGCCGTCGATCACGTACTACGTCTTCCGCTGGTTCAAGCCGTGAGCGCGGCCCTCCCACCCGACGCGTCCATCGGCCGCCCGTTTCGGGATCCCGGGGCTAGCTATTAATAACACCGGAGCGGCCAGTTCCAGCGTATCTAACCTCGAAGTGAGTCCCATGCCGTCCGCAAAGGAGTTGATCCAGCAGCGAAAGGCTGCAAAAGAAACGATAAAGGGCCGCGTGCCCATCGTCAGGGTACTGCTCTCTTTTGGACTCTTCATCATCTTCGCCATACTCGCGGTCGCGTCGACCGGGAAGAACTCCGGCCTTCCGTTGCCGGTGATGCTCGCCTGCGCGGGTGGCACGTTCCTGCTGTACCTCGCGTTCGCGATCAAGTACAACAAGGCGAAGACGATCGAACAGGAGAAGAAGAAGATCCGCGCGAAGAATGCCGTCGGGAGCCTCGTGTTCATGCTCATCTTCGCCGGGCTGGTGTTCTTTGGCCTGTGGTTCTTCTTATGGTTGAGTGCCAGTTTTCCGTTCAATAACGTCACGCAAGGCGACCAAGGCAAGATGGTCGGGGTCATCATCATCGCCTTGGTCGTGTACTTCGCGTCGATGCCGTTCATCATGGCCTTGTGGTACAAGTCCGCGCCCGGCGTCGGGGTGAAGTTCATCGTATGGACCTTCAAGGCCGTTAATTGGAAGCTGAAGACGAAGGCGTGCGAGATAATGGTCATCGACACGCCGCAGGAGCATTCCTTCACGATCACCATGAAGCGCGCGTTCACCGCGCTGATCTACAGCCTCACCATCGTGTTCTCCGTGTGGCATCCCCTCATGATGCAGATCGGGGGCATCTTTCCAAAAGGCTTCGGATTCGAGCTACAATTCCGCCCTCCCCTTTTCGTGCTTGACAGCCCTGGTTTCGTGCTGTACTGCTCATCCCTCATCTTCCACACGGTCATCCCCGTCGTCGCGACCTTCGTTCTGTTCTACTGGGCACTCCCGTCCACTTACTTGCTCGACGATGCCGGGCTGGTTTATTTCAAGAAGTACACGGAGCGGCGCCAGCCCGCGGAGTTGCGCAGCGTCAGCCAATGGTTCTCCTCGTTGATCCAGGCCGTCTTGGGTACGAGCGCCTTGATCACCTACGTGGGCTTCATCCTCAACAACCGTTACGTCGTCGGGGAGGTCATCCATGCGGTCGACGCGTACGCGCCGGGCCCTTTCGCGATCCTGTGCGCGGTTATGTTCAGTATATTCATCTTTGGCTTTCCCGTCATCGGGACAGTCCTCATGGCCTACATCCTCCTCCTTTTCCAGGAGTCGCAGTTCAACAAGCTCAAGACCCACCTCTACCAGGAGCTCGTGAACGCCGACATAGACCCGCGCGTCGTGCAGGTCAAGTTCGAACGAAAGGAGGAGCTCCAGGAGCGGACCCTCGTGGAATACACGGGCGAGAACTTCTTCCACAACCCCCCGCTCAAGGACTCGGTCTCGAGGTTCTCTCCCGCGGGGGATCTCGATATCAAGGACATGCTCAAGCAGTGACAGCGCCGTCCTTACACTCCCCCGCGCACCCTCATCTTTTTTACGGGCAACGTTTAACCGCGGCTGCGACCTTAGATCACCGGAGATGCCGCGGTGGTGAGACCATGAGCAGCAAGAGCCGCTTCCTCAAGGCGATCAGCGTTACCGAGTTCACGGGCGTCCTGGACGGCGTCGACATCGTCGCGCCGGGGAAGGAGCGCCTCCCGCTCGCCAACCTCGTCGGGCGCGTCCTCAGCGATGACGTGTGGAGCGACATCGACGTCCCGTCGTTCCCGAAATCGAGCGTGGACGGCTATGCCTTGAAGGCACGGTCGACGTTCGGCGCGAACGAGGGGAAGCCGGTCTCGTGCCGGGTCGTCGGCACGGTGGAAATGGGGCGCCCCCCGCCCGCAGCAGTGGCCGGCGAGGCAGACTGCATGTACGTCCCGACCGGCGGCCCCGTCCCGGAAGGCGCCGATGCCGTCGTCAAGGTCGAGTTCACGCGGGCTACCGGAACCGGCGGCGACGAGTTGCTTGTCTTCCAAGCGGTCGTACCGGGGGACGGCGTGGTGGCCGCCGGATCGGACATCCGGAAAGGGGGCATGTTGCTAAGAAAAGGTTCCCACGTCACTTCCCCACGGGCAGGTGTACTTGCTGCGGCCGGCGTCACGTCGGCGTGGGCCTTCAAGAGGGTTCGGGTCGGCCTGTTCAGCACGGGCAACGAGATCGTGGAACCTGGCAAGCCGCTGGGTGCTGGAAAGATCTACGACGTGAACTCTACCACGCTGGCGGCCATGTTGGAATCGGCAGGATGTGCCGTCACGTTCCACGGGATCCTGGCAGACGAGATGGCCGCCCTGGAACGTGCATTCATGACGATCCTCGACCAGAGCGACGCGGTCATCTGCACCGGCGGCACCTCGAAGGGCCGGGGCGACCTCATGCCTTCCGTCATCGCGCAAAACCCGGCGACGACTTTACAAGTACACGGCGTTCGCGTCAAGCCGGGCAAGCCCATCATCATGGCCATCGTCGGCGGTAAGCCAGTGTTCGTCCTGCCGGGAAACCCCGTGTCAGCTGCCATGACCGTCTCCCGCCTCGTGCGCCCAGCGCTGCGCCGCTGGAACCACCTGCCGCCCGAGAGGCGGGTCGCCATCAAGGCGCGGGTGACCGAGCGCGTCTATTCGGAGTTTGGGCGACTGGAGCTCAAGCCGGCGGTGCTCGATCGAGGCGCTGACGGGTCTTGGTCGGCGGTTCCCGCTTCCAAGGGCTCGGAGACCATCACGACCCTCATTGATGCTGATGGCTATTTCGAGATCCCAGAGAACGTCGAGATCGTTGAAAGGGACACAGTCGTCGACGTGATCCCGTTTTCTTAGGGCGTTTTATGCTCCCGTTGTTATCGGCCGCGGTCTTGCGCAAGCATCCATGTCGCAAGAATCAAATGCCGGGGGGCTCAGCTATATCCCATGGATCGAGGTGTCTGCCGGTGACGGGCGCGCAGAGACGAGGCGGGGATCCCGCCGGCGTCAGGATGATCGACATTGGCGAAAAGCCCGTCCTTGAACGGGTTGCGATCGCCGCCGGGGAGATCGTACTCCGTCGATCGACGATCGATTTGATCCGCCGAGGCACGATCGAGAAGGGAAACGTGGTCGTCGCGTCGAAGCTCGCGGGCATTGCCGCCGCGAAACGGGTGCCGGAGATGCTGCCCTTGTGTCATCCCTTGCGGCTGACCAAGGTCGACGTGGACGTCGTCGTGGAGGACGAGCGCGTCGTCGTAACGAGCGAGGTGAAGGCAAAGGAGCGCACGGGCGTCGAGATGGAGGCACTCGCCGCTACCACCACCGCGTTGCTCAACATTTGGGACATGACCAAGATGTACGAGAAGGACGCGAGCGGCCAGTACCCGTCGACCTCCATCCAGAACGTGCGCGTCGTGAGGAAGTCCAAGGGCACGGAGAGAGACCCGGGGGGGACATGATCACGAGCGACCTACCGGACACCGTCAAGCTGCACAAGGAGGCCAACCCGGGTCACTTGCGGTTCTGCGTGGCGATCGTGAGCACGACCCGGTACAACGAGCGGCGCACGGCGCTCCCGTCGACCGACAGGACGCTCGGCGTGGTCGCCCCGCTCCTGAAGGAAAACGGCCACGAGCTCGCGAGGACGGAGGTCGTGGGTGACGATGAAAGCATGATCCGGGCGCTCGTGAAAGACTTCGCTGCGAACAACGATCTCGACGTCCTGGTGACCTCCGGTGGAACAGGAATCTCCCCGCGCGACATCACCGTCGACGTGCTGGCTAGTATGAGCCTAAAACAGCTCCCTGGCTTCGGTGAACTCTTTCGCGCATTGAGCTACAAAGACGTAGGTGCGTCGGCGATGTTCAGCCGAGCCCAGGCGTTCATCATCAACCTTAAACCCGTGTTCTGCCTGCCCGGCTCGCCCAAGGCGGTCAAGCTCGGGCTGGAGCGCCTCATCATCCCCGAGGTCGGGCACTTGCTCGCCATGCTGCGGAAAAAGGAGTGAGCCAGACGTGGACATCACCAGGCTCAAGCGGACGGGCTTCCCCAGCCTCGTGCCAATGGCAGAAGCGAGGGACGGCTTCCTCGCGAGGGTGCAGCCGACCACCAGGGTCGAGCAGCTGCCCATCGAAGAGTCGCTCGGGCGCGTGCTCGCCAGGGACGCCGTGGCACGGTGGCCAGTGCCGTCGTTCGATAAGGCGGCCATGGACGGCTACGCCTTGCAAGCATCCGACTCGTTCGGGGCGAGCGTGCCGAATCCCCGCGAGCTCCTCCTAGCCGGGAGCGTGGCCATGGGCGAGGAACCAGCGGTGGTCGTGGCCGCGGGGAACGTCGTCAAGGTATCGACGGGTTCCATGATGCCGCCCGGGGCAGACGCGGTCATCAAGATCGAGGACACCGAGCTCGGGCCTGACGGGGTTATCGTCCGGCTGTACCGGCAGATCGCGCCGGGGACGAACGTGATCCAATCCGGCGAGGATTACGCGAACGGGCAGGTGGTACTCGACGCGGGACGGAGGCTCCGTCCCCAAGATATCGGCGCGCTCTCCACGCTCGGGCATCCACGCGCCTTGTTGCACGCCCGCCCCGCCGTGGCGGTGTTCGCGACGGGCAACGAGCTCGTCGAGCTGGACGGTCTGCAGCGCGACGCGGACGGGCTCGTCGATCCTCGCCACGCCGGGCCTGGAAAGATAGTCGACTCGAACCGCTACGCGATTGCCGCCTTCGTGGGCATCGCCGGCGGGATCGTGGTGCGGTCGGCACTCCTACCGGATGACGAGGGCAAGATCTCCGTGGCGATAACGGATGCCCTTGCGTCTTGCGACATGGTGGTTACGACCGGCGGCACGTCCGTTGGCGAGCGAGATTTCGTCCCGGCGATCATGGGAAAGGAGTACGAGATACTCTGCCACGGCATCGCCATCAAGCCCGGCTCCGCGACGCTCCTTGGCAACGCCAGGGGCCGGCCCTTCCTCGGCTTGTCCGGCTTCCCCGTCGCGGCGGAGATCGGCATGCTCTACTTCGGGATGCCGGCCCTCCGGAAGCTCGCCGGGGAGGGCGTGCTCGATCCACGCCCCCGCGTGAACGCGCGCATCGCGGAAGCGGTCGCCGTGAAGGGGTTCGGGATCACCAGGCTGTTGCGGGTGGCGCTTGACTACGATGGCGTAACGGGCAACAGCCTCCCCAATGCCATCCCCGTCAAGCTCTCGGGCGCGGGCATGCAGCGTTCGATGGTCGAGTCGGATGGTTTCGTCGAGATCCCCCCCGACATCGAGGGTTACGAGGCCGGCGAAGGCGTGGTCGTGACTTTACACCCGCGCTGACGCGCCGATGCACCGCTTCGCGGGCAAAGCGGAACAGAGAAATGCGACGGTACGATGAACGGATCGGGTGCCTTCCCTCCAATGACCCTCATCGACGCATATGACCGCCCGGTCGACTACCTACGCCTGTCGATCAACCGCGATTGCAACTACGCGTGCGTCTATTGCGACAAGGAGGGGAACCCCGCACCCGGCGGGGAGCACGTGCTGGCGCCAGGCGAAGCTGCCGCCATCGTCCGTGCGTTCAACGAGATCGGCGGCATCAAGAAGGTGAAGATCACCGGGGGCGAGCCGCTGCTCCACCCCGACGTCGTGGGCGTCGTGCACGCGATATCGGGCATCACCACGATCCGGGAGGTCTCGATGACCACGAACGGGTTCCACCTGGCCCGCCTCGCCGGGCCGCTGAAGGCGGCCGGCCTCGCCCGCGTGAACGTCTCCTTGTGCTCGATCCAGAAGGGCAGGTACGAGCGGATAACGGGGGTCGACGGCCTGGGCATGGTGCTCGGCGGAATCGACGCGGCGGTCGCCACGGGCCTGGTGCCGGTCAAGATCAACTACGTGATCATGAGGGGCATCAACGACGGCGAGCTGGACGCGATGCTCGACTTCTGCGGGAAGAGGGGGTTGCGGCTGCAGCTCATCGAGCTGCACGAGGTGCCGGATGCAAATGAGGAAGACAAGGCCTTCTTCGAGAGGCATCACCTCGACGTTGAAACTGCCATGAGGGGCATCGAGACCCCCGTCGACCGAGTGGAGTTCCGGGACTTGCAGCACCGCAAGCTCGTCTTCTTCGAGAACGGCGCGTCGATCGAGGTAGTCAAGCCATCCGTCGAGTTCTGCGCCAGCTGCACGAAGATACGCGTCACACACGAGGGCAAGATCAAGCCATGCTTGATGAAGGCGGGGACGAGCTTCGACCTGCTATCCAAGATCCGCGAGGGGCGCCCCGCCGAAGAGATCCGGGCGGTCGTGCTGGATGCCGTCCGCGCGCGGGCCCCATACATGACGGGGGAGGAGGCCGGGTGCCGCTGAAGGTGACCGCCCTGCTCTTCGGGGAGGCTTGCGACCTCGCGGGGACGAGGTCGATCGAGTTGCACCTCCCAGATGGTACCCGCACGGTACATGGCCTCCTGCAGGCGCTGCACGAGGCGGCCGGGGCGAGGCTCCACGGGAAGGTGCTGGCTTCCAGCGAAGCTGGTGGCCTCGTGCTCGCGCCTGGATACACGTTCATGGTCAACAAACGCATATTGGCACCCCGGGAAGCCGAGGACATCGTGTTGGAGGACGGGGGCGAGGTCGGCATCCTCCCGCCTTTCTCTGGGGGTTGAGGCGATGAGATCCGGCACGATTCCGAAGGACAAAGCGCCGCCGTTCGGCGAGATCTACGAGGAGTTCCGCACGTCAATGCGGGGCCACGCCGTTGGCGCCATCGTGACGTTCACGGGCACCGTCAGGGAGGACGCCAAGGAGCACGGGGCGGGCGCCACCACGACGCGCCAGATACTGATCGAGGCCATCGAGGGCGTCTCCAGCGAGCACCTCCAGCGGATCGCCGCCGAGGCGGCGGCAAGGCCGGGCATCGAGAAGGTGACGATCGTCCACCTCACGGGGACGTTCGAGATCGGGGAACCGATGGTGCACGTCCTCGTCGGTGCATCGCACCGGGACGAGGGGTTCAAGGCGATCGAGGACGTGGTGACCAGGTACAAGAAGGAGACGCCGCTCTGGAAGAAGGAGATCTACACGGATGGCACGAGCCGCTGGATCACGCATTGAGCGCTGAACGCGGGTGGGACGGAGGATCTTCTCGGCGTCCTGTCGCATGGGTTTCCGAGGGGCGAAAAAGAGGAGAGGTTAATAGGGGAAATGATGTCGCCGGGGATTACTTCGCGCCGCCCATTATCTTCTTCAAGCGGTTCAGCTCGGACAGCATCTCGTCCCGCAAGGACTTGAAAGCGCCGCCCGCCGCTCCTGCCGCGGCCCCGCCGGGGCTCGGCGCCATCGGGGTGCCGCCCAGTCCTGGCGGGCTCGGGGGGCCTGGTGGTGCCGGTATGCCGCCTCCCATCGGCGGGCCGGGAACCGGCGGCGCGCCGCCGGGCAGTCCTGGAGGCCCTGGTGGTTTCGGCATGGACGGGATGCCGGGCAGCCCCGCTGGTGCGGTCGGCAAGCCTGGCGGCGCGCTCGGGAGGCCACCGGGCAGCCCGCCGGGTTTCGGCCCCTCTGGCTCGGCGCCCAGGCTCAGGCCGAGACTGGGGCCCTTCGGAGCAGATGGCAGCCCGCTCGCCGCCTCCTTCGCGGCGCCCGCCCCAAACAAGCCACCGCCCGCCGGGGAAGCCGAGGATGGGAGCTTCGCACCGCCCCCGCCGCTACCTCCGAGCAACCCGATCAAGGTTTGCGCCGCTGCTTGTTTGTCCACGGTCCCCGATTTGCCAGCCCTGCCACCGAAGATACCGCCCCTGCCCTTCTTGCTGACCGGCCCGGCGTCGATACCAGAGAGATCGCTCCTGGCACTCTTGATGGCATCTTGAAAGGCACTGATGGCTTTGCTGGTCTCCTGGAGTTGCTCGCCCAGCGAGTCCAGGCCCTTAGAGATGAAGTCTAGGACACGGGCGAGCTTTTCTTCGTCTGACATGACTTGTACCGTTCCGACGTTTTATTTCCCGTTGCTCTGTCAATGTATTGCATTTGAGCTATAAAATCTAATCGAATGATTGGCCGGTTCACGCAACCACTCGCGCCGATTCGCATCGTGAAGCCATCCGATGGCGTTCACGCGGATTGGACACTTTTTAAAAAGGGCCCAAGAATCTATTACTCATGCGCGCTGCGACCAAGGGGTACATCCTTTGCTTCTTGGGGGTGTTCAGTTGGAGCTTCAGCGAGATCATCGTGTGGCTCTTGAAACCCGGGTCGCCCGGTTCTGGCACCGGCGTGGGCTCGATATCGCTGTCGTTCTACCGGTTCTTCTTCGGGGGTGTCTTCCTCCTGGTCGTCATGGTCGCGCGGAAGGATCTCGCCGGTTTCGGCGAGCTCATCAAGAAAGACCCGACGTTGATGGTCCTGTCGAGCGTGGTCGGTCTCGGCATCTCGAACATGATATACTTCCTGGGCATACAAGCCTACGGTACCGAGGCGCACGTGGGCGCGGCGCTGTACACGTCCTACACGCTATTCATCGGAGTCTATAGCATCTTCATCCTCGACGAGCGCACCAACATCCCGCTCAAGATCGTCGGCTTCATCATCGGGTTCCTCGGCATCCTCATCTTGCTCACGAACTTCGACTTCGCGATCATCATGCAGCCTGACAAGATCACCGGGAACATCATGCTCGTCCTGGCGGGGGCCATCTGGGGCTTCTACTCCGTGCTCGGCAAGAAGATCTTCCGGAGGAACCCTGGCATCAAGAACGTGGACGTGAAGTTCACGATCTGGAGCTTCTTCCTGTCGTGCATTCCCATCGTCGTCACGCTGCCCTTCAGCGGGGAGATCCCCGACTTCCTCCAGCACGGCGGCGCGGAATGGGCGCTCGTCGCGGCCTTGTCCATCGTGTGCACCGGACTCGGCCTCTACGTCTTCTTCGTCGGCGTGAAGACCATCGACGTCTCCCACGGCATCAGCTTTTCGCTCTTGAAGCCGGTCATCGCGGCGTTCTTCGCGTTCGTGCTCCTCGCGCGGCCGATACCGGACGCCATGTGGGTCTCCGTGCCGCTCGTGTCCGTGGCCGTGCTGCTCATCAACAAGAAGCCAAGGAAGGATCCTTAAGCGCTCTCGCTCGTGATGCGCCATCCCCCTCATCGTCGTGCTATCTCGGTTGATTGCCTAGCTTTTGCCTTCAGCAGGCCTTTTTTTTTGGACTAAAAAAGGATGCTTCGTTATTCTTCTCGGTGCAGATCGCACGAAAAATACGCACCCCCGTACTAGGAGGTACTCTACTGAAGAAAATGAGCGGATCAGACAATGTCAAGAAGTGGAACAAGCGCTGCAGCCATCGCGGCTGTGGCAATGATAGTCGGTCTTTTAGGAGCAGGATTGGGCGCGTATTCAGCTTTCTTCCAGCAACCTCTGGCAGGTATACCCGGCGCGGATGGCGAGGACGGTAAGGATGGCGCCGATGCAACAAGCACGCTTGTCGTGGGCATCCTTGACCCTGATCAGGGCGAGACGGTGGCAGGGAGCGTCGTCATTAGGGCGTTGGTCGCTGGTTCAGACAACTACACGGTCTCGATTATGCGGAATGGTTCGCAAGTAGGCACGAGCGTGCCGTTTGTTTGGAACACCCTTGGAGTTTCTGACGGCGATTATAACATCACTGTCCGAGTCACCGATGTGCCGTCTGGGAAACGAAGTCAGGATCAAGTCGTATGTGGGGTATTGAACAATCCGGTCAATGAGCGCGTGCATTATTGCGCGTCCCAAGCTGCGATCTCGCTCGCACTGTCGAACATAGGTGCGGGTTCTGGCACAATTGTTATCACCGAGGACATCACCTTGACCTCGTCGATCACGATCACGGCTGGTGGGAGTTATATAGTTCGTGGCGTGGCCCCCAGTGTCGTCGTGGATTGCAATGCAAACCGGATGGCGTTTAGTATCACGGCTTGCTCGTCATTCTTATTACAAGACCTCACCATCGACGCGAGCGACCTAACATCAGACACGACGAGTGCCATTTATATTAACGCTCCCGATGTCCGTGTTGAAAACGTGCGGGTTCTGGGCGACGCCCAAAGGCACGGCCGCGGCATTTACATCGGGGGCACGGGCGTGTGGGTGATTGACTGCCAAATTGAGGAGATGTTCATAGGCATTTACGACAGCGCATCGGGAACGTCTGCGCACATCTCTGGGAACACGATCATTGATTGCGACAGCGGCACGGCCGGTCAAGGCATGAACATTCTGGGTACCGGGACGATCTGTGAGGGCAATTACATCGAGACATGCCACACGGGGGTCTTTATTAACTCACAATATTGCGTGGTTTCCGATAACATCTTGTTCCAGGTCGTTCAAGAAGGCATCTATTCATATGCCATGAATTCCACGTTCTGCGGGAACGTGATCGTCGGGACGACACTGTCTTCCGCGTCGAACAACTCCGGCATTATCGTGGCATCCGGTTCGGATTATAATATGTTCTCGGGAAACCTCGTCCGCGATTTCAAGAACGCAGGCGCTGGCACCGGGATTGGCATCATCATCGTCGATGCTTCGTGCGATGAGAACGCTTTCGTTGGAAACACCATGCTCTTCAACGATGTTAACTATTCCAACTCGGGGACGAACACCTACTTGACCGGAAATAACTACTCGTGACTAATCTTCACCACCGTCTGCCATCCATCACCCCTTTCTTTCTAGTACACCTTCTTCTAGTGCACCCTCTTCTTTAGGATCAAACGATCCTAAAGGAATGGACTCCCAAGGCCAGAGGGGAGGATCACGCTCTATCTCGAGCCGACCGCGAACAGCTCCCGGATCTTGTCTTGGATGTCGCGCTTGACGGTGTCCGGGATGTACCCGCTGTTCAGGTACTTGAACCAGCCCCGCTCCTGCATGAGCCACTTGAACTGGAGCATCTTCGCGTCGATCTCCTTGAAGGACGCGTTGCCCTTGGAGAAGATCGCGACGACCTTGAACGTGTCCGAGTAGAGCTTGACGTCCTTGAAGTAGACCTTCTTCTCGATGCCGTCCTCGTCGTCGATGATGATGCACTTGATGCTTGCCTTGAAGTTTTCGGTCGTGAAGGCCGAGAGCGCGGAGAAGAAGGGGCTCATGAGATCCGGGTTCGTGGTGGAGACGGTTCCGTTGTCAAGGGCTGCGAAAGACACGCCGGAGGATTTCATTAGGTATATGCCATCTAGAACGGTCATCACCTGCGAGACCGAGCCCATCGCGGCCGATTCTTCCTCACGTCGGGCTTCGCCTTCCTCGTGATTTTTAGTTCCATTGATATAATGTCACGATTTCAGCATTTTAAAGTGACCTTCTCGGACGGGGATCAAACCAATCCATCTCGGAGATACCACCGACCGTTCGATCAGCTTCCCGCATCGCACGTGCTAGGGGGAAAACATTTTTTGCTTCCAACCGAGTACTCGATCCCATGACGACGTTTCTTGGCGACGATTACCTCCTCACGAGCGGCACAGGCAAGAAGATCTTCGATGCGATCAAGAACTTGCCGATCCTGGACGCGCACAACCACGCGAACGTGAAGGAGATCGTCGAGAACAAGAACTACACCGACATCTGGCAAGTGGAGGCCGCGACGGATCACTACGTCTGGGAGCTTATGCGCAAGCGCGGGGTGCCGGAGCGGCTGATCACGGGCGACGCGACCACCAACGAGGAGAAGTGGATGGCGCTCGCGTCGGTGTTCGAGTACATCGCCGGCAACCCGACGTACGAATGGATCCACCTCGACCTGCAGCGACGGTTCGGGATAACGGAGCTCGTCAACCAGGGGAGCGCGAGGCGTATCTGGGACGTGGCCAAGGAGCGCCTGTCCCGGCCCGAGATGCGGCCGCAGGCACTGCTCGCGGCCATGGGGGTCGAGGTCATGTGCTCGACCGACGACCCCGCCGACGCGCTCGGGCACCACGAGGCACTGGCGAGGGCGGCGGGCGCCCCCCGCGTTCGCGTCTTGCCCACGTGGCGGCCGGACAAGTCGATGAACGTCTTTAAGAAGGACTTCCCCGACTACGTCGAGATGCTCGCGGCCCGGGTCGGCAGGCCCATCACTGACATCGGCGGGCTCGTCTCGGCCCTGCAAGAGACGCACGACTACTTCGAGGCGCGCGGCTGCAAGGCGAGCGACCACGGCATCCAAGTGCCGTTCGGCTACGACGTGCCCGCGGGCAGGGCGGACGAGGTCTTCAAGAAGCGCCTGACCGGGAATGACCTGGATCCTGCCGAGACCCGCGACTACATCTCCTACATGATGCACCAGTTCGCGGCCATGAATAGCAAGTCGGGGTGGGTCATGCAGATCCACGTCGGTGCCGTGCGCGACTACCGCGACTCGCTCTTCGAGGAGCTCGGCCCGGACACGGGCGGCGATATCTGCGACCCCTCGATCCCCGTCGTCGAGCCGGTCAAGGCCCTGCTCAACGCGTTCGACGGCAAGCTCAAGGTCGTGCTCTTCTCCCTCGACCCCGTCCACTGGCCCGCGATGGCCACGATCGCCCGCGCGTTCGGCAAGGACGTGAGCCTCGGCTCCGCGTGGTGGTTCAACGACTCGCCGGTCGGTATGCGGCGCCAGCTCGAGTACGTCGGCTCGGTCGACTTGCTGGCCAACTTCGCGGGGATGGTGACCGATTCACGGAAGCTCATGTCGTACGGCTCGCGCACCGAGATGTTCCGGCGTGTGCTGGCCGACGTGCTCGGGGCCATGGTCGAGAAGGGGCAGCTGCCAGAGGCGCTGGCCGCCAAGCTCGCGCGGCACGCCTGCTACGAGGGCCCCAAGGCACTGTTCGGCTTTTAGACCACCATGTCCCTCCCGTTTCCCTGGACAGCGTTCTCGCCGGCGTCGAGATGGAATCCCTTGAGGGCCGAGAAAAAGAAGTAGGTCGTGAAAGCGGCTGCGAGAACGGCGAAGCCGTAGAAGGCGCCCAAACTAGCGTCATTTCCTGGAAGGAACGCCACTTTGAAGAACCTCACGAAGTCATACGCGCAGTACACGGTGGCTGAAAGTAAAAACACCTTGAGATTGCCATTCATGCCCTTTGTATAAGCCAGTTGAAAGATGATGATGAATGGGTACATGTAGAGCGTTTGAGAGGGCCAGACGTCATACTGGCAAGTGAAATACAATAGCGTCCCCAATACGAACGCGGCCGCTATCTTGTTGCCGTCGTTTCGTCGCCTTGCGACGTGCATTGCGACGAGGGTGGAGGGGACGGAGATGATGGTGAAGATAACGAGTTGCCCATTCATCGGGTTGAAGATCCCGGCGAGCATGGTGACTAAACTGGTCAAGGTCACGGATGGAAGGGGAACGCCTTGATTGAAATCGTGGATGAAGGCAGCGTTGATGAACCCCCCGAGCATGACCGGGACGATCAAGAAAATGATGGCGTTGATGCAGATGGGCATCAAGATAACGGCACCACGGGTTATGAGTTTTTTCAAGGATCCAGAGAACAAGAGCATGAAAATGACGATGAAGTACGATGTCGGCTTGATCGCGAGCGCGACGCCCAAGGCGAGATTGGCCACGAACTCGTGATTCTTCAAGTAGAGGAACATGCTCCCGACCAGGAGGAACGCGATCACGGAGCCAACCTGGCCTTGGTTGAAGTTCGAATAGTGAATTGGCATGACGAAATAAACGAAAAGCATGTGATTTCTCATTTTTTCATCGACAGCACCCTTGAGCATCCTTGCTATCTCGACGCACATGAAGACCGTGAGGATGTTCAAGATGTAACTCGTGATGACGTAGACCGTGTATGACACGGCAAGGCTTGGCAGCATGCCGAGGGGGACGTAAAAGACCAGGGCTGATGGGAAGGACCGGAACACGGGGGTATGGAACGTGGCGCTAAACCAGAACCAGTTGCCAGAGGACTCGTACAAACGCGAGAAATCGGGCGAGAACAGGAGCCGGCTCCCGAAATAGAACTCGGAATAATCGTTCAGCATGGGAACGGAGGCCGCATGAGGGTATGTGAAAACGAGGACGGACACGAGCGCGCCGACCAGGTAGACGAGGTTGAAGATGACCTTCCGCTTGTTCCCGATCACGAACCCAACGACTTTTCCTAGCCATGCTGTCACCAACACCATGTGGAATGATAGCCTTGAACACTATTTATGCCGATCGAGCGGGTGATCGGCTCCCACGGTCGGTTCCACGCGCGTGGAAGCATCGACACGCCCATGTCCAGCAAGTCCCACGCGTGTTACATGGTTTAATGTTCATAACGAGGCCCGTCCTACACACCATAGAGGCGCGCGGCCGTGAAATCCATCGTCGTCACGACCTTCGACCCCATCAAGGGGCCGACCACCCACTTCCTGGTCACCGACGGCTTCGTGGGCGAGCAGATGAAGGAAGAGATTTCGTCGATGATCAACATCAAGGCCACGAAGGACTATTTCATCTTCCGAGTCGGCAACATGACGTCTTACAACTTGCAGTTCACGATCAAGTCGGGCATCTCACGTGGAAACGTCGAGATACTCATGCTCTCGCTCGTCACGGACGAGTTCCCGACCAAGCGGGCCGAGGACTACTTCTTGAAGGAATCACGTCACATCATCGCCTACTTCCACAATGAGCCCTTCTCGGAGCTCGTGTTCCACCTCCAGAATGACTTCTCAGACGACGAGTACACGGTCGTCGAGCGCATCTATGAAGAGTCTATCGACCGGCTCCAGGGCATGCTGAACGGGTACTCGTGAGCCGCATCGTCTGTTCCGTTCATATCAGCTTAAATTCGCTCGGCCATAGCAGCAACGATGGAACAACCGACGACGTGGAAGCGCCGCGCCGAGCGCATCGATCCGGCCACGCGACGCTTCCTTGGCATCTCCGAGGCATGGGTGCTGGCCTTCTCCGTTATGATGTTGGTCGTGCAAGTGGCGGTGAACATCGTCCCCCCGTTCCAGGCCCTTGCCGCGAACTACATCGAGCCTGTCGCGCTCCAGGGCCTCCTCACCGAGGGCTTGCTCGTCGTGGCGTGCTTGGTGCTGGGCATCTTCAACGTGCGGAACAGGGTGGGGACGGCGATCCTGGCGGCTGCCACGTATTACGTGGGCGATGCCGCGCTGGAGTTCGCCAGGCGCCCGACGACGTTCACCCTCTACACGACATTCTGGTACGCGTTCATCCTGGTCGGTATCGTGGCGCTGGTGTTTGTGATCCATCGCTTCGTGGCCCTCTCCATCCTCTGGGAGCGGACGCACCCCCCCACGCTCCGCCGGTTCACGTCACACCTCGCCCGCGAGCTGCGGCGGAACGGCCGCGCGGGCCTCGTCCTCCTCGTCGTCGCCGGCGCCGCCGCCACGCTCGAGGTGCTGGCGCTGACGGGTGCCACCGCGACGCCCATCACGATCACGCCCCGCGCGGAACCGATCGG
>JAFGBX010000020.1 GCA_016932935.1 Promethearchaeota archaeon | reverse complement strand
GGGGATCCACTCGACCGAGGCGAGCCACTTGCCCGTCTTGGACGACTGCCGCGGGACGGGAACGTGGGTCTCCATGAGGCGGCTCGCCGCCTCTGCGCGGGCGCGCTGCTTAGCGAGCTCGCGGATGGCCTTGGCTTCCTCCTTTGCTCTGCGCTCGGCCTCGACCTCGCGGAGGATGTCGGCGGGGTCACTCGTCGTCTTGCCGAGGCAGCAAGGGCAAGTGTGGAGGGTGACAGGGGCCCCTGTGAACTCGAGCAAGGATTGCTGGCGGCGTCGGGTCGCGGCTTCCATTTCATCCCTCGACCTCCTGCGATCGGTCGCGAGCCGCCCACGAGTCGAGCGTGGGTCGAGCCTCTCGCCCTGCAAGCAGCTCGCGCATCTCGGCGAGGGTGCGCCGCTCGATGACGTGGAATCCGGCGTCGGCGAGCATCCGGACCCACTTGGAATGGGTGAGCGGGCGATGATTCCAGGCGATCTCGATCCGTTTCCATGACCAACATGGAGGACATCGTCGAGGGCATCCGCACGGGGCTCGGGCGCTGCGCGGGCGTCGTGGATGCTGTCCAGATCCTGGATGACTCCACGAAGGGGTTCAAGGCACGTTTCTGGGTCAACGGGATCCCCGTCGACGTCGAGTTCGAGTGGGGCGGGTTGAGCGCCAAGGTGTCGCTCGGCGCCGCGGTGAACTTGCCGCCGGGCTTGCTGCAAGCCTTCACCTTCGACCCATCGATGCCCATCGACATCTGGGGCAGCGAACTCGACCCGATCACGAGACGCCGCAACGCGCTGGACTGGACGCTCGCCCGGGTCGAGGAATACATGGAGCTCGTGAATTACTACTCGAGCACGCCCGAGAGCGCCTGGGTCGCGGCGGCCGCCATCACGCACTATGGCCTCGCCTTCCACGCGACCGGCATCCGCTTCATGCAGGAGCTCGTCTGGATGCAGAACCACCAGCACTTGCCGGGGCACCCGGCGGTCACGATCAAGTCGTACACGCGGGTCGGGAGCAAGCTGGTCGTGGAGTACTCGCTCGCGTACGCTGGCGGGAACGTGCTGGAACTGCAAGCCGAGGTCGACTACCAGACGGGCGAGGTGGTCATCATCGAGACGAACTACGAGGTCGTGATCGCCGAAGGCATCGGCATTTTACCCGACGAGGTCGGCATGTATTACAACCCAAATTTCATCGGTAAAGGGTTGGGAATCATCAAGACTCTTATCGAGGGATCAGAATTGGAGACGGAAGCGGAGACCACCTCATCTGGAACTTGGTGGCGCCAGAAAGCGGGATCTTTGGTGATAACGCCTGCAACATCGAGCCCGACGGGGAAGACTATGCTCGCCTTCGTCATGGAATTGTTAGACTCGAGCGGGTTTGTATTAGCAGAATATAGGATCGAGATGCCGCTGAGTTTCACTGATCAGTATTCACAAGCGTCTATCACCATATTAAGTTTTATTGGAGATCCTATGGATGTTATAATAAGCGCATCAATAGCTCGTTGCGATACTGTCGTTAATTATCTGACAAGAGTCCGAGAGGTGTTTGAGCATACCGCCAAGAGCAACCTAGACATCGTCTCCACTGCGACGGAAGGGGCGGATCCACTTAGTAACTTCGACTTGATGGATAGTACTCACTTGGCCGTTCGAGGTTCGCAATTAACATGGCACAGCTTCACACCAGGAGAAATCATGAGCGTTGACGGACAATCGATTATGATAGTGATCAATCATGCCTTCTATGACATTCGTAACGCATTCGACGTCTTGAAGGGTATTCGACATCATTTGAAGCAATGTAATAAAGAAGGAGATATCGTTACCTTGAGTAATTTCCATACATCTGGCTCAGGGTACTACCTAGTCGATTCGGTTTTGACGCTCAACCGGCATGTGACTGATGGCGCTGGCACGGTGCACGATTGGCACCCTGAATTGGAGCTGAGTCTCAATCCTGTTACTGGTGAACTTACGTATCAAGACCGATTGCGCCACGTGCCGAATCTGGCATTCCTTTACGATCGGATCGAGGCGGTATTAAAATATCCATTATTTTTTGTGGATGATGTCGCAAGCGAGTATAACCCTACGATAAAGCAATTTGGCTTTGAATCTGGTTATGGAGGGCGTGATTTTGCAATCCAATTCATCGCGTTTACGGACGATTCTAATGCTGTTGGGATACAGGTGCGTGCGTCCTTGGCTCGTCCCATCGAATTACTCGTTGGACTCTATATGCCAGATAATATGGGTCACGAATTGATCTCCTTCATAGAGGGTTTCTCCCATCTTGAGTTGTTCGATCTGTGGAATCACGAGGATGTTGCGGCAATGACGGGGATGCTGTATTCATTGTGTTCGCATTGGGTCCTTGACGAAGTCGGCGGTGATAGAATCGTGGTCGGCGTGCAAGGGCCTGCTGGCGTCCGGGATTATCTGTCATCGAAGCATTTCGTCTTCAAGGTCTCGTTCGCATCATGCCCCGATCTAGATTTCGAGATCGACGGCGTGAGTATGCAGAATCGAGCTTTCACGATGTGGTTCGAGGTGGATTGGTCCCGCGGGAATTTGGAGATCGGGGTACGTGTTGGGGACAAGGGTCGTTTTATCATATTCAATGAAGTGGATCTGCCGAAGTTGCTCTTCACGAAACTGGACGGGACAACATTCGAGGATTATCTGGCCGGGGGTGAGCCAACCTTCGCTGAGTTCCTGGATTTCATGCTGTCGTGAGTTGCGAAGACCGGAAGGCTTTTAAATCTGGTTTTTCTTTCTTTATTCATGAGCAATGAAGAAAATGATGAGGATGTCGAGGAAGGGTGGAGCTCGAAGGAGCAGAAGGAGCGGATTATGAGGATTAGGGCGGAGATTCTAGAGCTCATTAAGAGCCACGGATCGGAAGGCGTTGATATTCTTTTTATCGAGGATACATTTTTCGAAGAGACTCAGAATATGTTACATATTGACTTCATAATTCGATCACTCGTGCGAGAGGGGTTGGTTACTGTCCAGACGATTCATAATATAGACCGTATTTATGCGATCTTCTGATATTTTTTCTTTACGAATACCACACCTCTAATTTCCGCCCCGAATTCGATTTGACGCCCTACATGATGCCTGGATGTCTGTTGTTAAGAGGAATAGTTTTTTATTTTTGGGAAGGAATCCGTTGATTATACAGATGTTGTATAATTATTGCGTTTCTAAACATTTTGAGGAACAAATGGCAGTATGATGGCTCGTTGTGGCCTCTCTTATCGAGATCGGGCGAACATCACCAAATCTATGGGCGTGTGAAACCAAATGTCGAGCAGCTTTGACTACATCTGGAAGATAATTATGGGTGGCCAAGGTGGTGTCGGAAAGACGACCATCCTCTACCGGTTCATCCACAACGAGTTCATCGAGGACACAAAGCTCACCGTCGGCGTCCAGTTCCACACGCAGGCCCTCGAACGCCAGTCTCGCAGGATCTCCCTCGTGCTCTGGGATCTCGGCGGGCAGGAACGCTTCCGGTTCATCCAGCCCGAGTACGTCAAGGGTGCAGTGGGCGGGTTCGTGTGCTTCGACATGAGCCGCTTCATGACCCTCGAGTCGACGCGTGAATGGATAGACATGTTCCGCCAGAACGCGCCGAACGCTCCCCTCGTGATCGTGGGCACCAAGCTCGACCTCGTCGACGAAAACGAGCAGCAGAACATTATGAACGCCGCCAACCAGCTCGTGGCCGAGACCGGCTGCCTCGCGTTCATCCCGACATCCTCGAAGTTGGGGCTCAACGTGAACGAGACCGTGTATTACTTGGTCGACACGCTGCTGTACAACGCGTACTACGGCTACCAAGGCGCGACCGCCCAGCAATGATAGCTTTTTTTTGTCGGCCTGCGACGACCAGGGCCTCTATGCTAATCTTGCTAAATTAACAGCAATAACATGTCCTCCCTTCCTTGTGGCGTGATCTGTGGGAAAAGGGGGGCGTGGTGATAAAGAAAATAGGAACTGAATCAATTGTACACGAGGAACTTCTTCTTGATGAGCACCGACTCGGCCCAGTAGCCGAGGATCGTCACGGCAAGGCCGCCGAGGGTCATCGCGAACGATCCGATCGCAGCGGCGATGACGTGGGCGTCGCCGGTCGTCTCGAGGGTGCCGAACAGGACGAGCAGGACGACGAGCCCCGCGATGCACGCGAAACCCACGTAGGCCAGGAACTTGAGCTTCTCGACCATCTCGCCGATTAGTTTTCCAGCGACGATGAAGAAACCGCCACATCCGGACAGCGCCGCGACGCCGAACGACCACCCGCCAGCGGGCCCGACGTCGACCACGGTCTCGGACGCCTCCAGGAACACTACGAGCGGCCCTACGATGCCGAGCACCCCGACTGCGACGAGGACGGCCCACCCGAGCATCTTGGTCTTCTTCTGCAGGGCCCACATGATCTTGGCCATCAAGAAATAGAGGCCGGCGGCCGCCACCGACAGTATCGGGAACAAGACGATGATGGTCGTGGCTTCACCGAGCGTCACGAGATACCAGGCCGAGTATCCCGCGTTCAAGAAGGCGATCAAGATGCCCAGCACGTTCGCGACGAGCCGGATCTTCATCTCCTTGGGCATGAGGATCTTCAAGGCTTGATCACACCGTTTTTTCTTCTATCAATGGTTGTTTTGGTCAAAACGACGCCATTAGGCAGAACTCGAGTCGTGCCCTATTTGAAGCTATGGATGGGTGGGGAGGGGAACCAGCCTCGACTCAAGGGATCGCGCGTCCCCAGCCGAGGATGCGCAACCTGCCCGCGAACTTCTCGAGCAGCGTGACGATGGCCCAGTCGCACCCCTCGCCGAACGCGACCTTCTTCTCGGCCTTGAACGTGACGATCCCCTCCTCGTTCGGCTTGAGCAGGCCGGCCTCGCTACCGCCTTCGACCTTCACCGGCACCGCGCCGACCACCTGGTGCTCGATGGCCACGTGGTAGAGCTGCTTGTCCCTCACGTCCATTGCTTTCTTGGAGAACTTCGAGAGGCGGAACCTCACCTTGAACTCCTGGTACGCCTTCATGCTGCCCTTGGTCACGATCATGTTGTCGCGAGAGATCTCCTCGGCCTTGAGCCCCTTGACCGCAAGCCCGACCCGGTCGCCGCGCCCCGCGGACTTCTGGTCGATGTCCTGCATCTGGATCGACTTGACGATCACGTTCTTGAATTCCGTCGCGTCGGTGAACTCGAGCATGTCGTTGGCGTTGAACGTCCCCGACTTCACGACGCCGAGGATGACCGTGCCGACCCCCTTGACCGTAAAGGCAGCGTCGATGAGCACGCGCACGTTCTCCGTCCTGGGCGCCGGGATGGCGCTAGCAAGGGACGTGACGGTTCGCTTGAACGCGGGCAGGTCATCCTCCAGGTTCCGCATGACGATCACGTCGGTCACCTTGTCCTTGAGCGACGTGTTCTTGATGACCTGGAGCAGTTTTCCCTTCATCTCGTCCACGGCATACTCGTTCGCCTTGGTGATGCCGGCGATCACGACGAGCGGGACGGTGTCGGGGTGGCACTCCATGGCGACGATCATCTCCCCCATGAGCGCGTCGAGCTTGTCGTCCGGCGTCACGAGAAGCACCTGGAAGTCGCCGATGTTCAAGCACTGCAGCAGCGTCTTCAGCTTGTCGGGATACCCCTGGGGCGCGACCGTGATGTACACGTCCTCCCCGTCCATCCCGTCGTAGAACACCATGTCCGTGTCGCTGGCCTTCTTGCCGAAGAACTCGCCGATTCGCTTCGCAATCGTGTCCGAGTGCGTCGTGATGAAGGACACCGAGTAGTGTCGCATGCGTGGGCACCATCCCGCGTGGGATCACGCCGTCCAATGCGGCCCCACATTTGTTGGTATCGAATGCGTGGTTGACCTCGTGCGTGATGGTGCAACGAGTGATTGCACTCGTAAGGGCGATCACCTGGAACGCGTGGCGGCGCTCGTGGGCGGCCTTGGTCGATACCCTTTAAGAGCGGGTACGGGGCGCGGACGGAAGCCAACATCCCCTAATGACCATTTTTTTTAAGGACAGATGGTTAGAGCAGATTGGTGAGAAAATGGTAAAAATGATAGTCGGGCAATCCGAGTTCGACGCGGCGACGAAGGCCGCCAGGGTCGTCTTGATCGACTTCACCGCGACGTGGTGCGGGCCTTGCCGTGCCCTCGCGCCGATCCTCGAGCAGGTCGCCACGGAATACCCACCGGCGCAGCTCCAGATCTTCAAGTGCGACGTGGACGAGAACAACGCGCTCGCCATGAAGTTCGGCATCAGCGCGGTGCCAGCCGTCGGGATCTTCAAGGATGGCAAGATGCAAGGTGGCCTGGTTATCGGGCTGCGGCAGAAGGCCGAGTACAAGGCAGCGATCGACAAGTTGCTGCAATGAGGCGGCACTCCCCACCTCTCCTATCACCGAGGCGCCGCCCGCTGCCCCCGTAACACCTCGCCGGCGCCACCCTCTGAAAGTATTTATGGGCCACCCACGATCCGTGACACGACGACAGCATGGCAGCCACGATCGACGCGTTCATGGCGGCGGCCAAGGCGGAGGGAGAGGCCCGCGTCGCCCGGATACACGCCCTTGCCAAGCACCTCTGGCACGGCGGGGACATCGCGCCCGGGGATCTCCAGGCAAGGTGTATGGACGCGTGGGATGGCCTCGCCAGTGAAATCGGTTCGCGGATAGTGCCGCTCGTGCCGGCGCGCGAGGGCCGGCCTCTCGCAGACGTGATCTTCGGGTCTGGCAGCTTCTCGACCGGGGCATTCCAAGCCTTGCAGTTCAAGGTCGTCGGCCAATACGCGAAGCACCTGCCGGTCGTGCTCGCCGGCATCGCCGCGAACAAGGGAAAAGCAGCCGGGTGCAACGCGAGCGCCGTCGCGGGCGAGCACGGCGTCCCCCTGGCCGAGCTGGACTTCGCCTCCTGGTACCGCGAGCACGTGGACGGGGCTGAATCGAACCCCGTAGCCGCGTCGAGGTACTGGTTCCCAAAGGGCGATCCGGCGCGCCCCGATTCCGCCGAGGTCGCGCGGCGGTTCGCCATCCGGCAGGACCAATATCATGCCGCCCTCGGCGAGCGCCTCGCCGGGGCCATCGGCTCGCCGTTCGACATCGCCTCGGCCCGCGGCTACAGCTTCCAGTTCTGCTCCGCCATGTTCAAAGGGCAATCGCGCAACCCCCACGTCAACGACACGCACCCGGCCGACCTCACCTTCGTCGATCCCAAGACGAGGGCAAAGCTCTACCCCGGCTGGCAAGCCGGCGCCGTCCAGCTCATGATGAAGGCCAAGCACGCGAGGTTCCGCGGCAGCCTCATCGAGGTCGGGTTAATGGATCGGGTCGAGCAAGCCGACGAGCTCGACGAGGGTGCCTTGCTCTCGATCGGGGGTGGCGTGTCACCGGATCCCCGGATCCATTGCACCGCGGATCAGGTGCAAGCCGCCATGAAGGTCGTCGACGACTACACGTTCTGCGCCATCGAGCCGTCCGGGCTCATCCTCGCGTGGGGGGTCACCGAGGATCCCGTCCCAGTGGCATTCCAAGACGTGGACGGCCGAGACGTGGTCGTCCGGCAGCGGGCGGTCGCCGTCGGGGACGAGATCCGCGCCGGCAG
>JAFGBX010000144.1 GCA_016932935.1 Promethearchaeota archaeon | reverse complement strand
GAACAACGAGGTCGGGACGATCCAGCCGATCGAGGAGGTCGGCGAGGTCTGCGCGGCCAGGGGCATCGCGTTCCACACGGACGCGGTGCAGTCGTTCGGCAAGATCCCCGCCGACCCGGGCAAGTTGGGCGTCCACATGCTGTCTGCCTCCGCGCACAAGATCTACGGGCCGAAGGGCGTCGGCCTGCTCTTCATCGAAGGCGGCGGCACGACGGATGGGCTCGGGAATTACGTGCAGCCCATCATCCACGGCGGCGGCCACGAGCGTGGGTTCCGGCCCGCGACCGAGAACGTGGCCGGGATCGCCGGCCTCGCCAAGGCCTGCGAGATCGCCTTCCGGGACATGGACGACGAGGGCAAGCGGGAGGCATCGATCCGGGACTACATCATCGGGCGCGTGCTAGCCGAGATCGATGGCAGCATGCTCAACGGCCACCGCACGAGGCGGCTCCCGAACAACGCGAACGTGGGCATAAAGTACGTCGAGGGGGAGTCGATGCTCCTGCGCCTGGACATGGCGGGGTACGAGGTGTCGACCGGGTCGGCTTGCTCCTCGCACGACTCGAAGGCGTCCCACGTGCTCACGGCCATCGGCCGCGACCCGGAGACCGCCCACGGCAGCTTGCGGGTCACGATCGGGCGCTCGACGACCATGGAGCAGGCGGGCCGGTTCGTGGACGAGCTGGAGGGGGTCGTCGCTGCTCTACGCGCCATCTCCCCTCTCTCCAGCAAGAATTAGGCTTCTTGACCCCCCTATGCGTGAAACCAGAATTCGATACTCGGCCTGGTCGAAAGCCGATACGAAGATGGGATTCTGAACTTCAATGCGATTATGAGTCTCGATAGGGGGAACAATGGATAAATTCGCTCTGAACGATCCTCCCACAAGGTGCAGAAAATGGCTTCTATGAGGAGAGTCGCGATCCTGGCCTTCATGCTTGCGGGGACTGCTCTGATATGGTGTATCATGCCAGGTGATACCAGAGCGGCACCAGGAAGCACGTGGTACGGCGAGGTCGGAGAACGCTACGGCGCGTTTAAAAGCATATGGGTCGGTGAAGATGGCATCTATACCTGTGGGGATCTCTCGCGCCATCAAACCTACTACACCGTGGATGATGGAGATATGGTGTACAAATGGGATTTTAACGGGAACAAGGTCTGGGAGCGATACTTAACGGGTGCAACCCCGTGGTGCGGTATTACTGGAGACACGAATTATATCTATTGTTTCTGCGGGTATAGAATGTACAAGCTCGACCATTCGGGAAACGTTGTCCAAACCACCGAGCCATTCGCTACAGCACCCGGAGAAGATTTCCTATGCTTCGATGCTTGCACATCACCAGATGGTATTTACGTGTGCGGTGATCGCGGGGATTATAATGTCCACTTCGATATGTTCGTTGCGCTCATCGATGCGACGACATGTACCCTAGTCTGGAACAAAACGAAGGTGTTCTCCGAAAGCAGCACGGCACTCGGGGTGCGAGCGACCCCGTCCAACGTGTTCGTTTGCGGGCAAATCCGGGAAGATAGTGTGATGATCGTTTGGGACGACACCGGCACCGAGATCAGGAGTAAGACCTATCAAGGCAGCGAGGACTTCTTGATCCTTAACGCACTGGACATCGATGCAGCGGGTGACATCACGGTTGCTGGCAGCCATTCTGGCAACGTCCTCCTCATGCATATGAATCAGACCCTGGGATCCTTATGGAACGCTACGGGGCTAAGCGGTGGCGGGTTGGCCGTTTGGAGTGATTCGTCCGGGTATTATGTCGGCGGCAACAAGGATGTCGCCGCCTATAAAACCACCTCTGATATCCAACTGAGCAAAGTTAACCTGAATGGCAACGTTGTCTGGAGCAGGACCTGGCGCAGCGAGTGGGGTGACCTCGAGGATGATGTTTGTTGGGACATGTCGGGACGCGGGGAAAACCTATACGTCGCAGGTAAAGTAGGCGAGTGGAACACGATGGGCCGGCCTCTCGTAATGAGCTGGGACACGAACGGAAATGTATCGCAACCCTTCTCGATGCTTACCTTGATCATCATCCTCGCGGCCAGCGGGGTAGGCGTCGTCGTCGTGATTGCCATCGTGATTAAGCTGAAGAAGAAGCGCAAAGCATCATAGGTAAAATCCTTCCCCATCAACGTCCTTGTTTTTCTTCTCTTCATCTTATGGCTGTTTAATCCACTTCCGTGAGGAGCCAGACTTCTATATTGTTTCTTCAAGTTTGGGCATTCTTGGAATGCGACGGAGATAAACCTCCCTGATTCTTACATATGCCCAGGATGCCTTTACTATCCGCCCCGCAGTACCGGTGAGCCGTGCAGGAAATGGACATTTGTGCAAGAAAAAACCGAGAGGTCACAAGATCTCGACGTTCTTGAAGAACCCGCAATCGGAGCAAACCCATTGGATGTAATCTTGCCCCGTGTTATGGAAGTTCTCGAAGATGTGGAAATCCATGTCGCTCTTGCAGTCGGGGCACGGGGGGTCGTGCACCTTGAAGACTTCGCCGACGAAGCCATGGCCGTGCTTCGGATTAGGGAAGCGCCCGTCCCTCGCATATGAATAGTTAATAGCCTTGTTCATCGACGTACCACTCCCGGCAAGGGATTCTACCCTTCCACATATTTATTTCTTTCCGCCATGTGGAATAGATTGTCCGAAGTAGGACAACTTGGATAATCCCCGAAAAAGATGCGATGTCGTGCTCGGTTTTTGCGAATAAGACCCGTTTCGGGACAAGAAGAAACATGGAGAACCGCCGGCGCTGCGTATCTCGCCAATTCGGTCGTGTTGGTTTGCGAAGTTCGCAATGAGGGGTCGGTTACCGGCCAGCCGCACGGGGATGGTCGCGACCCCCTAGAGCCGCCGGATGGAAACCGCCCGACCGTCGTGGCGCCCGATCCGGGCCCGAGTCGCTTCCGCCCGCGTGGCTCGCTGGCTTGAAGTACCCCGATCGCCGATGACGATCCGAAGGGGAGCGGGGGCCCGTGGTTCCCCTCGACGTGCGGATGATTTTCACGGGAACGGCGACGACGTAAAAGAATGGTTTAATACGGCCGTGGTTTCTATCCCTCATAAAGACATTCGGTACCCAACGTGATCCGCTATGGTCAAGATGGCCAAGCAAGACGGGGCTGCCCCCGCTGCATCGAAGCGCCGTGGAAAGAAGGTCGTCGACAGGTGGAAGTCGAAGCAGTGGTACGAGATCCACGCCTCGCCCGAGTTCGACAGCATATACATCGGCCAGACACCCGCCGCCGAGGAAGAACAGCTCTACCAGCGCGTTCTTGAGAACTCGCTCTACGAATTCACGCAAGACTTCGAGGATGCAAGCATGAAATTGCGCTTCCGCATCAACAAGGTGAACGGGAACCTCGCCAACACGCTGTTCATCGGCCACGAACTCACGAGGGACTTCATCCGCAGCCTCATCCGTCGCGGGTCGAACCGGGTGCAGAACATCATCGACATCAAGACGAAGGACGGTTTCGTGTTCCGGCTCACGGGCACGGTCTTCACGCTGAACATGGCCAGGAGCTCGCAGCAGAAGACGATCCGGAAGATCGTCGCCGACATCCTCACGGAGAAGGGGAACACGCTCGGCGCCAAGGAGTTCATCCAGGAGATGGTGTTCGGGAACATCGAGAAGGACATCAAGCGCATCGCGAACGAGATCGTGCCGATCCGGGAATGCAAGCTGCTCAAGTCGATGCTGCTGTCCCTACCGAAGACCGACGCCGCGTGAAGGTCGACGCTGCATCTCGATTCTATCTTGCCTCCCTTCAACACAGCTCGTCTCTCACGGGAAGGCCCGGTTGACCACGTCTATCATGTGAAGCCGCGTCTCCTCGATGCGGCGGAGGAGCATCTCCCTCATTCGATGTGCAGGCAGCGTCCGGTACGTCAGCCTCCCGCGTTCCCCCTCCTCCCGCTCGATCCAACCCTTGTCGAACAAGCACTTCAGTATTTTTTGTATGACAGACCTGTCCTTCCCTTCCGCCCGCGCAAGTTCCTGGCAGCATTCGTCGGGGTACTTGAGGATCCGCAAGAGCACCGATATCTCGGGCTTGGTGAGCCCGAGCAAGCAGTCGAACAGTTGTTCGACGGGATCCACGCCGTTATTCCCTGCGCCGATGTCGAGGAACTTGTTCTTCTGCACGGAATGCCACCTTGCTGGTCTCTGGCCAATGCCGGCGCCTCAAGATCCGACCGATCCGAGGTACTTGTCGAGCTCGGACTTGTAGAAATCGAACGGGCGTAGCCCGATCCACACGGCCTTGACCTCCTTGCGGTGCACGAGTACCACGTCGGGGATGCTCGAGACGCGGAAGTACTGCGCGAGCGACGTCATCTCGTCGGAATTGACTTTCAAGAATATCGCCCTTCCCTTGTACTCCGCCGCGAGCCTCTCGAACACGGGCGCGAGCATGCGGCACGGGCCGCACCATTCCGCCCAGAAATCGATGATGATGGGCGTTTCTTGATGGTTATCTATGAGATCCTTGAACTGCTCCACCGAACCGAGATGCATGGGTTTTCCATCGCCTGGTAACTGCGGCGATGCGATTGACTTACCCATGTCGGCCATCTTCCGTCGCCGGATCCTTTCCAGCTCGTCGTCTTCGGTTTCTGCGTTGGTCATCGTGTGAAACCCCTTTATGTTGTCAATTCTTGGTCAATCGGTATCTCGTGATTGCCGGCCGTTCCATCAACCGTGCCCCCGCGGGACTTGCGGTCCCCATCCCCCGCCCGCGGTCTCTTTTCCGGGCGGGATCATCGGAGCGGGGCACATCTCAGCGTCTGATCACGAGGGATTTGAACGGGCCCCATCCATAAGCATCGATTTCAAATTGGGATGGGATATGCCCGATCACACCCTTCATGACATATACAGGCCTGAAGCCCCCATCCTCTCTGGTGAACTCGTCACGGTGACTCTCGAGGTAATGCGTGTCGGAGTCGACGAGATCGACCATGATGGTGCTGCAGACCGCCCCAGATCAGCTTCGATACTGCGATTCCGCGATCGCGACGACGCATTGCTTGCCGCGTTTCCTTTCCTCGCCTTCGATGTAGTCCTTGGCTTGTTGTGACGTCGTGATTCTCATGCGCTTCGTTCCATCCGTAGGGAATTGTGGTGTGCAACCTTCATGCACTCCAAGTAGAATGAGGATCCTTCTTATAAGAAGTCTCTCAGTACAAAGAATAAGGGGCTTAGCGCATAGATATGATACCTACCTACGCATATCGAGTGAACCGACATGGATCCATGGGACAGAAAGCTCGCTATCACTTGGGCCGCTCTGCTGGGCGCAACGATCGCCGTCATGCTCGTGTTACTCCTGACCGGCGACAAAAGCTTGAACTTTACTCTCGTCATCTTCTTGATCGTCGTGAAATTCCTATCTGGATTCGGCAACGTGATCGGCATCGCCGGGGTGACGATCTTCCTCCTCTCCAAGTTCGAGCCCCAGTTCAGGGGCGAGGAGAACAAGAAGAAGCTGAGGCTGCTGCTCGTGTTCATGGTGCTCATCGTCTTCATCTTGCTGGCATACCAGGGGCCGTACAAGATCGCCGACAGCATCATCAAGATGTCCCGCGGCGAAAGTGGTAACACGGACAACCTCCTCGACCAGGTCTTGTTCGTCTACGGCATCGTCTCGCTGATGTGGAGCTTGTACATCCAGCCGCTGTGGAAGGGCGACTTCGTGGCCGCCACGACCGTCACGACGGGCGACATGATCAAGAAGGGGCTGTCGGACGTCAAGAACCGGTTCAAGAAGAAGGTCTACGAGATGAAGAAGGACTACGCGAAGGTCGAGATCACCGAGCAGCAAGCCTTGCAAGGCCACCTGAAGACCATCCGCCAGCGCCTCGCGGTCGTGATGATGCTGTTCCTCGGCGCTGGAACCCTCGTGTTCACCCCCATCTGTGCCGCGCTCGTGTTCGGCTGGATACGCATCTTCTTCATCACCAGCCGCAAGCCTCACAAGTACGAAACGGCCATCCTCGTCGGCGCGTGCGTCGCTCTCTGTGCCATCGCGGGCATCATGCCCTTCGTTCTCGAATTCACGTCCTTCTACCAGACCATCCAGGGCGCCTATTTCTGGACGTACATCGCCCAGTTCTCCGGGCTGCTCATCGGTGCCATCATCTACCTCCGCAAGTACCTTGGCCCGATCATGGCCAAGCGGAAGGAGCAGCAGATCAAGAACTTGAAGGACGAGAAGGCCGAGCTCGAGAGGGAGAGGGCGGAGCTCGCCAAGCAGAAGAAGCAGATCGCGAAGGAACACCAGAAGTTGAAAAAGCAGGTCACCAAATCCAACGGGAGTTGATTTTTCTCCCTTTTCACCATCCCCTCGCCGGACAAGACTTACAGTGCTTGCACGACGAGCATCCTAGGCCAGGTAAAGAAAAGGATGTACTGAGAGGATGATTGCCTAGATGAAATCGAAATCGTCGCCGCCCTCGATCTCGCCCTGGTCACCGGCGACGCCGTAGTCCTTGACTTGCTGCACGAGCTTCTCGATCGCCTCGCCGACGATCTCCTTGGTCTTCCCACCCGTGCACACGATGCGGCCCGTGCTGAAGATGAGGAAGACGGTCTTGGGTTCCTGCATGCGGTATATGAGGCCGGGGAACACCTCGGGCTCGTACATCGCGTTCTCCATGATGATGGCGGCCTCATTGAGGTCGATGGACGTGTGGAGATCCCCGCTCGCCACGATGTTCTGGATCGTTATCTCCGGCTCGTTCTTGATGTTGACCTTCGCCTTCTTCATCTTGTTGATGACGTTGTTCACGACCGTCTCGGCCTCGGATGCTTGTCGCAGGCCGGTCACGACCATCTTCCCCGTGCTGAAGATCAGGATCGTGGCCTTGGGATCCTCGACGCGCATGACCAGGCCGGGGAAGCGCTCGGGATTGTACTCGCAATCTGTATACTTGCGGGCTATCTGGTTCAAGTCGATCTTTTCGCCCGGTTGTTCTAGTTCGATCGACACCGTAGCCACAACATTCTCGATTTTCCACTCGGGCTTGATCTCCACGTCCCCGGCGGAAGACTCGCTCTTACTAGCAGCGGCTGTGCGTTTTTTCGCCATGATGAATCACCGACAGGAGCTTTAAAAGCACGTTTTTAAATGGAGTTATGCTGGTTCATTTATAAATATTATACATATAAAGCACCGCCTAAAAACCGGCAGCAATGGTCACCCGGAAGCGAGACGTCCACAAACTCCGACACGTCTGCGGTCAGAATAAAGTATTAAATCGCTATTGGATTCAACCGCTTGCCACGCGTTACTTCTTCGCGCAATCGGCAAGCCATCTCCCTGCGTGAACGCCATGGATCCAAAGGACGTCGAAAAGCTGATCAAGAAGTTCTCCAAGGACGAGAGTCTCAACTTCCTGAACGAGGAGCGCTTTGAATTCGAGGCGACCCTAGAGGAGATCATCAAGGTGCTCAAGTCCAAGCGCCTCGACATCCTCGACGGGCTCGCGCACAAGGAGTTCGAGACGCAGTTCGCGGAGTGGACGGGGGTCAAGCACGCGATCTTCGTCAATTCGGGCACGGCCGCGCTGTTCTGCGCCCTCCGCGCCAAGGGGATAGGCCCCGGCGACGAGGTCATCGTCCCCCCGTTCACGTTCATGGCAACGGCCAGCAGCGTCATGCACACGAACGCCATGCCCGTCTTCGCCGACATCGAGCTCAAGACGTACAACATGGATCCGAACGACGCCATCAAGAAGATCACGCCGAAGACCAAGGCCATCATTCCCGTGCACCTAGCAGGTATGCCTGCCGACGTCGATCCCCTGGTCGAGGTGTGCAAGGAGAAGGGCATCTTCCTCCTCGAGGACGCGTGCCAGTCGCACGGCGCCAAGTACAAGGGCAAGATGGTGGGCGCGATCGGCGACGCGGGCTGCTTCAGCTTCTTCCCGAGCAAGAACATGACCACGGGGGAGGGTGGCATGATCACGACCAACGACGACGAGCTGGCCGAGCAGTGCCGGGTCGTGCGCCACCACGGCGAGTCTAGCTGGTACGTGTTCGCGCGCCTCGGCTGGCACCTGCGCCCCACCGAGCTCTCCGCCGCGGTCGGCATCGCACAGATGAAGGTCGTGAAGTCGAACAACCGCAAGCGGCAGTCGGCATGGTTCTACCTCAACGAGCAGCTCAAGGACGTCAAGGGGATCAAGGTTCCCGAGGTGCCGGAGTATGCCGAGCCCTCGTGCAACTGGTGGGGCGGCTTGCTCGAGTTCGAGAAGCTGGGCTTCAAGGACGGCAGATCCATGGTCAACGCGCTCAACAGGAAGAACGCGTTCACGAAGATCCTGTACCCGGAGCCGCTCTACATGACCAAGGTGTTCCAGGACGGCGACTCGTTCTTGCCCTACAGGATGCCGAGGCACAAGACGGGCCTCTGCCCGAACTGCGAGGAGGTCAACAAACGCCTGATTGGCATCGACACGCACCCACGCCTCATGAAGCAGCACTGCGACTTCATCGTCGAGCGCTTCAAGGCCGTCGCAGCCGGCGAGCGATGAACCGGTTTCAAGAACCGGCCTCCACACCACCTTCATTACGCCCCTCGCCGAGGAAACCTCAAGAACACGGCAAGACTCCCTGGTATATAATGGATCTCTACAACGGCCCCTTCTCCCGCGTCATGCTCATCTTCCCGCACGGATCCACGGGACTCAGTTTTGCCTTGAACCCGATCCCCTTGGGCTTGGAATGCCTCGCCGGCTTCATCAGGGAGGAGGTCGCCGAGATGATGCTCTTCGACGAGTCGCTTGACAAGGAACCCTTCTCGCGTGTCATCGTCGCGTTCAAGCCCGACCTCGTGGCGGTGTCCATGTCGGCGACCGAGCACGACACGGGGAAGGCCCTCGTCGCGAAGGTCAAGCGGTACGACCCGCGGATCCCCGTCATCGCGGGAGGTTTCCATCCGACGGGCGCTCATGCCGCCGTCTTCGACGACCTGGCGGTCGACGCCATCGCGCGCGGCGAGGGCGAGCTCACGTTCATGGACGTCGTGAAGGGGAAGCCCTGGCGCGACATCGCGGGCCTGAGCTTCCGCACCCCCGGGGGCATCGTTCACAACCCGGATCGCGAACAGATTCAAGACCTCGACGCTCTACCGTTCCCCGCGAGGGACATGCGCAAAAAACGGGGATACGTCTACAAGAACGCGCTGATGCCCGACCGGGAGTACGACCTCATGTACTTCGGCCGCGGCTGCTGGGGCAAGTGCACGTTCTGCTGCGAGCCCTACTTCAGCAACGGCAGGCAGCGTTACCGGTCGCCGGATCGCGCCTTCGAGGAGATCATGTCGATATACGACTTGCACGGCCGAAAACCCCTCCGGATCCTCATCTCCGACCCGAACATCCTCGGGCAGCACAAGCCGACCGAGCGGCTCGCCGAGCTCCTCATCGCCGCGGGCAACGGCTGGGGACACGACGTCGATATCACGTTCCAGGTCATGAGCCGGGCCGAGCACATTGTCATGCACCCCGACGTCGTGGAGAAGATGATCCGAGCCGGCATGATATCGTGGGAGCTGGGGCTCGAGTCGTCGAGCGAGGAGGATCTTAAAATCACCAACAAGCAGATCCCGCTGGAAAAGCAAGAGAAGGCAGTGAGCATCTTGCGAAGCCTCGGTGGCGAGGTGCTCGGCACCTATGTCATCGGCCTGGAGAGCCAGTCCAAGGCCTTCATCAAGACGCTCCCCGACCGCGGGCGGATGGTCGGCTGCGCGAGCTGTGCCTTCGGCATCGCGACGCCCTTCCCGGGCAGCGGCTTCTGGGACGAGATGGACGCGAAAGGCCGCATCTTCGAGAAGAACTGGGCCCGGTTCGACGAGAACAACGCGGTCATCACCCACCCGGAGATGACCCCCAAGGAGCTCGAGGACTTGCGCTCGTGGTGCATGGGCCGGTTCTGGAACCTCGACGTGGTGGTGGATCAGATTCGCATTCAGGAAATAAGGGTCGGCCCGTTCCGCCGGAAGTACAAGGCGGGGTTGAAGGACTTCCTCCAGTCGGTCGGCGGGAAGCTACTATTCGCGGCCTCCGCGGGGGGCGAGCTCGCGGGGAAGCACGGGGGGAAGGCGGACTCCCAGAAGGATCATTACATGAAGTCGTTGCGGGCGATCTTCTCCGCGTTCGTGAACCCCCGCGTGGAAAAGTATTTCCAAGCTCATCCCATGCACGAGTCCGTCGACATGCGGCAGTTCGGCCGGCTCTTCTCGGGGAAGACCTTCCAGATCGTGCTCGAGAATCCAGCAAGGAAAACGTCCGAGTTCGTCCTCGTGGTCACGATCACCAGGCAAGGCATCGACAAGATCAGCATCGGGAGGAAACCGGTTCCTGGCTACAACTTGCTCTTGCGCGCGAACTCCGAGGTCCTCTATGTCCCGCCGAATCTCACCCAGATCCAGATCTTGCGAAACTCCCTCGCCCATGTAAAGGCAGGCAACCTCCGGCTCGAGGGCTGGGGTCTCGTGGTCAAGCTGATCCTATACGGGATCAAGGAGGCCCTCGCCATGAAGCTCACGAACGGTAAAAGTGGCACGAATTGACCTCGGGAACCGGGCGTCACCTGTACGCCCCGAAGCGGGACAAGTAATCAAGAGCCCCCGGCCACGAATCGAGCAGCATCCAGAGCTTGTTGTGGAACACCATTGCCTCGACCTCGAACTCGATGAGCTCGTGTGCCCACGGGATGTGCCCGTCGGACAGCGCTAGCGACTTCACGACCGCCCGCATGTACTCGAAGAGGAGCCTCAGCGGGGAGCGGTACCATTGCATGACGTGGAAGGCCTCGTGCATAAAGAACACGAAGCCCTCGAAGGTGGCCATATCGAACGTGTTGCCCACGTGCCTGCCTGGTTTGTTCAACACGCCGCTCGCCCAGATCGGGTGGTTCGCGAGCATGAAGCACGGCGTGCTGCCCGTTTGCCGCTGGGAAAGCGGGGCGGTGGCGTCAGATCGTCGCGCCCCCGAACGCGTGGCTGCAGCGGCGGTGTGAACGAACCGGACAAACCCGAGGAAATCCGCTCTCGATCGAAAAAATCGCCGGATATGCCCCGGGTACCAGCAGAAGTGCTCCAAACACGGGTTCCTTCGCTTCGCGGGGGCACGCCGGCCGCTGGCGATCTTTCGCGTGTTCAAGACCACGACTTTGGCGTTCTTGATCGCGTTTAAAAACAACATCGAATCTGCCTCCGACGAGAAGAGCTCCGAGACGGCCGCCGCGTGCTGCTTAAACAGGGCTATCGTCGCTTTCAAGATCGCCGGGTGGTACCGGTGGTGCCGGCGCGCGTGCCCCTCGAACGAAACAGGTTTCGCCTCGTCGGTCATCGCTTATCGTCGACCCCCCTCTGCGCTCGCTCCTTCCCATGACCTTGCGGGAGCACGTTTATCTTCTTCGTGCATTCCAGGCAGAATACCTTGTAGTTGGTAATGGTCTTCTCCGGGCCGACGTTGTCGAACAGGCTCTCGCCGGGCTGCATGAGCAGGAAGAACTTCTGGCGCAGACTCCCACATTCCGGGCATTTCTCGGGGGCATACGTCTCTACATTATATATCTTGGCACCTAGCGTGGAAAAATCGTCACCGACGAGCTTTTTCTTGATGATTTCCATGTATCCAAGGATCTCGTCAACCATTCCCGAGGGGTCTTGACCTCGACCGACCTTCGATCCCGGTTCTTGCCCCTCGTCGGGCCGGGGAGGTTCCTTATCGACCATGGATGCTCCATCTATCCTTCGCTCGAGCCCACTTAACTCTACCTCGATCGCCGGGACTAATAAGAAAAACACGGTTCGCTATTAACAAGCCGGCGGGGCCACTAACTCATTTAAGCGATCCCGTCCAGGCAAGATCGAACCGTTGGTCCTCCTAACCGAAAGCCTCCTTCGCGTGTTGTAGATGGTTTCGCTCCTTGCCTTGCCCGTGTCGGTAATGTATTTTGCCTTTGGCATTTTCAGCACGGTGATCGCCGTGCAGCATTACAAGAAGCCGGAACTTCGCGAGTGCTCGATCAACGATTTCTTGATGGCTTGCATCTATTTCTTCTGCTGCGGCGCGTTCCCCTTCATGTACGGCAACACGGGCATCTCAGCCGGGTGGGAGGACACGTTCTTCTTGCTTGCCGACGTCATCCTGTACGGGTTCCTCGTCTTCTTGATGGGATACATCATCCGCGAGGTCCTCCGCGCCCGCAAGAACCCGGCGCTCAAGGAGGAACGCAGCTACAAGCGGCTTTTGGAGAAGAACGCTGGCTTCGCAATGGACAACAAGCGGGACATGCTCCGCAAGCTATTGCACTTGATCCCCGTTGGGGTCATCTTGATCATCCACTTCATGTCGATAATCATCGCGCCGGGCTTGCCCGCGGATCTCACTCCAAAGGGCTTTGCCTACTTCGCCATCGTCACGATCGGCTACGCGTTCGTGGCGATGTTCATGCTCGCCGAGACACTGCGCCTCATCAACTACAACAAACTTTTCTGGCTCACGCCGGACTGGGCACACAAGTGGTTCGCTAGCAGCTTGAAAGAAACCGAGTCTCAATCGCTCATATCCTCGATCCCCGTCGTGTTGTGCCTCATGCCCTTCCTCTTCGGGCCGTTCACGGTCTTCGTCACGGTCGCGCTCGTCGAGAGCCTGGCCGACGCGACGGCATCGCTCGTCGGGAAGCGGTTCGGGAGGCACAAGATACCGGCCTGCCCTCTCAAGTCCTGGGAGGGATTGATCGCCGGCTGCGTCGTGGCGTTCGGCATGACGCTGCTGGGGTTCGTGTTGGTACCGTGGGACGCCGTGTCGTGGGTACAAGTGCTCGTGCTTGGGGTGGGAAACGCGCTGGTCTTCGCGGCCATCGACGTGTTCTCGAGGCGCATCATGGACAACATCCTCAACCCGCTGTTGGTCGGCGCGTTTATGGTCCTGTTTCTGGCCCTTCTCAAGGTCATCTGATCGGATCCAGCGCGGCGTTCGAAGCGATACGGGCGTCCTTCAAGCCCTCCCGCGGCGAATTTTCTCCAGGATGATCGTTCTCGTGTAGTGCGTCCCCGTTCCCTGACCCCTCTCGAAAATAAACCGCAAGACGAGCATGAACGCACTTGTATACCAGCGCCAGTTCGTGACGGCGATTTGCTTGACGAACCACGAGATCTTGTGCAAGTTCATATAGAACGACCTGTACATGTCCTGGATAGCCAGCATCACGAGTTCCCGTGGCATCCCGGCCATCTCGAACACGGGCTTGTCGTAGGAATAGAACTGCATTCGCTTCCCGGGATCTTGCAGCATGGTAGCCTCCTTGGCAACGATGCTCGCTAGCTTCGTGCCGGGGATCGGCACGATCTTGAAGATGTCGACGATATCGAGCCCCGACTCCATGATGAACCGCTTGGTGTCAAGCACCGTATGGATGTTCTCGCCAGGCAAGCCCACCATGAAGAATCCCATCGTCATCACCCGCAGCCGACGCAAGATTCGAATCGCCCGCCTTGCGGCGCGTAGGTCGAGGTTCTTGCCGATCGAGTTCACGATGGCCTGGTTTCCAGATTCGATCCCGATGGCGACATCGTAGGCGCCGGCTTGCTTGAGCTTCCAGGCAAGCCTTGGGGTGAGCCGATCCGCCCGGATGCTCGGGCAACGGAGGTGGATCTGGAAATCGAGCGATGTTATCGCGTCGCAAAGATTCTCCGCCCGTTCGATGTTGTAGTTGAAACCGTCGTCGATGAAAGCGATCTCGTCGGCGCGGAACCGCAGTCGGAGGTGCTTTATCTCCTCGATCACGTTCTCGATCGACCGGTTTCTCAGCTTGAACCCGTGGACGAACTTGGTGCAGTTGATGCAGTCGAACGGGCAGCCTCGCGACGTCATGATGGGATAGTGGCGCCTTCCCCTTGAGCTGATGACGTATTTCGCGGGGCTCGGGAACAGATCCCACGCGGGGAACGGCAGCGCGTCGAGATCCTCGATCAGCGGCGGCCGCTCGGTTGCCACGATGGCGTCTCCATCCACGAACGCAATTCCTTTTATGGAGTTCAAGGGTACCCCTTTATCCCACGCGTCGAGTAACGCTACTGTGGAGAGCTCGCCCTCGCCGATCACGACAGCGTCCGCGGCCCCGTGTTCGAGCAGCATGCGGTATTCTGTCGACGGCCACGGGCCGCCGAACACCACCTTGCTCGTTGGCAGCGCGCGCTTCAACCACTTCCCCGTGAGAAGCGACTTCCACCCGAACGCTACGTTCGCGGTGATGCCGATGACGTCGGGCTGCTGCTCGGCGACTTTCCTGGTCAATCGATGGATGTTCAACTTCTGCACGGTTGCATCGATCACGAAGACGTCGTGCCCCGCGCCCCGCAACACCGCGGCGATCATCGCTAGCCCTATCGGTAGGTGGGACGATGTAGGAACGACGAAGAACGATTCCAGGTAATTGGGGTAGACGAGCACGACCTTCATGGCGGCTTCCACAACTGGTTATCCCATATATTGACGTCTTCTCGCTGGGATAAAAACGTGATATTCGCAATCGGCGTGGCGGTAAAGAGGGATGTGATAGAAAAAGTCAAGAGGGAGTGCTATCGGTTCTTGCCAGCGCCACGAGACCGCTCACTTGCGCCGGCCGACCTTGTGGATGGCCATGCCGTGCACGTCCTCGACCGCCTCGAGCACCATCTCCGAGATCGTCGGGTGGCTGTGCACGACCTCGCCGAGCTCGTGCGCTTTGATCTTGTGGTGCATGGCGACCGTGATCTCCGAGATGAGCTCGGGCGACTCGGCACCGATGCAGGTCGCCCCGACGATCTGGTCGGTGCTCGCGTCGGCAACCACCATCATGAAGCCCTCTTCCTCGCCCATACATTTCGCCTTGCCCAGGCTCGCGTAGAAGAACCGGCCGACGTTCACCGAGCCGTGCTTGTCCTTCGCAGCCTTTTCCCGCAAGCCGACGGAGCCGATGTTCGGGCTCGTGAAGATCGTGTATGGGATGACGCTGTAATTCGCGACCCGAGGTTTCACGTCGAAACCGCCTATGCTGGCGAGGGCGTTGGCGACCGCCACGTCGCCCTGGTGTGACGCCACGTGCGCGAGCATGAACACGCCCGTGACGTCGCCGATCGCGTAGATCCCCTTCGCGTCGGTCTCGCACGTGTCCTTGTTGATCATGACTTGCGACCGTTCGACCTTGACCCCGAGCTGCTCGAGGCCCAGGTTCTGCGACACCTTCGCCCGCCCGATCGAGACTAGGCACAGCTCGGCCTCGTGGACGGCCTTCTCGGCCGCGTCAATCGCCTCCTTCGGCGTGCTCGCGGGCACCGTGGTCGCCTTTACCTCGGTTCCGGTCGCCTCGATCTTCAAGACGTTCATGCCCGTGAAGATGGCGATGCCTTGCGCGTCGAACTTCTTCTTGAGCTCGCGGATGATCGCCGGTTCCTCCGTGGCGAGGATCGTGTCGAGGAACTCGAGGATGGTCACCTTGACGCCGAATCGCGCGAAGATGTTCGCGAACTCGCACCCGATGACGCCGCCGCCGATGACGATCATCGACTTCGGGAGCGTCTTGAAGTCGGGGTGCAAGATATCGTCGGAGGTCAGGATCTTCTTGTGGTCGATGTTGAACGCGGGTATCAGCGCCGGCGTCGAGCCCGTGGCGACGATGACCCGCTTGCCCTTGAGCGTCGTCTTCGCCCCGTCCTTCGCCGTGACGCTCACGTCGAAGCCATTGTCGATGCTGCCGCCATCGACCTTGCCCGCACCCCAGAACACGGGGATCTTGCGGGTCTTCAACAGCCCGCCGATGCCGTCGACGAGGGACTTCACGATCTCGTTCTTTCGGTTCGCCGCCACCGTGAAGTCGGCCACGACCTTCCCCTCGCACTTCACGCCCGCGGCTGCCGCCTTCTCCTGAACGTCCTCGAGCAGCTTCGCGGAGGCGTAGAGCGCCTTGGTTGGTATGCAGCCCCAGTTCGAGCACGTGCCACCAAGGTTCTGTTTCTCGATCAGAGCCACCTTCGCGCCGTACTGGCCGGCACGAAGCGCCGCGTGGTAGCCACCCGGGCCACTACCGATGATTATCAAGTCGAAAACGTCGGATTCTACCGCCATGTCTCATCATGTCTCATTCTTCATGACCGATATAGTTAGGTCAAGTCTTGGGGGATAAAATCGTTTACGTCAAAAGGGCAATGCCGTGTCTGTTTTTAAACACGAGTGGGTTCGAAACGCGCTACGCGAGCAGTGGAAGGAGGTGGAGGGGCGGAACCCGACGAGTGGGCTCGCCGGCCTCAAGACTCGGCATCAGAGCGCTTATTCGATACCGCCCTTGTTTCGACGCCGGGGAGTTTCTTCGACAAGAGCGCGCTGCAATGCTTGCATTCCAAGCAGCCGATGTCCTCCAGGAACTCGCAGTCGAAGTTGTAAGGCAGCACGAGATCCTTCATGTACTTCAGGATGATGGCGGTCTCGATTTCCTTCACGTTCTCGTCCGATCGCACGCAGAAGTCGATGATGTCGTCTATCTTCTCGAGGGAGTGCCCCGCGATGTAGACGACGAGCGAGGTATCACCCGTCGAGCGGAACCCCGTGATGATGAAGGGGCACTGCCTCATGCGCTCGAGTATCTTCGTGCTGTTGAGGGCGGAGATGGCGACTTGCACGAGGTGGAACTGGTCCACCACGCGGAAGTTCACGCCCTTCTGGATGCCGAGGAACATCTTGTCCTTCATCTTGGTGATGCGGGCGCCGACCGCGGGCTGGCTCTTGCCGATCCTCTCGCCGATCGACGAGTGGGTCATCTCCGGGTTGCCTTGCAAGTACATGACGATGCGCTTGTCGTCGTCGTCGACGTTGAATGCCTTGTTCACGTCGCTGTCGCCCTTAAACGGCGCGTAGTCGGCACCGCTCTCCGTCCGCTCGAGCAGCAGCGCGTGGCAACCCTCGCCGCACTTCACGGTATTATGGCTCTCGAAATTGAAGTCGAGCGGGAGCACCAGCCGATTGATCGTCTCGATGACGACCGACATGTTGACGTGCGTGATGTCAGGCTTGGAGCGGAAGTGGATCTCGACGATCTCCTCGATCTTGTCGAGGCGCGAACCGACCAACCAGACCAGGACGTTGGTCTTGCCTGAGGTCTTGAACGCGTTGATGACGAACGGGCAGCAACCTATCATGTCGAGCACGGCCTTGGGATCCTTGGCGTGCATGGTCACGAGGGCGAGGGAAAACTTGTTCCCCCGCAGCTCGACGCCGTACTGGGTCGCCTGGAGGCCCTTTCGCTCCAGTTTCAAGATGCGGGCCCCCACGGCAGGCTGGGACTTGTTGATCTTCTCCGCGATCTCGCTGTGGGTCAGGTCCGGGTTCTCTTGCAGCAACGACATGATCTTGCGGTCGTCCGCGTCAATCGACAGCTTCTTGTTGAGGAGTAGCTTCTCGGCCATTCGGTTCACTTTTCGTGGAATCACGCATACACTATAAAAAATAACATGGCACTTATATTTTAAAATTCTGCTGATGAATGATATCCATGGCCATCACCTTCTCGAGATCCCAAGGCGGGTTCGTCGCCCTGGTCATCATCTCGCTCGCCATCATGGTGGCCATCGTCCTAGCCGCCGTGCTGCCGTCGGAATTCTTGAACGTGCTGTGGTACTTGATCGTCGCCTCG
>JAFGBX010000143.1 GCA_016932935.1 Promethearchaeota archaeon | reverse complement strand
TCCAAAGTGAAGGGAAACACCATCAAGATCCTGATAGTCGGCTCCCGATACACGGGAAAGGGACAGATCGGCCGCGAGTGGGGCCAAACCGACGCTGACCTCCCGACGCTCCAGCCCGTCATCCTTTACGAACGTGACTTTATCAAGGATGACTTATCTTTCCGGGTCGTTGCCTGGGTGCTATCATACGACCCGGAATTCGCGGATATTCGACGGGCTTTTTTTCCGGGAGCCCATGGCGTCGTGTTCACGTATGACATCACCGATGATCCCACGAGCAGCTTGCTGGATCTCGACCAGTACGAGCGCGAGTTGAAGCGAACGTTGCTAAGCCACCCGCCATCGATCCTCGTCGGGGTTCGCCTGAACGCGACCAAGGAGGTCTCATCGGCCGCCCGTGCGAGAGGGCTCGCGTGGGCGAAGGATCGCGGCATCGAGATGGTCGAGGCCGACTTCCTCGACAGGCCGCAGTTCGCGAGCGCGGTAGACAAGGCGTTCACGATGCTGATCAAGGCGATATCTCTTGCAAACAAGTACGGGAACGACCTCGTTAACCCGTTCAAGATGATCTGAACAAAAGTGGATTACGACCCGAAAAAAAAGGAAAGGTTAGCGGTACTTCATGATCGGGATGTGCGGGACGTTCACTCTGCACCGAGGAAGTTCTGCATGACCTTGGCACGCGAACGCAGCGTGACCTCCGTGATGCCGATCACGTGGGCGATCTCTTGCTGGCTGCGCGCCTCGCCGAGCTCGCGCGCCGCGATGTAGACGGCGGCGGCGCAGAGGCCCTTGGGATCCTTGCCCGCGACGAAGCGCTCGCCCTTGACCTGGCGCAGGATCTCGACCACGCGCTTCTCCACGGCGCTGGACACGTGGAGCTCGCTCGTGTACTTGGCCACGAGGGCGGTTGGGTCGAGCGACGGCACCTTGAGGCCGAGCTCCTTGATCAGCGTGCGGTAGGCCTTGCGCAGCTCCTTCCCGTCGACCGTGGACTGGTCCAGGATCTCCTGCATCGTGCGGGGGATCTTGCTCGTCCGGCACGCGTAGTAGATGCACGCGGCGACCATGGCCTTGATCGACCGGCCGCGGAGCAGCTTCTTGTTGAAGGCCTTCTTGTAGATCTGCGCGGCGGTCTCCTTGACGTCCTGGGGCAGGTTCAAGATGCCGCCGATGCGCTTGATCTCGGTCGTGGCGATCAGGATGTTGCGCTTCGACCACGGGAGGCGGTTCTGCCACTTGACCGCCCGGTAGAGGCGCTGGTTCTGCGGGCTGGGCGTGTCGATGATCGTCGTGAGCCCCATGTCCGGCAGGAGGTTCGTGACCGGGCTGCCCGTGCGCATGCGCTTGGACTTCTCCTCGGTCGTGAACGCGCGGCGCTCCTGCTCGGTGTTCATGGCGCGATCCTGGAGCACCAGGCCGCAGCTCGAGCACACGCTCTCGCCACGCTGGGTGTCGGAGATGATCTCGTGCTTGCCGCACTCGGGGCAGGTGGTCGGATTGTCCTCGAAATCGTATGGTTTGTCTTGCTTGATGATTCGTGATTCGCGTGATGGGGTGATCGTCTTGCTCATGGGCATATCGCCTCCTTGAAATTCTCGGTTTGTTCTGATGTGGTGTCGGAATGCTATTCGGAGCCCCAACTGACATGCAGTTCAAGGGCGGTCTACCGGACGGCTCTGTTCTGGAACCAAAGGTCACCTAGCGTTCGTGACCATGCAACTCGATGTCTCGATCCAACACTTAAAGTAGCCCGAGTATATAAATATTTACCTCTTTTCTAAAATAAGCTACTGCTGTGGGAACTCGCACCCACGCGCCCGATCGCGCGCGGGCGATCCGTTACCTGCCGCGGGCACGCGGCATGGGTCGGGCTGATACCAACTGATAGAACCATACAAGCGTGCGGATATAAAGCTACCGAGCCGGTCGGGATAACGGGCAGGATGGCGCGTGCGGTGAGCCAACCGTGCCGGCTGGCCATGGCGAGCATGGCGGCGGCGGGCGGCGACGCGGCTTAGATACCCGATGCCCTTCGAGGGATGTAGAGGCGACCTCCCATCAACGATGCCACCACAAAGGGAGCCTTTCGTGGCCTATCCCGTGATTTCACGAGGGATCGTTGTTTCACCTTCCCATGTCACGTGTTTCTCCATCCTCAAAGAGTATTCACACTCGTCCCAAACGCGTGTACTCCGCCTCTTTCAGGACGGCGCGTTTGGCGTGAGAACCACGTGCCCGACTGCGAGTGGTTTTTTCCAGGCCCGAGAAAAGGTACTTCGGAGACGTCTTGTTCTCTCCGCACCGTCGCTATGTGTCGGGCCTCTTCGCTTTTTTCCAGATGCAAAAACCGGGCTCGAACGTGAGCAATCTAACTATTTCCTCGAAGTTAAAGAAGATCTACTATGAATTCTTGCTGAAGCAAGTGGATCTCGTGATCCCTGTCCCGTCGCTTGCAGAGCTCATGTATAAAGCATTTTTAAGAGGAAGAATCAAGGATTATAACGACATCGTTGAAGTGCGACGAGTGCTTCGCCCGCACGGGCGTGTTGCGACGCACGCGGAAGCCAGGCACGCCATACCACGAGTTCACCTGCACGGAGTGCGGGAGGACGGGCGACCGCCACCAGGTCTCGGCACGCGTGGCGGCGCTGCTGCTGAAACGTGCCATCGAACAAGGTGCCCACGCGTCGACGGGCACCGAAGACTCGTCACGATCACCCGCGGGTTTCCTCTAACGACCCGCCCGGCAAAATCTTGGCAACTTGCCAAGTT
>JAFGBX010000142.1 GCA_016932935.1 Promethearchaeota archaeon | reverse complement strand
TGCCAGCAAGACGTTGGCGACCACCTGGTCGAGGTCTTCGAGGCGCTGCGAGCCGAGGCGGTCGCGTGCGGCCTCGGCCCGCTGCCGGCGCACAAGGCTTTCAAGGAGAACGTCGACAAGCAGAGCAACCCCTACGGCGAGCCGGCCGACCAGCGCTTCGCGGAGGAGCACGTCAAGAGGCACGTGAAGGACAAGGCAGAGGTCGTGTACTTCATGGGCTGCACCGCGGCGTTCAGGGAGAAGGATGTCGTGAAGCATACGATCTCCGTGCTCGAGAAGATGGGGGTCGACTTCGCCATCCTCAAGGACGAGATCTGCTGCGGATCGCCGCTCATCACCACGGGACAGGTCGACGCTGCGAGGTCCCTTGCCGAACGAAACATCGCAGCCGTGACGAACGCGGGGGCGAAGGTCGTCGTCACGTCGTGCGCGGGCTGCTTCCGCACGTGGGCGCTGCAATACGAGAAGAAGTTCGGCCTGAAGATGCCGTTCAAGGTGCAGCACTTCACGGAATACATCGAGGACAACCTCAACAAGCTCGCGTTCAAGCCTGTGGAACAGCGGATCAAGGCCACGTACCACGACCCATGCCACCTCGGCCGCCACGGCGGCGTGTACGAGGCGCCCCGCGCCGTCTTGAAGAGGCTCCCCGGCGTCGAGTTCGTGGAGATGCCCCGCAACCGGCAGAACGCCTGGTGCTGCGGCGCCGGGGCCGGCGTCAAGTCGGCCATCAAGGACCTCGCCCTGGAAACGGCCAAGAAGAGGGTCACGGAGTCAGAACAGACGGGTGCAGCCGTCCTGGTCACCGCGTGCCCATTTTGCGAACGCAATCTCGGCGACGCCATCAAAGCCGCGGGATCCAACCTCATTTTGAAGGATATCGTCTCTCTTGTCGACGAGCGGGCAAAATAGTTCGCCGTTCTTCGGAGGCGTGACCGCGTCTCGTTTCTTGCGAGCATCCCAGGCGGTGGGAATTCTTTTTTTCTCTGCACCATGGGGGACATGTCGAACATGAACGCTTCGAAGGCCCGCGCCGCGATCGATGCCCTGGTTCCTGCCCGGCTGCTCCGGGACCTGCCAGGTTGGCCGATCGCCCCGGTGCCAGCGTGCCACGGAGGTGACCCCCGATCGCTGACCTTCTGCTGCCACCCGGGCCACGCGCTCACGTTCGCGGCCACCTGCCAACGGGATGCCGTGCTCGAGAAGGTGGGCCTTTCCAAGGCCGACTTCGTGCGACTCAAGGACGCGTTTTCCAAGAAGCACGGTTGGGACGACGACCGCACGTGCTTCGGCAGCTTGTCTTACTGCTGCATGCGGGCGGGTGGCTGCCCGGGGAACCGCGACCTCGTCTTGCACGAGAAATACCCGGGCAAGAGCTGGGAAGAGATCAAAACCATCTACTTCTCCCTGAAGCGTGAACTGGGCCTGGAACTGCTGAGATCGTGCAAGAACAAGGCTTTAGTCCAACCGCTCATCGACATCGAGGAAAGGGAGTGAGCCCTCAATGGAGCCCGCAGAGAAAGGATCCGACGGCAAGGGGAAGCCCGGCCGAGCTAGCGATGGAGGGGCAGAAGGGCAACGCGTGGTGCTCGGCGTCGCCCTCCCTGTCCTGCTGCTGGGGTTCGTGTCGTTGTTCACCGACATATCCTCCGAGATGATCATCCCCGTGCTCCCGAACTTCGTCATCGCCGGGATCGGCGGCAGCATCGTCGACCTCGGCCTTATCCTCGGTGTTACCGACGCGATCGCCAACGTCATCAAGGGACTCTCCGGCTGGCTCTCCGAGCACCTGCACGGGCGCAAGAAACTCATCATCGCGGGCTACGCGGTCTCGAACGTGGTGGCGAAGCCGCTCATCGGCTTCCAGACGTCCGAGGTGGCGGTGACCCTCTTCCGGGCGCTCGACCGCATCGGCAAGGGCATCCGCACCTCGCCCCGCGACGCGCTTATCGGCTACTACGGCGGCCATGAACACTCGGGGAAAGCGTTCGGCATCCACCGGTCGATGGACAACCTCGGTGCAGTGTTCGGCCCGCTCCTCGCCGCGTTGCTGCTCGCCCTCGCGTTCACGTCCCAATGGGTCATAATCCTCTCGGTCATACCGGGCATCATCGCCGTCGTGTTCATCTTCTTCGTCAAGGACATCAAGCAAGCCTCGCTGCCGAGGCCAGGCGCTGGGCCGGACACGGCGCCGGAGCGGGTCTCAAGGCAGTTCGTAAAGACCGTCGCCGTACTCGCCTCGATCGAGTTCGCGAGCCTCAACGCTGGGTTCCTCATCGCGCGAACCAACGAGTTCTTCGATAGCGTCAATCCAGGTGCGAGCCTCTTGATCGGGGCGCTGCTATTCGCGGTGTTCAACGTCGTGAATTCCATCGTATCGATCAAGGCAGGAAAGCTGTCCGACACGGTCGGCCGGAAGAAGGTCCTAACGGCCGGCCTAGTGCTGCTCCTCGCGGCGACCGTCGTGCTCGCCATCCCCTGGCCATCCGATCCCGCATCATCGGCGTTCTCGGCCATCATGATCGCATCGGACTTCGTGCTCTTTGGCGTCTACATGGGGATGGTGGATCCGACGAGCAGAGCGATGGTCTCCGACCTGTCGGAGAGGAAGAAGGGGAAGGCCTACGGGCTGTATTACTTCATCATCGGCATCGTCTCGATACCAGAGGCCATTCTTTTCGCTGTCCTCTACGACAACTTCGGGCACGTCGCGGCCTTCTCCTTCTGGAGCTTGATCCTCGTCGCGTGCATCGCGATATTCACCCTCGGCGTCAAGGAAACGCTCCCCGCGCTCGCGAGGAGGCCCGCCCGATCGGTCGGGAAGGGCCGCGAGTAGTGCTCAAGCTCATCTTCTTTAATTCCTTACGCGAACACATGGGATCGAGACCAGAGATGGATTCGCTCGCAGACGCTATCGAGACCACGGCGCGGTGGATCATTCATTGCAATCACGTGATCATCTTTACCGGGGCCGGCATCTCCACGGCGTCGGGCATCCCCGACTTCCGAGGCCCGGATGGTGTCTGGACGCGGCGTGACAAGGGTCTCCCGCCCCCAGCCTACAAGGTAGCTGTGGACGAGGTGCGGCTCAACGCGGGGCACATGGCGATCGTGGAACTAGAAAGGATGGGCAAGGTGCAGTTCCTCATCAGCCAGAACGTCGATGGCCTGCACATGGAATCGGGATTCCCTGCCGGGAAGCTCGCCGAGCTCCACGGGAACAAGCACCTGGCCAGGTGCCTGGCATGCGACGCGGTCTTCAAGAAGGTGGACGTCGGCTGGAACGAGCTCGTGCACGGCAACGGGTACCGGACCGATCCCGAGCGCCCGAACCAGCCACGATGCCCCTCGTGCGGCGGCAGGATCATCTCCTCCATCGTGAACTTCAAGGATCCCCTCCCGGAGAAGGACCTCGCAGAGTCCATGCGCCACTCGCAGCAGCTTTGCGATTTATTCATCGTGCTCGGCTCCTCGCTCGTCGTGAACCCGGCAGCACGGATGGTCCTGTTCGCGAAGAGGCGGGGGGCCAAGCTCGTCATCAACAACAAGGGCGAGACCCCCTACGACGAGGTCGCGGACATCCTCGTCCCTCAACCCATCAACGATTTCTTCCCGCCCGTTGTCTCCCGCGTCCGCGAGCTGCTGGGCCGGACGTGAGTGGCGGCCCGCCGCGCGCCCTACACCCGCGGCTTCGACTCGCGGAGGTAGTGCCCCCATGCGATTGTGCAGAGCGCGATCGCGCCGAGGCCGATGACGCCAAACCAGATCCAGGCAGTGGCGACCATAACGGCTGCCAGGGCGAGGAGGGTAGCCATGCCGATGAGCCCAGCGGCCCTCGCATAGGCGATCGCCCCCCGCCTCATATAATAGCAGTCGGGGCATGCTGCATGGTACCGCTGGTTTTGCCCCGGCGAAATGGTGCTGCCGCATTCGAAGCAGAGCAGTTTCTCCCGTATAGGGCTGCTGCCTTGCGACGCGTGGATGGCGTTGATGCCGTAGACCAGCTCGCGGTTGGTGAGGCCGTCGCCGTCCACGGGCATCCCCAGGCCGTTGACGTCGTGCGATCGAAGCTCATCGAGGAGCAAGGCGTGATCCTGGGCCTCCCGCCTCAGGTTCTTGACGCACTCGTTGAAGACCGGGAACCCCACGAAGGCAATGACGATGCCCAGGATCACGTAACCCGATTGAACCCCGATGAAGTCGAGCACCGTCGACGGCCCGGTGGGGTCGCACGCCATCCCAGGGTTGATCAGCAGGTGCTCGATCGCCCAGGCGATGTAGGAGATGAATGGAAGCAAGATCAAGGCAAGGGCCGCTAAGACCGGAACGCTTCCAGCCACAACGCCCGCCTTCACCTTGACCATGCTCATCATCATCTTCCTCCTTGCTGTATCCTACCACCCGCAGATCCATCGTTTCCCGCACGGATCCTAGGAAACGACTACCCCTTCACTGTGCCACAACCAAAACATATGTATACCTAGAGATCGAGACTCGATGCACGGGAAGGAGGAAACGAGCGATTACAGGTGTTTCGCGAAGAAGTCCGGCAGCTTCTTGAAGATGTAGTCGTGCTCGACGTCGGCGACGTCCCGGTCGAGTCGTTCGGGATGCCCTGCCGCCGTGTATATCTCGACCAACCGGCCGTGCGCCCTCGTCGTGTCCGGGAAGGCGAAGCAACTGTCGCGCTCCCCCGCCTCTATGAGCAACGGTTTAGGTGCGATGAGACCCACGACGTCTGGGATGTCCCCCCATTCGAGCAATCCGGGAAGGTACTGAGCCCCGCAGTAGTTTCCGAGACCGCGCCGCGACATCGCGTCGTCGAGGGTGCTCAGATAGCCGGAGATGCAGGCCGCCTTGACGCGGTCGTCCAAGGCCGCCGTGTAAGTGGTCATGGTACCGCCGTAGCTCTTCCCGACCATGCCGATACGCCCGGGATCGACCTCGGGCAATGACTGGAGCACGTCAACGCTGCGCATGGCGTCCCACATGTTGAGGCCGAGCAACGTGAATCCAAAATAGCCGAAACCCATGTGCAGCACGTTGCAGCCGTCCCGCCCTCGTCGCGTGTATTCAGGATCGAGGGCCCGCTCACCGAAGGCCCGCCAGTCCGGCGCGATGACCACGTAGCCGAGCTTCACGAGGTGAACCGCGGTGGCCTCGAAGTTGGGTGCACCGGGCGGCGATCCGCCCTTCTCCATCCAGGTGCTTGGATCCAAGCCGATCATCTGCCGCTTGCCGGCGCCGTGGCCGTGGGCGCACACAATGCCAGGCCGCCGCTCGCCGGGGCCGATGCCGTCCGGGAGGAGCAAATAGGCCACGCAAGAGCTGTGCGAGTCCGTGTCGTATACGACTCTTTGCTGGGTGAATGGCGGCATCCCGGCCTCGACGAAGTCGTCAACGTGGAGCTCTTCGGTGACTTCCAGGTTCAAGGGAACGGCCTCGGGAAGCGGCCCGATGAGCTCCCGCACCTTCTCCTTGAAACGCAACTTCCACTCGCCAAAGGGGCTGCCGGGAGCGAACGAGAGCCGACGAGGCGCGTGGTCGTACCTGGCACGAAGCTGGTCGTATGCGGTGATATTGCGCGTTTTTACCACGTCCGGAGGTCGCACATGGCGTTAAAAAAGGTGAGCGTTTCTATTAATCAAAGAGATAGGTATATTTGTGCTTGAGGATAAGGACAATTGGGCGTTCTTTGCCTCGACATGAACCGACAAACCAGGAAATGAGGACGCCGTGACCGATCGTCCCACGGGAATCATCTTGAGTGCCTTTCAAGAGCGCAGCACGTGAAAGAACAGACAACGGAATGAAGCACGTATGCCAGCACAGAATGAGCTCGTGATCATCATCATTGGGCACAAGCAAAGCCCATTCATCAAGTACATCATCGATAGGGACGACATACCGGTGACGTGGATCTGCAGCAACGTGCTCGACTTCCAGCTATACCACGCCGACCCGGCCAAAGCCTCGACGTACCACCTCGAGTTCACCAACCTCCTCGAGCAGAAGGCCAGGAACTACATCGAGTCGCTCGCGATCTTTGAAACGCTGGGCAAGTTCTTGGATATAAACAACCCGCTGAGCATCTCCACGCTGAACTACCTGATAACGAAATACATCACGAGCATCAACCCGTCCCTCAATGACCTGTCGGAGACGTGGAAGGAGACCGTGAGGGCATTCTTCGGGGACGACTCGATCTTGCCCCTGTTCGAGGATGGCCGCGTCATATACGTTAAAGTCGGTGGCGTGGAGGTTCCGGTGCGGCAGTACATCGTCATGGAGGAGGCCGAGAGGAAGAGAAGGGCCGACTCGCCGGGGAAGCCCAAGAAGGGTTCAGAAAAGGAGGAAGGCCAGGAGGAGGGCGTCACCGCCATCATCGACATCGAGGATATCGACAAGTTCAAGCTCTGCGGGGAGGCCATCAAGCGCATCGAACAGTCTCGCGGCGTGCTCATCATCCCGACGGACCTGATTTCCTTCCACATCCTCGCACAATGCGAAGAGTTCACAGAAGCACTCAAGGAACCAGAATCGAAGGTCGCCCTGATCTCCCCCTTCTGGCCGGATGGCCCCATCTCAACCACCGAACTCGAGATATTGGGGCGCTCTGGCATAGAGCCCACCCTGACCGCCTTGGCCAGCGAGTTGAAGGAGTTCGCCGACGCGATCATCATCGACGAGAGGGATTCGGGCCTGATCCCGCAGCTCCGGGAGACGGGCATGACCGTTCTCGTGGAGAACATGGATCCGGCCGCGCAAGCGAGCGAACAGTTCCTCGAGCGCGCCCTCAAGACCATCTCGATCGACCTTGAAGCCATCAAGGAAGAACGCACGCCCGAGGCCGTGCCGTTGGGCGAGAAGATAATCTCCATTCTGAGCGACCGGCTCACCCCAAAGGACGCCAAGGAAGGGGAGCCGGGCTTGGAGGGGACGCCGCGCCCCCCAACAGCCCCCGTCACGACCATCGATGCCCCCACAGCCCCCGCTCACGCCGGAGGCACGCAACCTGCAAAGCCTGCATCAGCACCCCCAGCAGCTGCCGCCCCCGCTCCCGCCACCACCAATGTTCAAGCAGCACCGCCGGAAGCGCGGCCTGCATCGAGCAGCCCCGCCAGTGATGCAACTGCCACGAACCCACCCTCGGCGGCATCGCCCGCGTCCGGCCCGTCAACCGCAGGTCAACAAGCCAACGGGGACGGGGTGGGTCCTGGAAAGGCGACTGGGACGACCGAGATCAAGCAAGCTCCAGCCCAGGCCCCGACGAGCGACGAGGCAGCGATCGACGAGGCTGCGCCGTCTCTCCTCGGCGACATCGACAAGGTGATCCTCCCCAGGTACGAGGCGAGCATCGAGTTGATCTTCTCGTCGCTTCTCTCGATCGTCGACAAGCCACGTCTCGTCCCCATGATCTACAAGATCCTCGTCAAAAAGCTCGCGAAACTCGACGAGCTGAACCCGGAAGCACGTACCATCGACATCATCACGTATCTCGCGGCGCACAATCCGGATGCCTATTCCGAATTGTTCTCCGAGCTGCTTTCCGACGCCATAAAGGAGGAGGATGGCGAGCGGTTCGAGGATCTCTTGCACATGGTGTCGCTGATCATGAGCGCGTCCCAGGCGAAGCGACAAGAGGTGATCCGCAACTTCATCAAGGAGAACATGGCGACCGGCAGCGAGTTTGCCGTGGAGCGCACGCGCAAGATCCTCAACTACTTCATCAACAAGGACCCGCTATTCGGCGTCATTATTTGCAAGACCCTCATCGAGTTCATGGTGGCAGAGATGGAGGATCCAAAGTCCGGCGCCAACACGATCAACAACCTCGCTTTCTTCCTGCTCTCGGTCGACGCCGTGCTGCTCGGCGAGACCATCGTGACAGACATGCCCGAGGCCTTGCAAGTCAAGGCGAAGGGGATCCTCGAAGCCGTGTCGTGCGGGCAATCATTCAACAACATCGTCATCAACATCATCAATGCCTACCAGACCGGCGAATACGAAGCGTTGCGGAAGGCGCTGAACGTGAAACGGGTGCCGGCCTCGATCCAGATGGCTGTCCTCAAGCGGAAATACGCGTCGCAGCTGCTCAAGGCGGGCTCGGTGCCGCTCGACATCTTCGCCGAGAAGCTCGGCATGCCCTCGTCAGAAGCGGAAAAACTCATCTACGACATGATATTGAAGGACGACATCGCGGCGAGGATGGAGGTCGTCGGCGGGAAGTTATACATCGTCCATGACGAGAAGAAGTCCAAGGATGCGGGGAAAGGGCAGGAAAGGGCCGCATGAATGCCCGTGGCCTTCATTGCAGGATGAAGACGATGATCCCCGTGAGCACGACGATCGCGACGCCGATCTGGACGTAATATCGCTTGCTGATTTTCTTGAACTGCCGCGACGACACGGTGCCCCCGCGCACGATCGATTGCGAGATCCAGAAGATCACCGCGCACGCCATGTAGATCGAGAGCACGTTTAAGAGCAGCAGTTCCAGCGACCCCATCAGGAACTCCAGCCGCCCGTTCGCGAGCAGTATGCCGATGTTCGTGGCCGGCGGGCAGAGGGACGCGGCGACTGCCACGCCGACGATGCTGGTGCTCTCCCCGCGGACGATGAAGATCCCGGCCGCGAGCCCGCTGAGGATGGCGAACATGACATCGCCGAAGCCTGGCGCGGTTCGTGACATGATCTGCTCCGGAATCTCGCTGCTACTCGCCGGGAGGGGGAGCAGTGTTCCGATGCCGAAGCCGATGCACACGCACAGGAGGAGGCCGACGATCTCAGCGAGGATGCCCTTCCCGCGGTGCCTCTTCTCCGGGATCATGGTGCTGATCACCGAGAACGCGATGGGCCCGAGGAAGGGCGCGATGATCATGCTGGCGATCGTGATCACGACGCTATCGTAGCGCAACCCGAAGCCCGCCAGCGTGCTGGCGAGGAACGCGAGCATGAGGTACGTGCTCGAGAGGCGCCCGAGCGAGCCGAAGTTCACGATCATCTCGTCGAGGCTGATGCCCTTCCCGCGCACCCGCCCCTGGAACTGGGTTCCTCGCGACGGCCTCGCCTCGTGCGAGCTGATCTCGATGTCGATGGGGGCAACGATGATGCTACCGAAGATGCTCCCGACACCGATCGCCTTCAGTTCCTCGATGATGATGGCGGTCTTGTTGTTCTCCACGACTGTGATGAGCGTCGCCTTGTCGGCGAGCACCGAGATCTCGGGATCCAGGGCCATCCGGTCGGCCAGTTCTTGCACGATCTTGAGCTTGTCTGCCGGGATATGGGCTGTGATTTGTTTCAATGCATCCGTCCCGATCTCGATCTATACGGCTACTTTCACCGCTGGGATAAAAAGGGCTAGGTTGTGGCCCCGCCGGGAAACCCGCGCCCGTGCCCGCCCATCATTCCGCTGGGCTCGTGAAGCAGACTAAACCGCCTAGCGACGCGATGCGCGTGCCGGGTCCCGTCTTCGATTGGATGACGCGCGTCATCACCTTGTACTTCTTGGCGAGCCCGAGCACGCGCTGGAGCCGGTGGTCGCCCTTGTTGGCGGCATAGAACACGTCGGTCATGAGCACGTATTCGGGCTCCGGGCCTATCTCATCACGCAAAGCCTCGAATATCCGGAGGATCTCGTCGACCGTGAAATGCACGTGAACGATGCCCTCCGGGTTGTTGATCACCGCATCGAGCAGCTGCATGATCCCCTCTGTCTCTTGTCCCGTCGTGCTCGTGGTGACCGCCTTGAACGCCGGGCTCTTCACGATCTCGATCGTGGACGGCACGTCCTTGGCCGCCGAGCCCTCCACGGTCGCCATGTGGATCGTGCGGCCTGATCCCGGCTTTAGCAGGTACGCGTGGTGCTTCTGAACGTGGACGGCAAGATCCTTGGCCGTGGGCGTTCCCTTCGGCGCAGCGACCACGATGCTCTTGACCCCGGTGGCCGATGCGGCCTTCAGCTTGGCAATTACCGCGTCGAAGTAATTGTATCGCGGGTTGCTGGTTCCGGCGCTGCCCTTGTGCTCGCAAGAGATGCTACCCGATGGCACGATCGAGTCGCTGTGCACCATCCAGAGCGTGGCGCGCCGCTCGTCGATGCCGAGGAGGAGGGCGACGGGGTAGCCACGACGCGATCGGCGTCGGTGACGTGGGGCGGGCATGGGGGGTCATTCGCGTCGGTAATGTCCATCTTCCGGGCTAGGTGGGATTGCCTTGCTTCGCGAGTTTCTGGGATTGGACGCCTTTCGGGGAGGCTGGTTGCTTTACATCTGGTCGGGAGACAATTGCCTGCACCCGGCCCACCCTTCCGTCCTGGAGCCGCACCTTGATGCCGCGCGGGTGGTTCGACGAGTTCGTGAGGACGTCCTTCACGACACCCCTAGTCAACCTTCCTGTGGGTTGGTCTTGCTTCTGCACCACGTCGACCGTGGTGCCGGGCGCTATCTCCTTCCGTTGAGTAACGGGCATCACGTCAGTAGATGTGAAGCTGGTTCAAAAAGCACGCGGCTCTGGTCACCTCTCCCGAGCCAGCGAGTTGCGATCGCCCCGGAGCTCGCCAGGCTGCTCCAATGCTGCCCTATCTAGGCGATTGAGAATGAGGAGCCTTCGCCACGACGAATTTCCCGAGCACGAGGGCCTTGCCGACCAACGTGCCCCGACAGGGCCTCCGTCGGGAAGCAGGGGGACGTTGGAAGGCTGAACACGTCGCACGGCAGCTCTTCCTCCCGATTTACCAGGGGCGGGATCCCGTCCGCGCCGATGCGTTTTTATTGCACAACGTGCATAATATCGGTGGGCTGGCAAGACCGGATGCCAGGCCATCGAGTGCGTTAAGAGCCGGTCAAAGATGTATTAGAGAGCAAGGTAGGTATTCGGTTAGAGTGGAATCGACAGCTTGTTATTCCCGCAATGGCGCGCCGGGCACTAGGTTACTTGCCCCTTGCATGGATTCCGTCCATAATCGTAATGCCAGGCTTGTCCCCATGGTGGAGTGAAAGAAGATTTCATTCGAAATGCAAGACTTGCCAGACATCATCCGAACAATCATCCTCGTGAACTTCAAGAAGACGAAAAGGTTGAGAAAGAGCAACATCAAGAACCTCATCTCCAAGATGTGCTCGAACATATCTTGCTTGACCCAAGAAGACATCGACCGCACCTTGAAAGAGATGGTACTAGAACAGCTCGTGGTCGTCGAGAACGATAGCGTCAGCATCACGGGCAAAGGGATGCTGCTCGCGAAGGAATGGCACAACTTCCTCATGCGCAGCGAGCCCGTCATGGAAATCGTGTCGGGCATCACGGACGGCTCGGTCACGAGCCTCGTCGTCATCCTCTCGTCGACGTTCTTCGGCAAGCTGGCATTCGAGATCGCCGTGTTCGCCGCGTTCTTGACGCTCGCCGCTGTCGCCATCACGAACTTCTCGAGCTTCTTCCTCGGCGGCATCACCGAGGAGCTCGCAGACCTGGTGACGATGGAACGGCTCATGAACTACAGCGTGAGCGACATACCCGACAAGCGCGAGCGGAGCAAGGCCTTGACCCTCCTGGAGAAGCTGTTCGACGTGTTCAAGGGGGACATCAGGAAGGAAAGCATCGTCTCCGCAATCGTTTGCGGCGCCACGACGTTCCTCGCGGGGAGCATTCCCATCCTGCTCTTCTTGCTCATGGAAACGCCATGGGACTTGATACTCTCGTTGAGCGTTGTGGGGGTCGTCACTGGAGTCTTCCTGGTGCGGTACCGGTCGACCAGGTCGAGGGTCAACTGGAAGGTGACGTTGCTAGAGACGCTGCTGATCATCGTCGTCGCCGTCGTCGCATCGATCCTGCTCGGCCAGACGATCTGATCAGCCGAGCGTCACGGGGCGCGAGGGGCACCACGTTTCGCCTTCAGGCCAGCTCCAGGCTCTCGATCCCTTTTTATTGACCGCTGGACTCTCATCACCTATGAGCCTTGACATCGTCCATATCTCGGCCGAGAAGGGCCGCGGAGCCGTCGCCCGCCACGCCCTCAAGGCAGGCACCGTGATAGACGTGGCCCACGTGCTCTTGATACCCCCAGACGAATGGGAGAAGGTCAAGCAGACGAGCTTGTATGACTTCGCGTTCGAATGGAGCGGCGAGGGCACGGGGATCACACACGCGCTCGCCATGGGGCCCGGCGAGTTCATCAACCACTCGTACGAGCCGAACGCAAGATACAACATGGACTATGAAAGGAAGCTGATCACGTTCACGACGATCAAGGACATCGCCGGGG
>JAFGBX010000141.1 GCA_016932935.1 Promethearchaeota archaeon | reverse complement strand
GAGCCCTTCAAGCTCGCCCAGCAGCTCGGCTTCAGCGACCCCGAGATACTCTACAACTTCATCGTCTCGCTGAACCGGGAGGATCTCATCAGGTTCGAGGGCGGCAAGATCGTCGTGGACACCTCGATGTCTCCGGTCGACACCGAGGACTTCCTCAAGAGGTTCGAGAACTACTTGAAGACGGGGCGGGTCTGAGGGATCTTCGCACCGCGCCGCAACCCACCCCCGTTCCCCCTCTCCTTTTCCCCTTTGATCCACGCAAGTGAAGGCCACCATAGGAGAAGCCGAGCAACCTGCACACCATGCTATGAAATTGGCATATATGGGTTATAGCGGGTTTTAAATATGTTTATATGGCTAGATCCGCTACAAGAAAATGGTAGCGATGACCCTCATCAACGTGCACGTGAAGGATGGCGAGAAGAAAGAGCTCCAGAAGTACGTCGAAGAAACGGGCGGCGAGTCCATGAGCGAGGTCATCAGGACGATCATCCACGACAAGATCGCGGTCGACACGCTCGTCGCGTCGTTAAGCGAAGCCAAGGATGTCGAGATTCCCGCCTACGTGCCGAAGGACAAGTACGTGATATTCGTCAACGAAGCGATCGTCGGCGTCGGCGACAATCCATCGGAGCTCGCGGAGCTGGCAATGCGAAAGTTCCCGAACCTCCCGTTCGTCATGAAGTTCAACGGCGACCAACCACCAAATCAAGAGTACGTGTTCCTGAGTCTGGCCAGGACGAAAGCGTGGCGTTATAGCCGATTCGGGGATAGATCCTACCCCATGTTGCCCGTTAAAATCGACGTGGACAGGGATAGAAAGGCCTCGAGCAAGGCATGCTTTGCCTCCATCGACACGGCAGCGTCGTTATGCGTTGTCAAAAATGGCCTCATCCCGGCCGACGCGTGTACGCCCACCCGAAAAGAACAGATTTCTACGGCAGGCGGCATCGTTGGGTTGGAGGTCTTCAAGGGAACCGTCTCGATCCTGGACGCCCGGTTCGAGGTCGAGTTCATCTTCTCGCCGATTCCCGATTCCTTGCCGTTCACGTTCTTGATCGGTAGGAACTTGCTCGATCAGCTCGATGCTTACTTTCTCGGAATGAAACAAGTCTTATTGCTCAAGGTTGCGGAGCCGTGAGGCGATGCTTATGTTTGAAAAATCGCGTTTAGTATATTTTCTCCCCATGCGATCGGTTTTTTTGCGTCGCCGTTCGCACCAGGCCATGGCAAGGACGCGGTGAAGGCAGCCCATGGCGGCGAGAGACGCGGCCGCGAGCTCGAAGGCACGCGGCAAGGGGAGGAAGAAGGCGGGATCCGCCTTCGGCGACCTGCAGGCGTTCTACGAGGTCACGAACAAGATGCACCGGTACCGCGTGTACAAGCTCTTCAAGCACGTGCCGGACCCGCTCATCGCCGGCTTCTCGCACCTGCTCGCGCGGGCGTTCTTCGGGAGTTCGAAGCGGCTCGTCACCCGGATGCGGCGCAGCGTGGCCGCCGTCGCCGGGAAGGAGTACCCACCCAGTTTCGCCCGGAAGGTCGCCGACGCCAACTTGAAGAACATGGGCACGCTGCTGCTCGACCTCATGCTCAAGGCGCCGAACTACGACGCGACGAACTACACGCGGGTCGTGCGGTTCGAGGGCCTCGAGCACCTGGAGGGGGCGCTCGCCCTCGGGAAGGGCGCCCTCGTGCCGTCCGTCCACGTCGGCCAGTTCTTCCACTGCCTTGGTGCCTTGCTCTTGAAAGGCTACGAGATCGCGGCGGTCGGGAACATGAAGAACCGCCTCGTGTTCGAGGCGGTGGCGGGGTTCCCGCAGTACCGCAAGCTGCGCGCGGTGCCGCGGGACAGCTACGAGAGGATCCACGCGAGCCTGGTACGGCACTTGAGGAGGAACCGGATCGTGTTCCTCATGCACGACATCGCGAGGGCGCACAACCTCCGAGTCCCGTTCGTGCACGGGCAGAGGGACTGCCTCGTACCCACGCCGCAGGGCATCGCGGCGCTCCAGCGCGAGACCGGGGCGCCCGTCGTACCGGTCGTGGCGGTGCCGGACGGCCGCTTCACGCGCTCGGTCGTGCGGGTGCTCGATCCCGCTGCCATCCAAAAGGCCATCGACCAGCACAAGGGCGACCCGCCGGGCGCCTTCCACGGGCACCTCAGCACGGCGATCAACAAGGAGCTCTTCCCGTACGTCGTGCGGTACCCCCATTGCCACGAGGAGTTGACCGGCATCGGCGGCTTCCTCCTCGACCTGGCGGTCAAGTTCCCCCGCGGCGCGGGCCTCGCGGACGTCATCGGGGCCGCCGAGAAGCACGTGGCGGCGCTCGTGCGGGGCAGCTTCGAGCCCGGGCGGGCGGACGAGCGGTTCCTGGGGTGGCTCGGCGGGGTCTGGAAGCACGGGCGGGAGGCCGTCGCCCGTGGCGGCGGCGGGGGGTTCGCCCTCCCCAACAGGGCCCGCATCAAGACGGGGGGGATGGCCACCAGGGACCAGGTCTCGAAGGTTCTCGCCGCGCTGGCCGCCTTGTTCAACCGGGCGGGGCTGCCTGAGCTAGGGAGCCATTACATGGCGATGCGCGAGGAGATCCCACGCTTCTTTTCCCCGCCGGGCGTGCCAGGCGCCGGGGGCTGACCCGCCTCGCGATCACCGATCCTCGCCCATCAACACGACGACCGCCTCGAGCGCGTCCTTCAACTTGAACGTGGCAATCGCCTTGACCAGGTCGGCGTAGAGCTTCTTGCCGTTCTTGTCGGCCCTCTTGATGAGCTTCAAGAACCGGCTCATGACGTCCGCGTTCTTGTTGACATACACCAGGTTATTCATCGGGTTACAGCCGAGGAAGACTGTTCCCGGCTGGCCAGTCGCGTCGATATAGACCAGTCTCTTGCTCTCCATGTCCTGCGGTATGTCCCTGGACGCTTCGACCATGTCGCTGGTGAGCGGCTTGATCCTGACCGGGCAGTTCCCGACCTTCGCGAGGTACTCGTTGCACACGCCGAGCACGCGTTCGACCTCGTCTGGCATCTGCTGGTGGGCGCTGCGGTACGAGATGAAGGCCACGTTCCCTTCCTTCTTCGCTTCCAGGAAGAACGGGATGTGGTCGGTTTTCTTCGTATAGAGCTTTATCTTGTCGACATCGACGAGGGCCGTGACGAACTCGTAGTCGTCCACCATGAAGTAGATCTTCTTGATTTCCCCCTTCCGGCAGAGATCGCTGATCTCCCTCAAGGACATGTCCCTTTCATGATGGTCGTGGTAGACCTTCAAGTAGACGATCGTCCCGAAGAGCTTCAACGCGTAGTCCGCGTCCCTCTTGCGATGCTTTTCACGCGCCCAGCCCTCGTAGTTCTTGACGATGTCTGCAGACCTGTCGTTGCTGACGTCGATGAGAGGCCTTCCGATCGCCTCGTCGATGCGCCGTGAACACGCGTTGACCACGATGGTATGGACGAGGTCCTTCAGCTTCAAGAAGAGCTTGTCTTGCTCGATGAAGGTCTCCCTGGTTCTCGCCAGGACCTCCGTGTACTGGTCGGACACGATGTTGATGAAACCTCGTATCGAGTGCAAGAAGTCGGGCAGGAGCCTCTGGTAGTTCGACTGGACGAGTACACCCTTGACGTAGACCACAAGTTCGCCACCCTTCTGCGAGATGGTGGTGAACGAGGGGATGCCTATCTTGTACGAAACGTCCCCCTCCGTGTCCGACACGACGAGATCGCAATAGCCCAGCTCCGGTTCCTTGAAAGACATCATGCGCCCGTCGACGTAGATGTCGACGTCCGCGGGGAGGTAGAGGAAGTACTTCTGCAAGCTCGCCACGATCCTCCTGGCCGAGGCGATCTCGCCCGCGTTGCTCCAGACCCGCTGCTCGATGTGGTTTTCCTCGCCGACTTGATAGCCACGCTTCAAGAAGACCGAGACCACGGTGCCGCTCTCAACGTCGTTTAAGAGTTCCACCTCGGCCGATCCGGCGAAGTCCTCGACTCTCTCCTCGTATGCCTTGAAAGTCTCCTCGCCGGCGACGAAGAGGCGGGCGTAGCGGATGATGCACCAGCGCACGACGGTCTCCACGTGTTCGCCTTCTCGATCTTCCCAGTGGCGTTTTTGCTTCCTCCGCGAGAAGAGCATGATGGAGTCCGCGACTCGGAAGGCGGAGAACATGCCGATGCCGAACTTGCCGATGATGCGCCTCTTCAACTCGGTTTGGACTGCCCCGGGCAGCGAGGGGAACTCGATCGAGACTTTCGAGACCTTGTTCTCGAAGACGTTGAGCACGGTCTCGCCCACGTTCATCGGATCGACCCCAATCCCGTTGTCCCTGACCAGGATTTTTCCGGCCCTTTCATCGTAGAAAACGTCTATCCGGCCGCGTCGTTCCAAGATGTCCGGATCCGCGACTGCCAGTTTCCGCACGGTGATGGCATCGCAGCCGTTCTGGACGAGTTCTCGAAGGAAGACGTCGCATTCGGAAGAATAGAGTTGTTCTTGCGTGGATCTCATGGCGGCGTTGGTGTTGACCCTGATGGCTACTTCGGTCGTAATGGTGGTTCACCTCGCTATCGATGTATAGCTCCGTTGGTTGCACGCCGCCGGGTGGCTATCAATGCGGGGTGGACTGGGCGTCACCTCGGGGTACATATCGGTTGGTTGTTTTGCTGACCCTCATCAGGTCACGGCGATGGTTCCCGACTGGAATCGAGGACGGCGCCTCGGAGCGATCAGTCCCGGGGGACTTAAACCGTGCTGGCATGTTGAACCCCGTGATCAAGCAATGGCAGACAACAGATGCGAGTCGATGGGCGCCGAGAAGCTCGCGGCGCAGCGGGACGCCTACGTGGGCAAGAACAGCGCCGGCAAGGTAGAAAGAGGGGATCTCGAGCAAGGTTCCGAGCTCAGCCGCGCGGAGATCGCGATAAAGTTCATGGGATGCTTGCGGTCGTCGATGCCCCACGTAAAGCCCGTCCCCTTCGCGTACGTCCGCAGCGACGGGCACGCCGGGGTTCTCGTGGAGATCTGCAACGGGCAACCGCGGGTGCCCCGCCCCGGCAAGGAGGACTACGAGATCACGATCCTCGACCTCCTGGAGTCATGCATTTTCTTCGACATCCCCGTACTACTCGAAGGGGCGACAGGCGTGGGGAAGACCTTCTTGCTCACCCAGATGTTCAACACGCTCTTCGGCAGCACCGGGTACTACTACGTGCGGCTCGAGCGATCCCTCACCGGGCGGTCAGTCATGGATCCGTTCCTCACGCGAACGCTGGTCAAGAAGCTCCCCATGACGTCGATCGACAAGCCCCGGTGCAGCCACTACGCCGGGATATTCATCGACGAGCCTAACAGGGGCGACTCCCAAGACACGCTTCAGATCCTCGACTCAAAGATCTCGCTGTATGGCGAGGACGCGGAGCTCGGCATGCCCATCCCTGGGACGGGCCGCTTGAAGCCACCGTTCATCGCCGCAGCGATGAACCCGAACGATGCCAGGTACGCCGCCACGGAGCCGGTCGACGGTGCCGTGGAAAGCCGGCTCCTCCGCATCACCTACCCCGCCACGCGCGGGAAGCGTTCGGGGGGGAAGTGCAAGGCCCCCGAAGGCTGCCACGAGCTGTTCTGGGCTGATTTCCGGCGGGAGACGGGCCTGGCGGGGGCGTGGCGCGACCTGTACCCCGCCGTGACCGATCCGGCCAACTTCACCGGGTCGCTCCCCGGGGACGTCCTGGAGTACATCGACCTCGCCACGAGCTACCTGGATGCGGAGGCGTCGTTCGCCCAGAACGAGCTCGTCGCGACGCAGCTCGGCTTCCGGTTCAACTTCACGTTCCGTGACGACGACGACTTCAAGATGGTTAATGAAGCGAAGAAAGCCCTCGGCGATGCCGTTTTCTCGGAGCGAGACCTCGAAAAGCTCAAGAACCTGACGCTGGCCATAGCTCTCTTGAGGGCCTACAAGAGGGACTTGAAGGCGGTGGTGGCTAGCATCGAGGATGCCGCGGTCGCGCTCGTCATCCTCCTCGAGAACAAGAGGCATCACGGGGCCACGCGCGCCCTGCTTCTCGCCGAAATCGTGAGGGAGCTGACGAGGACATACAGGCAGATACGTAAGGATTTCGGAATGCCCGACGGGTTCGGCCTCGAGCCGGCGATCTTCCAGGTGGCGGTGGACTTCGGTTTGGGCAAGTCGGTTGCCTCCATAGAGAGGATCATCGACGCGAACATCAAACGCTTCAACGTTTCGTTCACGAGCATCGCGGACGCATCGATGCGGGCGCAGTTCATCGCTGACTTGCTTTCCGTCCGGGACTTCTGCAACAAGAACCACCGGGAGGTGGAAGCGGCGTTGAAGCTCCCGACCTTCGAGATGGCGTTCCAGAGGATATGGATGGCCTACGAGAAGGAGAAGGCTCTCTGGACGTTCTACCAGGCGAGGCTGGATTCCTTCTTCAATTGAAACGAATAATCGAGACTACCCACAAGAGGGAAAACGAAGATGCAAGCAAGGACGGAAATCGTCTCGGGGCCCACCCCGGTGCGGGTCTTGAGGTGCAAGCGAGACCCGCTCATCGTGACGGCACCGAGGCACCTCGCGAGCGGCGCGGGGGTCGTGCGGGGCGGGGCGGCCCAGAGGAAGTCGCGCTCCCAAAGGAAGCGGATCGGCCCGGTCAGGAAGGTTCGAGGCGGGTTGGCCCGGTTCCCCGAGCTGCTCGACAAGGCCATTCCCCGGTTCCTGAGCGCCATCCGGTCGGAGCTGCCCAGCCGTGCGGGCACGCCCATCGAGAAGCGGAGGCGCAAGAGGGAGCCGTGGCTGTTTTCTACGAACCGGAAGTCGATACGGGTGAGCATCACCAACGACAGGATGCTGCGTGCCATTTTCGAGAGGGCCGTTCGGCGCTACACGGCCGGGGAGGGGCTCCAGGCCATCGCCGAGGAAACGCTGGTGTACCTCCTGGCGCACGAGCTCTTCCATTCCGTGGAGGCGCCGTTCTCGACCACCGGCCCTGAGAGCGACCAGAAGCGCATCATAGACGCTATCCGCCAAGGCATCAAGGCTGCCGACCCGTCCATGCGCCCGTTGTTCCAGATCCGCAAGATTCGCTCGCTGATCAATATGGTGATGGATTTCATCGTCGACAACCGTATCTTCCTCGACAACGAGCGTATAAAGCTCTTCGCAGGGAAGGTAATACCCGTCTTCGATCTGGTGGAGATGCACATCGACCCACGTGCGGGCATCTTGCGGTCGTGGCTCCCACGGAACCCACCCATGGAGGTGGTGAGCCAGTTCACGGTCAGCCGGTACATCTACGCGCTGCTCTACGGCAACCGCGCGGTCGTGGACTTCTTCGAGGGCGCCATCGGCCCGAGCGGCGTCAGGGCCGCCCAACAAGCGATCGAGCACCTGGTCGGGGGCAAGGTAGACCTGGATCGCGTCATCGGGGGCGGTCAGTACGAGCTTGCCCAGCGCATTCGCTCGGTGTTCAGCGGCGTGGGCCGTTACGGGGGGGTCAAGCGTCTCTCGGAGGCATTCGCCCTCCTCCCGGATAACGGCGTCCCGCCGGGCCGCGGTGGCTCGGTTCCACCGAGCGAGCGGGAGGTATTGGAAGATCTCCTCGATGATGGTGCCGATCGTGATTGGCTCGATTTTCTCCAGGAGCTTGAGGAAGACATCCGAGAGGAGGCGGAAGTGCCCGATGCTGGCGGGAACGCGGGCGAGACGGCGTCGCCACTCGGTGAGCTCGACCTGGTCACGCGGCACGAGTTCTACAAGAGAAACCACGGTGTTGTCCGGCTCAGCGGCAAACAAGTTAGTGGTAGAACCGTGTGCATCGACGTGTATCGAGAGCGCTGGTACATCCGGAAGAAGCACACCATCGGCGAGGAAGGCTTGTCGCGACTGAACTTGAACGCCATCGAGCGGTTCGAGCGCAAGACGAACCTGCCGGTTCTCGTGCCTATCGAAGGCGGCGGCTACCTGCTGACCGAGTACGCCCGGAAGGTCTACCCCAGCAAGGTGCACGTCCCAGCGGGCATCAGGATACCGGACGAGATCTCGTTCTACCTCGACTCGTCGGGATCCATGTACAGGCACAGCAAGTCGGACTTCAACGACGGTTCCCGCTGGCACGCCCTGCTGACGGTCTTCTACTCCCTCGTCGACGCCCTGCTACAGGCGAGCCGGCAGTCCGGTGCCGAGTGCATGATCCGCATCCACAACTTCGCGACGAAACAAGTCGACTCGCGTAGCATATCCTTGCAAGACTTTTGGGCGGGCAAAGAGTTGGACGTCCTCGCGGCGGTCTTCAGGCCGGACAACGGCCATGACACCAACCTGGACATAAGGGTACCAGCGGCGGGCGCCGATGGCAAGAAGCGGGCGTACATGGTCGTCACCGACGGCGACCTAACGGGTACCGGCTCGGTAAAGCGGGAAGGGACGAAGATGGCACAGCTGGCCGCGCACCCGGACAACCTGGTGGTTCTGTTCGAGATCGGGGGGGAGCACGAGCTCGGCGAGGCTGTCAAGGCAAACCCGCGGGTGACCCATATCCCCGTGAAGGACGTCCACTCCATCCTCCAGAAGGGCCTCGATCTCCTGCTATGGATGTGATTTCCCCTTTATGTACCTCATCCACCGGGACGGCTCGTACCCCGTCCGTTATAAAACGAGCAAACCATCACCGTCGCGGTAAACATGGCACGCGAGTTCAAACCCACGAGGCCGCGCGCTGCGAGGGCCGGCGGCGGCCCCGACCAAGCAAGCACCACGTACGAGCAGAAGCTGAGGCAGGCCAGGAGCTGGTTGCTCCAGGGCAAGGTGGACACGGCGAGGGCCCGGCTCTCGGAGGCCAAGGAGGCCGCGATCCTCAACCACCTCGATAGAGCCCCCCTGGCCAGACTCGAGGCCAGGATCGCGCTGCGGGAGGCAGAGGACGGCATACGGGCGCTGGTCGAACAGCGACGGTGGTCGGAGGCGAGGGAACTAGCCGGTACCCTAAGAGGGAAGCTGGCCGGCGCCGGCCAAGGGACGATCGACGGTTGCGTGGCGTGCTGGTTGGAGTTCATTGGCACGGCGGAGCTGGGCAAGCGGGGGCAGCCGGCTCCCTACGGGGTGAAAGAGGTGAAGGAAACGTGAAGATAATCCCCCGAGATGCCGTCCGCCACCTGGAATGGGAGTGCTCGGGGGAGCGGGCCGTCGCCCATCAGCCGACCAGCTGCCACGGCCTGGTCTACGCGACGCGCGGGAAGATCTTCTTATACGTCGATGGCATTGACGACGTGCTGGTCGCGAGCCGGAGGTTCCCCGTCTGGGCATTGTGCACGCACGAGGGGATCCTCTACGACGCGGGAGCGTCGTATGGCATCTTCCGGACGATAAGGGACTTCCGCGTCGCCACGAGGGACGGCAACGTGTACGCGCTGTGCTCCCACGGCGGGAAGCTCCTCGACGGGGGGAGTTACAAGGAGGTACGGGAGGCATTCTCCGGCAAGGTCATCGCGACGAGGTCGAGGGCCGTGAGGGCACTTTGCTCCCACCACGGGGTCCTCTACGACGCGGCCGGCAGCGGCGATCTCTATCGAACGCTTACCCGCGAGGTGATCGCGTGCCGGCGGTCGGGGATCCACGCGTTATGCTCCCACGATGATCTGCTCTACGACGCGGGGAGCGACGCCGTCGTGTATGATACGGTGCGCAACGTGGCAGTCACGGAACGCCAACACACGATCTCGGCACTCTGCTCCCACGGGGGACGGCTGTACGACGCCGGCTACGGGAAGTACGTCCACGACACGTTCACGGGGAAGAAGTTACTGCACAGGGGGGGCATCATCTCGGCCTTGTGCGGCGTCGACAAGACCGCGATCAAGGGCATCGCGGGGTGGTTGGTATGAACAAGATACCGGCGAAGGCCATCAAGCACCTCGCGTGGAACAGCGAGATCACGGCCTACAACGGGCTGTTCCACGGCAAGACGCTAGAGGGGCCGGACTTCAGCGCTATGGTCGATATCGAGCAAGCGATAGGTACGAGCATCAAGAACCGTACGACGGCGTCCGCTAACGACGCGGGCTTCATCGAGGAGAAGGGACGCGTCATCAGCATCGTCCTCAGCAACCAGGGCCTTCAAGGGCTGCCGCCCTCGGTCGCCGCCCTCCAGTCGTTGCGGCGCCTGTGGGTAGATTACAACGAGATCAAGGCCCTCCCCGCGGAGGTCGGGAACCTGAGGAACCTGATCAGCCTCAACCTCCAGAACAACCCGTTGCGAAGCCTCCCGAGATCCATCGGCAACTTGCAGCGCCTCCGGTCGCTCAACGCGAGCTCGTGCGAGCTCACCCAGGTACCGGAGGAGCTGGGATCCATCGCGTCGCTGGAACGGCTGTCGCTCGCGCACAACAAGCTGAGGGAGGTGCCCGCCTCCATCGGGCACCTGCCGATGCTCAAGGTCTTGCGGTTGAGCGACAACCCGCTCGGGAGGGTGCCGTTCATCGATTCCCCGTCGATACGGGTGCTGGAGCTGGGTAACGTGAAGCTGAATGCCGTCCCGGAGTCGCTCTTCGCCTTGAAGTCGCTGCGAAAGCTCGTGTTGAGGTGGAACAACCTGGAGAGGCTCTCGCCCTCGATAACCAACCTGGCATCGCTGCGGGACCTCGACTTGAGCCATAACGGCTTGCGGAGCCTTCCCGATTCGGTCACGAAGGTCATGAACCTCGCGATGAAGGCGAAGCTGCCTTCTTGTGGCACAACCAGCGCAGCTGGGGAAGCAGGGATGCATACTGGTGCGTCGCCAGGGCAATGCCGCCCTACCATCGGCGACACCGGCTCGGGATCCACGGACGCGGCCGTGCCCGGTGCTTGGCGTAAGATTCTTGGACGCAGCAACGTTGCCGTGTCGTTCCAGAACCTGGTTCGCCTCGACCTCTCGTACAACCAGGTCGAGGTCACGACCGCGGTTTCGCTATGGCTGGCCGTGCTCGCCTCGACCGGGTGCAAGGTGAGCCGTGCGTTCATGAACGGGCGGCTCGACACCACGGCGAAATGATCCCGCACGGCTTGATGACCTTCGCGAGTTGCAAGCGACGCGCCGCCAGGAAGCCCAGCCGGTTCCTCCACCGGGTTAAACGCGTGCGTTCCACACGAGAGATATGAAGAAAAAATAGGGAGGAGAACGAGATCAACGGTTTCAAGGCGCTTCCGGAGGCCTCTCGTCGTCCATCTCTTGCGGTGCCTTCTGGACGAGCTCCTTGACGGCGTTCGCGTCGAACTTATCCATCGACTCGATCTTCTTGATGATTTCGTCGAGGGTTGCCCTGGTTTGCTCGACTCGCTTGACGCGGCGATCGAGGTGATCCATGTACTGCTTCACCGAGTACCGGATGCCCTTGAAGTAGTCCAGGGCATCCTCCTTCGACCCGAGCGCGTCGACGTGCTCGAGCATGCGGCGCCGGTGCCGCGGCCGGCGGAATGGGTTGCCGTGGAGGTCGGGCGGGGCCATGTCGGAGAGCATGGAGAACCGGCTCGCCCAGTCCTCCTTGAGCCGCTCTACGTACTGCCTGCCCTTGTCGGTGATCGTGTAGTACTTCTGGTTCCGGCCGTCCTTCACGTCCTCGCGGGTCGACACGTAGCCCCCTTGCTCGAGCTCGTCGAGCGTGCGGACGAGGTTGCCACGGGGGATGGCGTACTTGTCCTGGAGCTGGTACCCAGTGATGCCCTCGGGCCTGTCGGCGATGAGCATGAGCAAGAACAGGTACTTGATCTCCTGGAACGCGTCCCGGTTGAGGAGCGGGGGGGGACCGGGGGGGCCGAACCAGGGCCCGTAGAAGCCGCCGTGCGGGCCTGGGGGTGGCGGGGGG
>JAFGBX010000019.1 GCA_016932935.1 Promethearchaeota archaeon | reverse complement strand
GGAGCACCCGCGCGGTCGCCATGACGCGCGCCACCTGGGCCGGGGGTACGAACTCAAAGCCGTGGCCTTCCCGATGCTTCGGGGGGATGATGACGATGAAGACGACGAGCTTGGGATCCAGCTCGGCGATGTAATCGAGGACGGCGTATTCCCCGACCACCTTTCCCTTCGCGAGGCCGATGCAGACGTGGGGAACGATCTGGTCGCTCGTGAAGCCCGCGGCCAGGAGCCCGCGCAGGACGCGCTTGTAGTCCTCGACCGTTTTGTCCAAGCCGTATATATCCCGGATCGTGGCGTCATCACCGACCAGATCGAGGGATATCGCCGAGATACCGGTTCCCCTCAGCGAGCGGGCTGTCGCCTCGTCGATCAGCCCCGTGTGCAAGTTGAGTGCCAACCCCGTCGATCGCACGGCCTGGCGCAGCACGTCGTGGAACCGTGACATCTCCACGACCCCGTCCCGCGTCGACCCGCCGCTCACGAGGGCACCCGTCCCGCCGTTCGCCTCGATACCGGCGAGCACGCCGGCGAGCGTGGCCGGGGTCTCGGCCGGGATCATCCCGCGCAGGTAGTGGTGCTGGCAATGCCAGCAGTGCAGGTCACACGACGTGCCCGTGACGGAGATAGACGGGAACTTGGTACCGGGGACGTAAGCCTTGATGATTTTTCCGAATCGGGCGTCGCTCGCGCGGCGTGCCACCTCCAGGAACTCGTCGAGGGCTGCGACGTTCAATTCCTCGATCCGCCGTTTGCTCGCGGCGGCGCCTTCGAGCCGTATCGCATCGAGGATAGCCGGCACGGGGCTCGTCATGGGTGCTTGTACCTCCATTCGGCCGACGCGTACTTCTCCCGGAGTGCATCGACAAGGTCGATCTCCTCTGCCGCCATGTCCCCGTCGACGAGCTCGATGCCAATCGACCGGGCAATGCTATCCTTGAATTTCGCCTCGAGCTCGGCCGGTGAAACAGCCCGGCCCAGGTGTTCCTCGATGCCCACAACTTTTGCCTTCACGGACCTGACCATCCTGCCCTTGGAAACCCCCTCCGGCGGCTTCAGGACGCTGTACATCTCGTCTGGATCCACGGACAGGAGTATGGTGCCGTGCTGCAGCACGTAGTTGCCCTTGATGCACTGCGCGTTCCCGGAGATCTTCTTCCCGTCGACGAGCAATGCGGGGCAATGGATCGTGCCGGGGAGGGCACGCATCGAGAGGGCCGCCACCGCACGCTGGATGGCCGTCAAGATGGTCTCGTAGGCGGCGCGCACGGCCGGGCCGAATCCCCGGGCGGCGGCACCCAGCTCGTCAAGCCGCGAGACGACCGCGTAGGTGATCTCGCGCCCCCTCGAGTGGAGCACGGCGCCACCGCCGGATATCCGGCGGACGAGCTGGAAGCCGCGCCGCCCGATCTCCGCTTCGTCGACCTCCAGCTTGACCGATTGATGCCGACCGATCGAGACCGTCGACGGATCCCACTGGTACAACCGGATCGTGCTGGGAACGAGCCCCTTGACCCGGCACGAGAGAATCGCCTCGTCTATCGCCATGTTCGTGAAGCCATCGTTCACGGACAGCGGGACGAAGCGCCATGGTTGCGTTGTTTGCGACACGTGATCGCCAGCCTCGATCCAGTTTCACGGGAACAGGGTCTCGATCGCCGACCGCACCTGGACGCCGTCCAGGGGGGCCGGGTGGTTGTACACGGGGCCCCTCGGCGACTCGTTGTAGTACGGGCGGTTGCACCCCGGGCACCCGGTTGTCTCGAACATGCGCCCCCGCGTCGCCTCTATCAGACCGACGACTTGGCCGCGCGGGACGCCCCAGCCGGCCACGTCGCCCGACCCCCCTTCGAAGGTGCACGCATCCGCGCGGGAATGGCCGTTCACGATCAAGTACCGGGCGAGCTGGATCTGCCGGTAATGCTTCAAGGAGGGGGGTGCCACGGATTCGAGCCGCGTCCCGGGAACCGCGGTGAAGGCGAACAGCCCGATCGTGATCCCCGCGTCGTGCACCCGCTGCATGAGCTCGATGACCTCCTTGCTCGTCTCTCCTAGTCCCACGATGATGTGGGTAGACACGCGGCCCTTCCCGAAGACGGCGAGCGCGTCTTCAAGGGCGCGCCAGTGGCCTCGCCACGTGTACGGCCCCCCGCCCTCTTCGCCCTTGACGCGGGAGAACAGGGCCGGCGTCGCCGCGTCGAGGGCGATGCCCACGCGATCCACGCCGGCGGCCTTCAACTCCTCCAACACGGCCCGACCGACGGGCACCAGCGCGACGGAGAGGGGAACCATGCGCGTGCTCAGCAGCTCGCGAACCGCTTGCAGCATGTCGTCGACGAACCCCGGGTACACGACGGTCTGCAGGCACACGCGCGAGAACGCCCCGTCGCCGTGCCGGGCGATGACCCGACCCCGGACGTCGTGCCACGGGAACTCGGGCCAGGATACGCGGGATAGCTGTTTCTTGTCCACCACACTTTCCTTGGCCTGGGGGCAGAACCCACAGTTGGCATTGCAACCGCCTGGAGCATATTGTAGCAAGTGGATGGTCGTCGGCGCGTGCAGCATCTTTAGATGATGCAAGCCGAGCACGGAAGCCGAGCCAGCTGATACCCGGATGAGGCCAAGCGATCTTGACATCGGATCATGTCAATTGACATGTCCCGGCCTTCTAAAGCATCGCGCGGAGGGACGGAAACCGATGCTCGCGCAGTGCCTCCCTTGGCCGGAATCCCAGCCATCGAGGTTCGCCTCATGGCGGTGGGAGGGCCACCCCTCGCATTCGAAATGCCGCGCCTTCCGGTGCGTGGAACGGGGGATGACCAGCCTGTCCATCTGCATGGGCGAGGCTGCAGGATGCTTGGCGAGGTCCGACGGGATCGCTGCCTTGAACCCGGCCCAATCGGCGCGCGGAGCCCGCGAGCTCGCCCAGGCTCGGGCGACCTTGAACCGCTAGGCGCTCCCCCGACGCAATGTTAAATCGGTAGGATCCAATATCCCCTACAAGGAACAAGTACAACCCGAGGCATGACGCACATGGCGCACGAGAAAGGGACACCGATAGGCAAGGATTCCATCCAGTTCGAGCCCTTGAAGATCGAGCCCTTCGGCGGCGGCGAGAAGGTGCTCCTCCCGGACATGACGGCCGACCAGGTGGACGCGGTCGACCCGCTCGTCCCGCCCACGTCGGGCATACGCCTCGAGCTACTCGAAGGGACGGGTGGCGCGGGGTTCGCGTGCCCAGCGTCCAGGCACGCCCTCTTCTTGCGGCTGTTCAAGGCCATCAGCCTCGTTCTGAAGGAACGGCTGGGCCGCCGCGCGGCCGTGATCGTCACGAGCGACGAACGACCCACCTCGGACGTGCTGGTGATCCACGCGCTCCGGATCCTCGCGTTCGATGGCCACGAGCTGCTCGTCCAGCTGGAATCGAAGCGGCGAATCCCGCTCGACCAGTTCGTGCACTCGGGCATGTCGACGCCCTACTCCAGCGCCACCATTGCAATCATCCCGGGGATCGACGCGGTCGTCACGGTCACCGCCAGCCACAATCCCGCCACATGGAACGGCATCAAGTTCTACTTCAAGCAGCCCATCCCAATCGCCGGCGACTTGATGAAGGAGATATCCAGGAAGGCCATCGAGCTCGACGAGATCCCGCTGGCGCGGGCTGCCGACGTGTTATTGGAAGGGGATGACTTCGAAACCCGCGTCAACGCGTACGTGAAGGACGTCATCAAGGAGATCATCCCCGTGGCGGGCATCAAGGGGAAGCCCATCGTGCTCTGGCCGTACATGGGCGAGGCCAAGGGGATCCACGACTTGCTGGCCCACTACGGCGTGGACGTCATCAAGGTCGAGAGGACGATGGAGCCGCCCGACCCCACCGTGAACCTGCCGCTCGACGAGGTCAAGGCCCACCTGGAGAGGACGGGGGCGCGCCTCGCCATCTTGCTCGACGCGGACAGGGATCGCGTCGTTTTCATCATCAAGATCGGAAACGACTACGTGCAGCTCAACCCGAACGAGCTGTACACGGCGATGCACAACATCCTCGCCACTAGGTTCGGGAAGACGATCATCAACGTCCGAACCGTCCCGAGCGACCCCCGCTGCGACGGGCACGCCGCTTGCACGATAGAGTCGGGCGTGGGGTACAAGCACCTCGGCATCATCCAATACCTCGCTTGCGGCATCGACGTGGACAAGTCGCAATTCGAGTCGGCGCTCATCTACGGGAAGCAAGGACAGGGGAGGGTCAAGATCGAGTCCCCTGCCGCGCTGCTCGGCTTCCTCGCCGGCAAGATCCCAAGGGGGGACGGGGCCCTGCTCATGGCCCTCTGGGAGGAGAGCGGAGGCCACACGGTGAACGTGGTGAGGCCGGAGTTCGAGGCAGGAACCCTCGGGAGGCTCGCCCCGGTCGTCCCGCTCCTCGGCGACAAGTTCCCCGCCCCCGCGATCGTCTTGCTCGCGGAGCTCGTCAACTCGGGCCACAACCTGCTCGACGCGGTCGATGCGGCCATCGTCGGCCAGCGCGTGGAGATCGAGGCCGACGACAAGCGCAAGAAGGCCATCATGAAGGCGATGGAACTCCAGGTCGGCAAGAGGATCGGCATCGGCGGGAGGACATACGAGGTCGTCGATTACCGGGACAACCAGGGGATGCTGGACATCATCTCGCTGTCCGGGGAACGGTCGACCTTGTTCGCGCGGCCCAGCGGCACGGGGAACAGCGTGCGCGTCTATATCTTCGGCGACAAGGCATCTGGCAAGGAGGAACTCGATCACGTCGCCGAATACTTGAAAAAATTGTGAGATAGCGGTTCTATTTCTTCTGGATCACGCCCGGGATCTCGATCGAATTCCCGGCGAAGCGGATGATCCCCTTCTCTTGCAGTTTCTTCAACGTCCCGAGCACCTTCTCCTCCGGGGCTCCCAGCCTCTTCACCAGGTTGTCCTTGGTGAACTCGGCGATGGGCGCGCTGAGGGCGAGGTGGATGATGCGGATCTCGTCCGTGGCCAGCTCGATCTCCTTGAAGAGAACCAGCTTCTCTCCGCCCGGGATGTCCATGACCTTGAATATCATGCCCATGGACTGCACGAGGTCGATGGTGGACGCGAAGGCGGCGCCGTCGACAAGGTACCCGGCCTCCTCGTCGAGCAACGCCTTGAGTTTCGCCAGCTGCATCACCCCCCCGTTCACGATCTCTTGCTTCTCGTACACTGCCAGGATCTTCTCGACCAGCGCCTCCGCGCCGGCGCCGGCCGCCTCGGGCGGTGCGGGTGCGGTGGCCTTGTCCTTGCCCAGCAGGCCATCGGTGTCGACCGGCCGTCCCTCCTTGTCGTACACCTTCAAGTTCGGCTTTTCCTTCCCGCTCGAGAACGAGGCCTCCTTTTCCAGCGTCATGACCGCGTTCATGATGTCGTCCATGTCGGCCAGGCGCTGTTCTTCGTTGACCGGGGTGATGTCGCCGATCTGGACGTACTTGGCGGGCGGGGATGCCCCGGCCGCTTCCCCATCCTCGGCTTGCATGGGCGTTGGCTTCGGCAGCGCTTGCACGGGCTTGGCACGCGCCGGAAGCGGGGCCACGGCAGGCACCTTCGTCGACGCCACGGGGGGCGTCGGCTTGGCGGGAGGGGGGGCAGGCGCCACCGGCACCTTCG
>JAFGBX010000018.1 GCA_016932935.1 Promethearchaeota archaeon | reverse complement strand
CCCCGCCGAGCAAGCCGGGATCCATCGCCCAGGTGGGCGGGGCCGTGATGTCTACCTCGACCCGGTCGGCAATGAAGGCGGGGTTGCCGGCACGCTCGACGCAGTAGATGATAGGCCCGTTCCGCAAGGCGATGCGCCCGCGGTTGGCCTTGACCCTCGGATCCGGGAAGATGAAGGAAGGCGGGGCCTCGAACTCGACGTGCACCGCGTCGCCAGCCTCCCAGGCCCTCTCGATCGTGTGGAAGCACCCCCAGTCGCCGAGCGAGGTTGCCGCCCCGCCGTTGACCGCGACGCGCGCCCCGGCCGCCCACGCCGGCACCCGCAGGCGCAGCGCCACCGGCCGGCCGGGCACCTCCTTAACGGTGATCGTCGCCCGCATATCCCACGGGAACCCGCTCGTGACGTCGAACGACAGCGGTGCCCCGTCGTCGAGCGGCACGCCGACGTGGCACCCGATGTACTGGCCGATCGTGATCGTCGAGGTGCCGTCGGTCGCCGCGACGTACTGCCCGAGGGAGCTAACGACGCGACCGATGTTGGGCGGGCAGCACGCGCAGTCAAACCATTCTTGATGGGGAAAGCCGCCTCGGGACGAGAGCGGGTTCGTGTACCGGTACCGCGAGCCGTCGATAGACCAGCCGGGGAGGATCGCGTTGTACAGCACCAGCTCCATCAGATCCGCGTACTCCGCGGCACCCGTCGCCAGCCACATCCGCCAGTTCCACAAGAAGCTGCCGATGGCCGCGCATGTCTCGCAGTACGCGTGCTCGTTGTCGAGCTCGTGGTCTCGACCGAAGCCCTCGACCAGCGGCAGGCCGCCGATACCCCCGTTGACGTACATGCGTGACCGGGTCATGTGTTTCCACGTGTCCTCCAGGGCCGCAGACAGGCCGGAGTCGCCGTTCTCGGCGAGCAAGTCCGCCATCGCCGAGTACATGTAGGTCGCCCGCACGGCGTGGCCGACGGGCGCGTGCTGTTCCTTGACGGGCGCGTGCTGCTGCAAGTACTTCCCGCTCAAGTAACTGGACGCGAAGCGCAGCTTATGCAAGACAGTCGCGCGTGCGGTGTCGAGAGCGATCTTTGTTGCAGGTCGGGGGATCTCGCCGTGCTGGCGCTCCCATCGGTGGAGGGCCTTCGACTGCCGGTTCAACAGCGCCGCGATCGCCTTCGCGTTGGCCAGGGCGGTGCGGGAACGCCCCGGATCCCGACCGCGCGCGTCGATGAACCGCTCGGCGAGATCCAGGTACTTCTGCTCCCCCGTGCAGCGGTAGAGCCGCACGAGGGCGAGCTCGATCTCCTGGTGGCCGGGCACGTACCGATCGTTGTCCCCAACAGGGTCGAAGGCCACCAGGAAGTCGGCGAACCTTCTCGCACACGCAAGCAAGTCATCCTTGCCGAAGAGCTCGTTCCGCGCCACCGCGGCCTCGATCAGGTGACCCGCACAGTAGAGCTCGTGCATGACGTAGAAGTACCTCATCCGCTCCTCCGGGAAGGTCAGCGTGAAGCAGGTATTAAGGTAGCCATCCGGTTGCTGCGACCTCACGACGAGCGAGACGAGCTCCTCCACCTTCGCTTCGAGCGAATCGTCCTTGAAGCGGTACAGCGCGTAGGTGGCGGCTTCCATCCACTTGTACGCGTCGCTGTCGTAGTAGAACATGCCGACGAAGGCGGAGTCCGCCTCACCGGCCGCGGCGCGGAAGTTTCCGACGTGGCGATACTCCTCCAGCTTCGCGTGCTGGAGTGGCAGGCTAACGGTCGCCATCAACACCTGGCGGGGCGACCAGAACGGGTCGGCGATGGCGACCCCCTCCATGGGAATCGCCCATGTCGCTGCGTGTGGAGGCTTCCTCCAGCCCGGTGCCACCTCAACCCCTCCCCCGCTTGTATCGTTTCACGCGGGCGGCCACATCGATGCCGTGCACGCCGATCCGGGCCATGTCCGACTCGCCGAACCCCCGTGCCGCCCCCACCGCCAGGTACTTGCACGCGGAGAGGTTCTGCCCCATCAAGTACGAGCCGACCGTGTCCAGGGCCACCAAGTCGGTGCTCGCGAGGATGATGCCGTGGTTCACCGGGTTCGCTGCGCACTCGTAACCCTCGTTGCCGACGAAACCATCCACGACGGCGAACGGTGCCTTCGGGCGGAAGTAGGAGTATAAGTCGTTGATCTTCTCGTGCAGCCTCGAATGCATGATGGACTTGTTCGACATGGTGCCCATGAAGTTCTTCATCGAAAGCGTGGTGACGGCCAGCGAGTGCGTCTTGAGCGCGGGCAGCGAGACGATGCAGTCGCATTCCACCGCCACCCGGGACAGGTAGACCGTGGCCTTCAATGCCCTCGCCCCGGGGATCTCGACCGGTATGCGCTCGTCAGCGTTGAAGTCGACCACGTCGATGCCGAGGGGCTTGAACGCCCGGAAGACGCCGTTCCTCTCGAACGCCTCCGCCGTCTGCGACGTGAATCCCCCCTCGCCGACCGTGATTCGGGCCCCCGGAGCGACGCCACGAATATAGGCCGCGGCGGCCATGATGACGGGGGTCGACGTGACCGTACCGTTGTGCCAGTCCTCCGCGACGACGAAGTTCGGCTTCAACACCACGTGGCGGGCACGCTTCAAGGCATCCTCGACGCCCAGCATCTTGACGATGGAGTGAACCGCGTCCTCGATGGCCTCTTCGCGTGTGACACACGTTGCGAACACGCGCGCTCGCGCCTGCCGTTTGTGGTTCATCGACACGTCACTCGGGGGTTCATCGGCGTGGGCTAAACTTCGTTGTCGAGGTCGAACATGTCATCCGTCTCGTCGAGCAGCTCGATCGCCCTCTTGATATAGTCGCGGATTGTGCGGATCCTGCTGGAATCGACCCCTTCGATTGTGGAATACTTTTTCAGCGATTCCTTTGCTTGGTAGACCAGGGACTTCAACTCGTCGAGGACGAACACCTCATCGTGCAACTCGGCTGGCATCTCGTCCGGTACGTCCTTAATTGCCCTCAAGGAGCCCAGGGAGCCCAGGATCAGCTTGCTGATGTTCATCAGCCTCTCCGTCCCAGCGGCGCCCTCCCGTGGTGGCTTCATGTTGACCGTGGTGCCGGCTCGCTTGATGTTCTTCAGCCATTCCTTGATCGTCTTGGATAACGCGGGGAGCGGGTTGTCGAAGACGTTCAGCTGCTTGATCGAGACCAGCTTGATCATGGAATCCGGGAGCGCGAGTAGCTGGTTCTTCTCCATATTGAGCGTTTCCAGCGCGTGCATGGATCCTATGGATTCCGGCAGCGAGCGGAGTTGGTTGCCCTGGATGTCGAGCCGCTTTAGATTGGACAGCTCCCCGATGGAGTCCGGGAGAAGGTTTATCATGTTGTTATCGAGCACGAGGCTCTCCATCTCGGCGAGGTTGCTGATCTCCTCCGGGACGGCGATGAGCCGGTTCCTTCCAAGATCCAGTATGACGAGAGAGCGCACTTCCACGAGCTTTTCGGGGAAGAAGTTCAGTTCATTCTTATGCAAGTACAGCTTCTTCAGGCACGTGAGGTTCTGCAAGTCACCGCGGATTTCGGCTATCTGGTTGTTGATCAGGCTAAGCTCCTCGAGGCCCGTGAGTGCCGCGATCGTGTCTGGAATCTCGGAGATACCGTTGTTGTCCGCGATGATGGACTTCAACTTCGTATTCTTTCCGATCGAGCGAGGGAGGGTCGTTAGCTCGTTGTTGCTCGCGTTGAGCGCCACTAAGTTGGAGAGAGCGCTGATCGTGTCAGGAAGGGTTTGGATCTTGTTGTTCTGGAGCTGTAGGGACTCCACGTTCGTGAGGTTGCCAATGGTTTCCGGGACGTCCATGAGGCGGTTGTCGTTCACGTGGAGCGCCTTTAGGTTGACGAGCTCGCCTATGAAGCTGGGGAGGGTGCCTAGCTCGTTGGCGAAGATCTCGAGCGCCTCGAGCTCGTGCAAGTTTCCGATGGAATTGGGCAGGTGCCGCATCTTGTTGTTCTCGACCTTGAGCCGCTTCAATCCAGGCGGCAGCTTGTCCGGAAGCGTGACGAGCTGGTTGTCATTGGCCACGAGATCCTCGAGTTTCTTCAACCGGTCGAGAACACCGGGTAAGGTCGTCAGTCGGTTGAAGCTGACGTTGAGGCACCTAATATTCTTCAGATTTCCGAACGAGTCGGGCAGCAAGTCGATCTGGTTCCCCTCCAGGGACAACTGCTCGAGCTGGGGCAAGTTGCCGAGAGGGAGGGGAAGGGAAACGATCTGGTTGAACTTCAAGGACAAGACCTTGAGCAACTCGAAGTTCCCGATGGCCTCCGGTATCGTGATGAGCTGGTTATCGTTCAAGTGCAACACGTGCAGCGTCGCAAGATCTCCGAAGTTCTCGGGGAGCATCGCGAGTTGCTTCTGGTTGATGGCCAGCTTCTGAACGCGCGCGTCATCGGCGACGAAGCCAAAACTCGAGTCATCGACGTCCTTGACCGGGGGTATGGGCTCTCCGAGTATGTCCTCCAGTGCCTTCAATACCTCGTATTGAATCGCAAAAAGGGGAACGCCCTCGTAATATGCGATGATTTCCCGGCTCATGTCTTCAGCGCTTCGTGCATGTTCCTTTTCCCGCGGATTCCAGGTTCCCGGATATGAATGAGCATGTCCACCAGAGAAATAGTTAACGGTCGTTTTAATCTCGCGACCCCCTTACCGGTCGCCGATGTTCTAACACCCAAAAGCATCGTATCATTACACGAGCGCATAAGCACAGATGAACCGACGGGATAGAGAAAGATGGAGAGGAAGCAACGAATCCTAGCGATCGAGGCACATCCCGACGATCTGGCCTTCTTCTATGGCGGTTACATCGCCAAGATGACCGACGGGGGAAACGACGTGCGGGTGCTCACGGTCACGAACGGCGACCAATCGACTTGCAACCCAGCCATCTCGAGGGATGCGATCGTGGCCATGTTGAAGGAAGAGCATGCAAAGGCCATGGGGATCGTAGGGGTCAAGGATCAGCGGTTCCTCGACGGCTTCACGAACCACTTCATGTTCTCGAGCGAGACGCAGCTCAAGCTGCGGGAGGTCCTGATCCGGGAGATCCGGGAATACAAGCCGGACACGGTCGTCACGTTCGACATCGCCGACGTGTTCGAGGAGAACCCCGATCACCGACTGCTCGCGAGGCTCGGGCTGCAAGCGGCCTCCTTCGCGGCTTACCCGCTCGTCCACCCGGAGCAGCTCGAGCAGGGACTCGAACCGCACTTCACGGGCCGCATGCTGCTCGCGCCAACCAAGCAGCCCAACGTGTTCGTCGAGATCTCCAACGAGCCGATCGACAAGAAGAAGGCGGCGGGCGCCGCGTACAAGTCGCAGCTCGACCTCATGTTCTCGGAGCTCAAGTTCCGGGCGCGGACGATGGGCCTCAAGCCCGACCTCGACGACATCGAACCCCAAGACCTCTGGGAGAGCGTTTGCGAGTCGATGGCCGAGGAGGCGGCCAGGGCGGGAAACGAATACTACGAGCAGCACGGGGACATCTCGCCGCGCCTCAAGCTCATCCAGGCAGAGGCGTTCCGCATGCAATACTTGGGCGCCATGGAGAAGATCCACGAATACCTGCCGAGGGAGTACCAGGTGCTGTGAGGGGAGCGGACATGAGGGAACCGGAGAAGAACCAGGAGTGCAAGGCACTCTACGCGGGGATGCTGCCCCGTCTGGCCGACTACGTCGACCTCCACGCGTCGCAGAGACCCAACGGCGTCGCGCTCATCGAGTACAACACGGACACGAAGGTGTCGTGGAAGGACTTCTACATGTCGATAAAGGCATTCGCCGCGAAGCTGCTCGACATGGGCATCAAGAAGGGTGACGTGGTCGCGACCACGCTCGTGCTGCTCAAGGAGCACGTGTACCTCATGTACGCGTGTTACCGCATCGGCGCGATAATCGCGCCGCTCGATCCGCGGCTCAAGGAGAAGGAGGTCGACTACTGCTTCGAGAAGATGCGGCCCAAAGCCTACTTCTTCCTCGGCCGCGTCGAGGTCAAGAAGGAGGGGAGGACCGAGGTGAACGACTTCCGCCCCATGGTCGCCTCGCTCATGGATAAGCACGGCGACACGTGCAAGCACTGGATACAGTTCGATTTCCTGCCGCACCTCATCATCGACGGCGCCACCAGCGTGCGGGACTTCGCGGCGGACGTGAAGCGCTGCTTCATGCAGTCGATCATGACCGGCAGCGTTCGGGACGCCGCGGCCGCCGTCGGCAAGCGGGACCCGTGCCTGCTCGTCTTCACGACGGGATCCACGGGGATGCCGAAACCCGCGCTGCTGTGCCACGAGAACATCATCATCCAGAACATAGGTCTCAAGGTTGCTTTCGACATATCGGATAAGGACGTCATGTGTGTGAACCTCCCGCCGAGCCACGTGGGATGCGTCACTGAACAACTCGCCACGACCATCTTCGTGGGTGGGACTTGCGTGATCTTGCACATCTTCGACGCGGAGAAGACCCTAGACGCCATCGAGAGGTACAAGATAACCGCCTTCGGCCAGATACCGTCGCTGTTCGCGATGCAGTGGCGCCTGCCGAGCTACGCGCGGTACGACCTCTCGAGCCTGCGTTTCGCCTTGTACGGCGGGCAGGCAGTCTCGCGGGAGTTCCTCGACAGGCTCGCCAAGATGGCGCCCAAGTTCGGCAGCGGCCTCGGCCTCACGGAGACCGCGGGGTTCGTCACTTACACGCCCCTCGATGGCACGGTCGACGATATCGCCTCGAGCATAGGGTACGACTCGCCGCTGTGCCCGATATCCATCCGCGAACAGATGAAACCAGACGGGACGGCGGGAGACCCAAGGCCTGCAGGTGAAGTGGGCGAGATAACGTTTTCAGGCCCACAAGTCTTCCTCGGGTACCTCAACGACGAGGAGAACACGAGGAAGACCGTCTCGTCCGACGGGTTCTGCTACACGGGGGACCTCGGCTTTTACGACGAGAAGGGCTTGCACTTCGCCGGGCGGAGCAAGTTCGTCATCAAGCCAAAGGGATACCAGGTCTACCCCGGCGAGATCGAGGACCTCATCGCCGAGAAGCTCGCCGACAAGGTGGAGCTCGTGGCCGTGGTCGGCGTACCGCACGAGGTCTTCACGGAAGGCGTCATGGCATTCGTGGAGAAGAAAGCTAGTGCTGACCTAACTTTTTCGGAGATAGAAAAGGTCTGCAAGGAAATGGCAGCTTACAAGCGCCCGGCCCACGTCGTCATCTTGAACGAGGGAGAGATCCCGTTGAACCGAGTCAACAAGACCGATTACATGGTTTTAAGGAAGCAAGCGCAAGGGATCGCCGAGCATCTGCGAGAGCAAGGCAAGTGGGACGCATCATAGCAGTTCGTGATTTTTCGGCTTAACACTTCCTTCGTTTCCCAGATCGTTCAACATGTGTGCCGTTTTTATTCTCATTCGACATCTAACGGTAATGACTGCCATCGAAATTCAATCGGTTGTCTCTTGCATGAAGGAGAGGGAATGCAAGTGAAACTACACAAAATCGAAACGAGGAGAGAGGAAAACGTACTGATTGCCCTGGCGTTGCTCTGCATGACTGCTCTTTTCATGGGCATCTTCAATGCAGCAATATCATGCACGCAAACCGGCAACATATCAACGCAGGCATCGATTATTGCGCCATCGAGCCCGTTCAACGCGACGGCCTTCTGGGACACGGAAAAGGCGCTGGTCGAATCCACGCCATTGAACATCGGCATCGTGAGCCAAAACACCACCACGCATGATGGGATAGCGTTCAACCGGACCGACCTGACATTCGACACCCCGAACTGGGTCGGTGCTTCCCCGTCGACGTTGCAGGTCTATGCCACGCTATTCACCCCGACCAACGCATCAGGAACGCTCCCACTCACGCCAGGCATCGTTGTCATTCACGGGACCGGGCAGAGACGCCAACTCTTCTTTGAAACCGGCTTGTCCTTTGCTGCTTTGAATTGTTCGGCTCTCGTGATCGATCTCGTGGGTCACGGCCAGAGTGAGGGACCCGGCCCTACCGCCAACGTGACCGTATATGATGGTGATTTCAATAGAACGGCTTACTACTACCTGGCGATATGTAACGGGTTACAGGCCGTTCGCGTGCTGTTGTCGTTCACGTCGCTCGTGGATCCCGCGAGGATGGCCATCACGGGCTTTTCCCTCGGAGGGATCACCACTCAGATCGTTGGTGCGATCTACCACGACAAGATCGCGCTCGTCATGCCCGCGGGTGCGATAAACATCACTTGCTGGTTCCCGGAGACGGCAATTCGGGACCTGGCAGATCTATCCTACGAGGAGCTGCTTGCCCTGCCAGAATCGACGTTCCAATATATGGATCCGTTGAACTACATAGGAATGGCACAATATCCCGACATCTGCTCGTTCATGGGCACGACGGACGAGTATTTTTCCTACAAAGGCATCGATGACGTCTGGCAAGTGTTGCAAGCGTCGTCGAATAAGAAATGGTTCCAGGTTACAGCAAACGGCCACCATTCATATCCCACAGACCAGACTATGCGTTATCTGCTGCGTTACGAGCTCTTTGGCGGCCCCGAACCTCCAAGCATTGCGATCACTCGCGCAGCGAACACGGGCGGCGCCTTGGAGCAATTCCAGATCGATGCGACGGTCACTTGCGCGACGCCGGTTCGCAGCGTGATGATATGCTATAAATACCTCGACATCTTTGGAGAAGCATGGCGTTCCAAGGAGATGGTGCCAAGTGGAGGTAATCAATGGACGGGGACGATCGATACCCCGTGGATCACGTCATCCACGGACTGGTTCGTCAAGGTCACGCTTGAAACGGCTGGTGTCGTGGAGTTCACCAGCAGCGTCAACGAGGCCGGGACTCTCACGAATTATTTCTCCTTCTTGCCGATTGCAGGGATAGTGGCAGCAATGGCGATACCGATCTTCTTGTCCTTGAAGGATCGTTATAAGGTCGAAGTAAAGGGGTTGGACGAGAAGCACCGATCCGCTGCAAAAAAGCACTTCGTGGCGGAAAATACCTTCGTGGCATGCACGGAAGGCGTGAAATTCGGCTCGATGGCAATGCCCTGGATGACTTATGGGACCGTCCCCTGGTCTTTACTGTACATCATGCAAGCTTATTTCACGTACGATGGAGCACTAGGCGATCTGGCCTATTACTTCAATGGTATCTTGCTCACTGCCTTCCTGGCATTTGCCGTCGCAAGCAGCATCAATCCCTTGTTGTCAGGTATCTTGAACCTTCTTTGGTCTTTGATGTTCTTCTCTCTCGCGGATATGATGGCCAGGACATTTAGTACCAGCGTATCGGCCGATATTCTCGGCGCTGGGTTTTACGCGTTCATGATTGCGGGCTTGGCACAGATTGGCATCTGGGTATGGAAGCGGGTGTATCACAAGCGGCTCGGGATCCCGACCCGAAACCTCTGGACGATCATCAAGGGCGCCCGTAAGGCCCAGTCCTCGAAGAAATGAACCATTAGTAGAACTTCTTTTTTTTCCATTCGTTTAAAACGAGAACGCCCAGTCCAGGATCCCATCCAGCGAGCACGGGCCTCGGTCGTCGAACACGTTGGGAAGCGACCAGAGCCCGTTGAGGTGCTTCTCTTGCATCACATACGCATGGACTGACTCCAGGGCCTGCCGATACGATCCCCGGTTGATGCCGTTCTTGCTCGGTGCGTATTCGAGGCCGATATCGTCGAAAAAGTCCTTGAGCTTCTCGACCTCGAACACGGCCTTGTCCCTCTGGAGCTTCAAGACGACGAGGATGTTGAGCCCGATCAAGTTGCCGTGCAAGTAATGCCCGCGGGTGATGTCCTCCAGGCAGTACGCGAGGAAGTGTTCCCCACCTTCCTCGGGCCTGGCGTTTCCCCATGCCTCGCAAATGCGTACCTCGTCGACATAACCCTTCACCAGCGCGTCGATACCTCGGTTATTCACTGCATTAATGTCGCTGGCCGATTTCATGAGGTTTTCCGCGACATGTTTTGCCTCGTCGAACACGTCCTGGTCGAACTTGTCGCCGAAGGCGTCACGGGCGATGAGCCAGTCACCGAGCGCCGTCGTGATGGATATCGTGTCAGAGACGCCGGCACGGTTCAATGCCTTCGGGGCCCGCTTCACGATGGAATAATCAACGAGCACGCGCGACGGCTGCACGTCGCCGATGTATTTGACCTTGTGGTCGACCCGGACTGCGATGGACGTGCACAACCACGCGTCGACCGAGATGATGGATGGCGCGGTGATCAAAGGGATGCCCCACTTCCACGACAAGTATTTACCCGTGTCGCACGCGGTGCCGCCCCCGAAGCCGACGATCCACTTGGCCTTGAGTTCCCGCTTCTCGATCTTTTCGAGCGTTTCCACCTGCATGTCCCGGTTGAAGATGACTTCCCGTGGCTTCGCCTGCAACATGGGCTCGAGCAGTGCCCACGGCTCCTCCATCGTCACCATGATGAAGTCGTCTAGCGTGTTGAGCACGTCGGACAAGATCGCCTCGCCGAACTCGGGCTGTGCCTTTACCATTCGAGCACCCCATGATGAGCAGATGTTCTGGTACCATTCAGTCCTTCTCCCGCTTCCAGAAGGAAGCGGGGTTGGTCATCGGTTTTTCCTCAACGATGACGATCCCGTCGCCACCCCCACGCTTCTCCCCGGCCCCGACGGTGAGACACTCGTCCGAGCCGATGATTTTGATGTCTTCTGCGTAGGGATCTGCTGGCTTCACCGGGGCGGGCTTCGCCGAAGGCGGGGGCTTCATCGAAAGGCTGGGTGGTGTTATTGCTTTTGGTTTTGATTGCTCCTTCACGGGCATAGCCTTGACCGTGAAGGAGACGGCGGGTGCCTTTTCCTCGCAAGCAAAGCCTGGTGCGTTGATGACGAGGCGAACCGGCTCGGCCTTTGCGGGTTTCGCGGGCGCGCCCGCGGGCCGGGTGGACGGGATGACGATCCGCCTGCTCTCGGTGTTGAGCAGGCAGTCGCACTTCTTGCACCGGAAGATGCCGGGGAAGGCCTCGTACTCGCGGAGGGCGACCTCGCTCGCGCAGTGGCCGTGGTAGGGCGCGCCGCAGTTCTCGCACTGGAGCAGCGTGCCGGACTGCTCGCCCTTGCCACACGCGAGGCAGGACGCACCGGGTATGCCCGTCTCGAGCAGGCTCCAGCACAGGCCCTCGAAGTAGGCACGCTTCTCGAGTGGCCTGACCCCTGGCATCGGCGAGGCCGGTGAAGCGGAGAGCAATGTTTCGATGATGTCCTTGAACGCGTCGTCGGTCGCTGCATAATAGACCTTCCCACTTGCCACCTCTGCGATCGTCTTCAACTTGACGTCGTCCGGATATACGCGCTCGTCGCCGACCCGGATGATGTCGATGAAGACCGGGAAATGCTTGATCGTATCGAGGAGATCCATCAGCGCAGTCACGAGGTTGGCGCTACTCCCTTCGGTCGGCCCGTCTGAGATGACGATCATCCGGAGGACGTGATTGCGGGTCGTGCGATAGGCATCCACCAAATACGTGGACGCGAGCATCAAGCCTTGTTCCAGGGGATGCGCCTTCGTCACGAACTTCAAATTGTCCTTCAAGAACGGCTCGAGGGCCTCCTCGTCCCTGGCGAGCCCCTCGTGGAATTGTGGGTTATCCTCGTCGTGCTTGAAGGCCACAACGCCCCAGTTCGATCCCGGATTCTCCTTTTCCTTTTCCTTGATGAAATGCTGGACTGCCTTCACGATCGCCTTCTTGGAAACGATCCCACGCACCCCGAGATCGAAGTAGAAGATGACGTCCTCCGCGGGCATAGGCATCAACACATTACCTTAGGTACGGGCTTTCTTAAGCATGTCTAAGCTCACGACGGCTCATGGATCGCTCTTTCTGGGAGCGTTCCCAGAGAAAACAATTGTCACGCGGTGTTATGTTCTACGACCAGCCCCAATTGCCCGTCACTTGTTCTTGGTACGTTCCGCCTTGGCGCCTTGCTCCATCTTCTTCAAGAAATTGACCTTCGTCGAATATATCGTGTAACGTCCCCTCTTCTGACCGATGATCAGCCCGGCTTGCTCCAGCTTTTTCAAATGATGGCTCACGCTCCCCTCGGTCATTTCAAATATCTGTGCAAGGGCGCACGTGCATAAGGACTCGTTAGCAAGCATTTTATAGATGAGCAAGCGGATGTCGTTGGACAACGCGGAGTGATACGCCAGATCGCCCTTGAACTCCTTGTCGTTTCGAACCGCTTGCAACGACGCCCTTCTCGTCTGAACGTATCGTGCTTTCAAGCACCCGGGCTCGAATTCATCGAGGAACTCTTGCACTCGATCCCTTTGCTCTTTCATAGTACCATTCAATTTCGCATTCAAATCAATTATACCTACCGGGCCGGGTGATTATAACCTATATGAAAAAGGTTTGACCAACTTTAAGGTGAGCTCTAAGGATAACACGTTGATTCAAACCAGTTTCTTCGCCAGATCCTTCATATACTGCTCGATCCTATCACGTATATCTCGAACGAAAGAGATATCTTTCTCCTTCGGGTCTTCCAGCTCCCAATCCTCGATCTCGATCTTCCCCTTGACGAGGGGGACGGGACACGAATCGAGCACCCCACAGCCCATTGAAACGAAGCGCGTGGCCTCGCTCACAATCTTCGTGGTGAGCAACTTCGGCTCCTGGCGAGAAATGTCTATGCCCACTTCCTTCATGACCGCGACGGCGTTGGGATCGATCGATGCCGCGGGCTTGGTTCCTGCGGACACGATCTTAGTCCCGGCTGGTAAGAGTTTACGCGCGAATCCTTCCGCCATCTGGCTGCGTCCCGAATTGCCGACGCAAGCAAAAACGATGGAATGGATCTTCTTTTCACCCATGATGCTCGCACCCGTGTTCTGATCCCGGTTTCATCATCTCAAATGCCTATCGGAAGTAAGAAAAATGCTATCAGTCGCGCCAAACGCCGTGGAGGTGTTGGGTGTGATCCTCCTTGTCTTTCTTCTCGGCCACGACATCCTCGTTCGGGGGCCAGAATCGCTTCATTCCCAGCCATCTCCCGAAGTACACGAGGGCGAGCATCACGGGCACCTCCCAGAAAAGGCCCATCGTCGTCCCCATGGCCGCCACCGAGCCGACCCCGTAGAGCGTGATGGCCGACGCGATGGCAATCTCGAAGTGGCTCGACGACCCGATGAGCACCGTCACGATGGCTTCGCGGTACTTGAACTTCAACAATCTTGTTATGAGGACGTTAAAAGACACCACGATGGCGAAGCTCAGCAAGAGGGGGATGGAGACTTGCACGAGCAAGAGGGGGTTTCCCGAACCCCATGGTGGCGGTATCAACTGGTCGCCGTTTAGCGCGAATAGGACGACCAGGGTGACCAGCAAGGCGACCATCGCGAGCACGCCGATGCGCTTCTTGTACACATCGTTGAACCACGTCTCGCCCTTGCGCGCGATCAATGCCTTCTTGCTGAGGTACCCTGCGAGGATCGGCAAGCCGATGAATATCGCGGCAGCGACGAGCAACCCGATCCAGTCCACGGTTATCGTGGCCGAGAACGCGATGTTCTGCAGCCCGATAAGCAGCCCCACGACCGGCGCGTAGAGGAAGATGATCGTGACCGTGTTAATGCTCGTGTTCACGACGTTCTGCTCCTGGTTACCGCCGGCGAGATATCCCCACACGAGAACCATCGCCGTGCACGGGCTGGCGTGCAGGAGGATCACGGCCACGACGAGCTCCTCGTTGCCTCCAAGCAACCAGCCGGCGAGCAACGCGCCAACCAGCGGCGCGACTATCCAGTTGGAGAACAAGGTCATGATGATCGGGAGTGGGTTCTTCTTGATCTTCCTCAGCTCGGAGACCTTGATGTTCATCACCGCCGGGTACATCATTAAAAACAAACAGATCCCGATCGGGACGGACACGGTACCGACAGTCATCGCGTCGATGGCATCGGCTATGCCCGGTACGAACTGCGCCAGCAGCAGGCCAGCCACGATGCAAAGAGCGATCCAGATCACGAGATACTTCTCGAAAAGGCTCAGGCCTTCTTTTTCATTCGATTCTTGTGTTGGGTTCACGATCCTCACGGATAGCAATCTTGTTAGACGGCCCCAAATCGAATCATACCGATATGAATCAAGTATTTTCGATATATTTAATACTATTCCAACACGAGTAATTGTTGCCCTTAATTGTACAACGATTCCGACAGGTGCGGGAACCATGACCAGAACGCTGGTAAAGGGGGCGAGAATCATCGAAACGCTCGGGAAATGCGACGGCATCCCGGATCCTGCAAAACATTATGTCGATCTATTGAAGATAAAGGAGTACTTCCAAAAAAACCAGGAAAATCGTTTATGTATGGAGAAGTTGAGTGCACTCGGGAACCACGAACGTCTATTGATTCTCGAAACCTTGGCAGAGAAGGATCGATGCGCGTGCGAGCTCGAAGCCATCATCGACAAAGCACAAGCGTCCGTCTCGCACCACATCAAGGTGCTCGAGCAAGCGGGCCTGATCAGGGGTTGGAAGAAGGGGCGGTTCACCCACTACTCCCTCGTGAGGAGCGGCTTCGATGACCTAGCGGGCTTCGTCTCTCGCCTCATCGCCAACGCTAAAAACTGGTTCGGGGAGGGCACTGGATGAACGAAGTTGTAACAAAAAAGCACCCGGCGCGTGCCACGCGACGGCGGCGCGCTATGAAACGATAGAGGTGACCCGACGCGAAGATCATACAAGTATCATTTCTGGATCCCATTCTAAGGAAATTTATCCCGGATGGCACGCGAGTCCCGGTCGACGACGACGCCGACTTCGTGGACGTCCTCGCCCGGATCGACGAATCGTACATGAAGCAACCGATCAAGGCGAAGCGAGGCAACTCGACCATCAAGTCGATCTTGCAGATGGCCTGGAACGCGCGTACGAACGAGATCTTCGAGGACATCGGCATAGAGGCGCGTGATGGCGCTCAAAACTGGTTACCCTTGAGGAACGAACCACTCACCAAGGTTCCCGATGGATCAACGATCCTCATCACGCCCGATCCGGGTTGTTGATGACACAAGGTGGAGGAGCGCATGAACGTGACGGACTACTACGAAGCGCTGGCATCCCGGTTCAAAGGGATCAAAGCGTGGATCGAGCACTATCGGAAATTATAGCCCAAATGTCACGGAAATCCTAACCGGATGACATCGGCGCCAAAAGGAGCGAGCGACGGTGGACGGCCAGCACGCAGCTGGAAAAACAAAAAAAAACGAAATGGTTTTCATGATTACAACCCAAGTGAAGCAAAGAAGCAACCATGAAAGTCGAGATAATCTCAGACGGCCAATACTGCCCTCCAGGCGATCAACCAGGTGTTCGACACGACGTGGATCCTCGTGCCCGACATACCGGCGACGACGATGCTCGATGATGACGATCATCCAAAACTAAACAGGTGAGAGAAACTATGAGCAGAAAGCGCATCGAACGTTCATTGAACATTCACTTATATTCATCATTTGGACAACGTCTCTTCCGCCTTATCGTTAAGGTTCAGAGCAAGTGAACATGATGATTATCATTTCATTTCGAAACTTTTTTAAGAATTGCTTTTGCATAAATATACAATTGCTGTATTGTGAAAAATAATGCTATTGGCGGAAGACAATGAAAACGATCACGGTAAAAATACTCGGACCGAGCACGCCGTGCAACAATTGCCTTGCAACGCGCAAGAACGTCGAAGAAGCTGTGAAAAAGTTAAACATCCATGATGTCGACATCGCCGTGGCTCACGAGGATATGGCCTCAAGCGAGAACCTAGCGAAATACGGGGTACTCAAGGGCCCTGCCATCGTCGCGGGCGATTACGTTCTCTTTCAAGGGATGGTGCCCCCTGTCGAAAAGATCGCGAAAAAAATCGTAGAAGCCGCCAAGTTGATGTAAAAAGATGGAAACGATGAGGTCAAATACCACTGAAACTGCTCGTACCGTATTCTTCATCAGCTTCTTCTGTGCCGTAGCGACCTGGATGGTCTGGGGAAAGGTCCAGATGTTCATGGCCCCCGTTAGCAAGACCCCGGTCGATTACGCTGTCTACGAATGGTACCTCATCCCGATCGTGTACATCGTCGATTATTTCAAGAGCGCTGGCATCAGCCTTGCTTTTGCCTTCTTGCTCTCGGGTATCATCCAGGAATTTATGCCACCCAACACGATCACGAAATATCTCGGTTCGAGTCGGAAGAGGAGCTACGTCTACGCGGCGCTGCTCGCTCCCGTGTTCATCACGTGCAGCTGCTCGGTGATCCCCATATATGGCGCCTTGCTGGCAGTCGGTGCGGGCGTGGGGGTGTCCATGACGTTCCTGCTCATGGCGCCCGCGGCGAACTTCCTCACGCTGTTCATCACGGGCGATTACCTCGGCTGGGATCTCGTATTGTTGCGGTACGTGTTCTCGTTCGCTGCGGCGATCTGCTGCGGGATGCTGTTTGCGAGAACGCGGACGGCGAAGGAGATCGAGGCTAACACGGCACGGGCGATAGCGGCGAAATCGGTGAAGTCCCTCGAGGACAAGGACATCCACGCCCGCGTCCTGAACTGGGCCAGGGCTACATGGGGGATGACGAAGAAAGTGCTCCCTTACTTGCTGATAGGGCTCGTCGTGGTGAGCTACATCGCCGCATACCTGCCGGAAGAGTGGATCCACGCGTCGCTGACGGGGCTCGGGGGAATTCTCGTGGGGGCGGCGCTGGGTGGGCCGCTGTACACGCCGGCCCTCGTTGAAATCGTGCTCACCAAGTCGTTGATCGACGCGGGCATGAGCAGGTCCTCGGCCCTCTCGTTCATGATGGGGCAGCCATATGACATCGTTTCATGGCCGCCGAACAGCAAGTTCTTCAGGTGGAAAGGTGTTGCCATCTACACGGCCGTCTTCTTCGCGTTCTCGGTGCTCGCGGGATTGTTTTACGGGCTCGCGCTCGGTGAACTATGACCGGGCCAAGTTCCTCCCCTTCTTTTGTTGAGCGCGGGCACTTTATTGACATGTTGGCTCCGGGAAAATAGCATCGGTCAAGCGGGACGGAGATGGAAGCCGGAGACGAGGATGGATAAGAGTCAAGGATTTCTCTAACCGTGAATTCTGGTATGACGTGATGCGACCGTGAACATCGTCTGGTATGACGTGATGCGACCGTGAATATCGTCTTGAAACGTGAAGCCCGCCAGTTCCTCGAGTCCTTCAAGGGCGATGTCGACTTCTTGCTCATCGACGGCACGCTGCAGATCCCAGACGAAAAGGTGTGCGGTTGTTGTGGCCCGCCACCATCGCCGGACTACAAGGTGCAGTTATTCACCAAGAACGACCAGCAGCAAGAGATGATCAAGGAAAAAACGATCGAGATCGAGAAGATCGTGAAGTTCAAGGTGAGCAAGCAGCTCTACGACGCGATCGTTGCGGCGAGGATGAACATCGTCGTCTTCTACTTGGAATCGACCGACGAGGCGAGGATCCCGTCGACCCTCGTTGCGAAGTTCATCTGAAACCAGGCCGTGATTGCTATCTTGGCTCGTATTTTTCGCATCCCGGCTCGCTCTTCCCGAGCATCTTGGCGAACTCGCAGCGCATCTTCTCGTCGTCCATTCCCAGGTTGAACTTGCACGACTCGCAATCCCCCTTCTTTGCCTGGGCACTGTCTCCCGGGTCATCCTTCGGATCCATGTTGGTACATCTCTCCTTAACTTAGAGCGTGTGAATATCGCGCGCAACTCGGAAAAAACTTGCGCTTTCGCGGTATACAACAAAGGTGGTCACTGCTCATGGCTCACAAGGACTGCCACCGTCCGCACCTGCCTCCCAAAATGTCCCGGGGCAGGCGCTTACCACGTCTCGACGGTTCTATAACGTAGCAAGAGGATTCAAATCCGAGAGGGGCCTCGTCTACACACGGCACCCGGAGTGATCCATGTTATGAGCGAGTACCAAGTCGAGCTAGAATGGCTTACCGACCCCGAGATCCCATACAAGCGGATGGCGAGGATGGGATCCACCGCAGATGGACTGCCGCAGGTCGTGTGCGTCACGCCTGCCGATTTCGAGAAGGGCATCCCGAACCACTGGACTCCGGAGCACTTGTTCGTGTCGAGCTGCGTCGCGTGCTATTTCACGACCTTCATGCGGATATCCGAAGGGAGCAAGCTTTCCTTGGAGGCGCTCTCGGTCAAGGGAACCGGCGTCCTTGGGGATGACAAGGACGGCAAGCGGGCGATGACGAGAATAGACATCTACCCGGAAATAGTTGTCAAGAAAGCCGCTGACGCACAAAAGGCGATGCGGATCGCAGAAAAGGTCGAGGAGAGCTGCTTGATATCCAACTCGATGAAGTCCGAGATCTTTATTCACCCGTCGGCACGAAACGCATAGCTGGTGCAAAGGGGCCGCCGTGTCGTCATCTTGACTGATGGTCGTGTCCACCGGCCCTCTATTTTCCTCGCTTCGCGTGGTACTCGCGTCGTGTGTTACGGGAGGATTCCACCACGTTCCGCTGGCGGAACGGGGTATATCTTTTGGGTGGCACGGGCTCGTTCCACGCGCGGAACCCACGGTGTTGCTATGATGTCACGCTTTATTATTACTGATCAGCGAATTTGGATGCCGATCCCTCGCTCGCGTCCCCGCTCAGGCCCTCAAGAAGCCCGGGAGGAGTGCCTGGCGGAGGCCTTGCATTCCAGGCTCGTCCGATCTTGAAAAACGGTTTTCTTGCTCTCCATCGGTCTCACGAGCCGCTTGCTTGCACCTAGCACCGAGCACGGGAAAGAAAAAGGTTCGGGGGCGAGTGGGAGCCGCTCAATCCTTGGCGAGAGGGTGCATCCGCCTATACGACGCGCTCAGGCCCTCGATATCGTTCCTCGCATAGATACGCGTGGTGTTCGGGCTCGCGTGGCCGAGTAGGTCTTGCAACTCGCTGATGTCCATCCCGTTCCGGCGCAGCATGGTCGCTCCGGTGTGGCGGAACACGTGCGGGGTCATCTTCTTGTCCGCCGGAAAGCCAAGCGCCACCTTCAACCGCTGGAACAAGGCCTCCACGACGCGCGGCTTGATCGCCGTCCCCTTCTTATTCGTGAAGAGGGCCTCGTCTGGTTCCCGGCGGTAAGGCAAGACGAGCCGCTGAATCAAGGCGACTGACTTCTCGTCCACGGGCACCCATCGTTCCTTGTTCCCCTTGCCGTGCAGCCGCACGGAGCCCCGTTCCAGGTCCAGATCCTTTATGCGCACCCCGCATACCTCAGAGACCCGGCACATGGTCGCGTACATGAACCTGAGCATGATGTATTCTTGGATCCACCTTCGCTCGCGGGCATAGGCCAACACCCGGTCGATCTCCTCTTGCGTGAGAAACTTGGGAAGGTGCTCGGCGCTCGAAACGCGCGGGCTCTTGACCCGCTCAAGCGGGTTCATCTGTATGCTACCCATGAAGCGGCAATAGCCGAAGAACGATTTCAACGTGGCAATCTTCCGCGCGATCCCTTGCTTCGTGTAGTGCCGCTCGTCGAGCGATAACAAGAACCGCTTCACGTGCGCGACATTGATGTCTGCGATCGTGGCAACGCTGGTGCGATTTTCGTTCGACAGCCTTTCCACGAATCGGAAGAACATGTGGAGATCGTGCTTGTAGGCGCGGATGGTGTTCTCTGACCGGCCTTCCTCGAGGCGCTTCGTCACCGCGAACTCCTCGATGGCGTCTTGGATCCTCTGGGGGATCATTACCAGTCCTTGAAGAAGCGTCATGAGACGTCCCGATGCAAGGTCACGATGCGGGTTCTTAAGAACGAGGGAATGATCCGAGTGATACCGCGTGGATCCGGCGTCAATGGCGACGTGAAGTGAGAACCCGCTCGTTCTGGTCGTGTGTTGCCTTCCATCGAGGAGAGTCGACCGCCACGACCCCGCCCTTCTTGAGCGACTTGATGTAAGCAAGGTTCTGGGCTACCAGTTCCTTGGTGGCAACGATCGTCCCATGTCCGGGCACCACGTGCGCTACATCGAGGCCAAGGTAGTCCTCCAGGGTCTCGATGTAGGAATCGAGATCCGGCGTCGTGAGGAACGGGATGGGTACCTCCACGTTGTCCCCCGCATAGAGAACCTTGTCTATGAGATCGATGCAAGATGAGGAATCCGCCGTGTGGCCCGGCGTGTGCACGAACTCGATCCCCTCGTTTGGGAACCGCAGCCGGCCCAGAAATACCTCGTTCGGGGGGGTTACCACGACCTCGCCGCGGGCGTGCGCCTTGAACGTGGCGAGCTCCGCCTTGCCCGATGCCTTGATCATGTCCCGCGTCGCCTCCTGGCTCACGATGGTCGCGTCCTTGAAGTAGCAATTGCCCCAGTGGTGATCCCAATCGGCATGCGAGTTGAACGCGATCCACGGGTTGTTCGAGTGGTGCTTGCGCACTTCCTCGGCGACGAGCGCCATCGAGTCCGGGCCGAGGAACGTGTCGCACACGAAAACGTGCCGGCTGCCGAGGATCACGAGGACGTTCGTCGGCGCAGCGTCCGCGAGGTCGTCGAACGAGAAAACGACGCAACGGTTGCTGATACGGGTGGACTTCACAGCCATACCGAGATCCATTCGCCTACTAGGCCTTTATACCTTCCTTCTGCGAGCCTTAAGGGACGTAAGGTCGATCGATGGGCCGAACGGGCGAGCTGCTGCGGCCTGCAGCGACCATATACCGGGTCTTTAAAGGAGACACGCGTCTTGGCAGCTACTTCATTAAGGAGGAGAGTGCACTTCGTAGCTTGCACACCTCGATCGAAGTGCATTCGTATCCATATAATATCTAGGAGGGGAAATCGGGTTGGTTTTGACCACGCTCGTTAAGGCTGCCTTTCCGGAGGTCATTATCCCATACGCCTTGTTCATCGCCTCGTATTCGGTTGTTGCAGCAGGGATAGCCTTCGCTCTAAGAGCGCATCGAACCCGCACGTTGATCTGGTTCCTTATGTTTTCACTTGGGACTGTGGCTTTCGGGACGTGCGAGCTACTCGTAATCGCAACGGGAAGCCAGCTGCTCGAGCGAATAACATACTCGCTCGTCACCGGCTTCTTCTTTTTGTGCTGGTTACGATTTTTCGTGCATTCCACTTGCACGCACGTGAACTCGTTCGCCGAGGTGCTCATCATTTCTATCGCGGCCGGCCTCGGCGTACTCGCGTGGCATCCATCGGGCGAGATCTCGGGCGCCATCTTCTTCCTTGCCTCGTACGTCTATCCCGTGATAATCTCGGTAATGACGGTCTACTGGGCGGCCATCACACTCGGCGGCTCGCCCTGGTTCGCGCGGGCCCCTTCAGCCCTCTTGATCGTAGCGACTACCATGCTCATGACGTCGAACTTGATTTACCCCATCATCCCCTATGAGGTTTCGGGCCTACTCATCACGGCCGGCAGCGGGATCATCGGTGGCGTGATCATCAAGCACCCAGGCATCGTCTCCTTCTTGCCATACAGGGCACGGTACATCGTCTTGCTCGATAGAACAACGGGCGGCGTCTTATTCGAGCAGTCATGGGCAGCCAAGAAGGGCCCGCCCTCTGCGAGCGCAGAAAACGATCGGAAGAACCTCATTTCATTGATGGAACGGATCGATCGGCTCGACGGTGGAGCGAAGGTCGCTGCCAAGGGCCTTGATTTCGACATGGATGATGTCCTCTTCCACGTCAATGAGAGCTCCGAGCACTTCATTGTCGGCCTCGTTGCGAGACGCTCGTCAAGGGCCTTCCGGGACGGGGTATCGGCTTTCGCGCGGCAGGTCGACGAGATCATCGATCAAGGAGGGGCGAGGGATCACGCAACTGTTCACAACCGTATATCTGCTATCCTTCGGTCGGGAATGCTCAACGTCAACGCGTTGGCGTAGCGCGCCCGCCCCGTTTTCTCGATCGTCTTGAGCTGAGACGGCACCTTAAATACAGCCAGGCCCACAGCTAGAGCGGCACCCGCCACCTAATGGATCCGAGCAACGCCCAGCGCTTCCTCGACCTCCTCGGAAAGGCCGGGGCCGAGGTGACGGGCGAAGCTGGCCTCCAAGTGAGCGAGAAGGCGAAATCCTTGCTGAGCTGAATGCGCTCAAATCGGGGGCATACTTCTACCTCGAGGGACGACATGAAGAGCAAGACCAAGCCATCCGTCACTCCGGCCCAGATCCAAGCGCTCGTGGACAAGCACTTCGGGGACGGGGCCGTGGTCGGTAACCACTGCGAGCTCACAGGCGGGTGGTTCAACGCCGCGTTCCGCGTCGGTATCCCCTCGAAGGGGCTCGACCTGGTCTTGAAGGTCGCGCCTGCGCCCGGTTCCAAGACGTTCACCTACGAGCAGAAGGCAATGGAGACGGAGGTCGCCATGCTCCGAATGCTCGCGGGGCACCCGGCCATCCCCGCCCCGAAGCTGCACGCCGTGGACTTCGATGGGGACGTCGTGCCCAGCAAGTGCTTCTTCGTGGACTTCTTCACCGGCCCGCCGTGGAACCGTGTTCGAGGGAGGGTGGGCCGGGCGAGCCACGCCACGCTGGAACGGGAATTCGCGGCCATCCAGATGGCGATCAACGCGATCAAGGGGGATCATTTCGGCTTCCTGGTGCCGAACGACGACGGGCGCGTGAAGAGTGAGACCTGGTACGGGGCGTTCTCCGAGCTCGTCTCCATCTTGCTCGAGGACTACGCGAGATTCGGTATCAAGGTGCCCGCCTTTGCCACGGCCGCGGCCCGGCGGCTGCCCGAGCACGAGCGGTCGTTCGTCGATGTGGACGGGCCGTCGCTCGTCCACTGGGATCTCTGGGAGGGGAACATCTTCCTGGAGCAACGAGAGGACGGCTACCATATCCAAGGTGTCACGGACTTCGAGAGGGCCTTGTGGGCCGAGCCGTACATCGAGGTCTCGTTCTGGACGCCGAAGCGGCACGCCGCCCTGGTCGACTGCTACGGCCGCGAGGCGTTCGAGGCACGTGACGTCCAGATCCGCCGCGCTTTCTACGACCTGTATCTGGCCATGGTGATGTACCTCGAGCAATTCTCGCGTGGCTATTCGTGGCTGTTCAGCAAGTCCATCGGGATCTACTCGTCGCTGCGGGCGCGGCAGGCCTTGCGACAGCTGGAACGAGCCGGTCGAGGGAACGAGTTGTAGTGCTGGAAAACGGGAGGGCCTCACGGCAGCTGTCCCGCGTGGAAGATGCACATCCCGCGGAAGTTCGGTTCGCGCCCGTAATAACCCGCCACCGCGTCCGCCGTCCAGAGCAAGGCCTTCGCGGAAGGGTACTCGTGCATCCCGATGCCCACGGCCACCGGCGCTTCGGCCATCTCGGGCTCCGAGTCCTGAACCAGGCCCCAGGCGTCCTGGCCGCAGCCGTCGTAGATCATCGGCACGAGCACGTCGAGGTACTCGTTCAGCCGTGCAGCCGTGCCGTTCGACAGCTCGCCGCGAAGCGTGGCATCGTGGTACCAGTGGCCGATCGCAGCGGAGTACTCCAGATCCAACCCGCACGTGTTGTACTCGTCGATGATAACGCGGATCTTGGCGAGGAGCAGCAAGTAATCCTGGAAGATGGCGTCGCGCACCTCCCAGCTGCCCGATGCCCACGCGGGATCCGCGTGGGGCTCTGCGTCGATGTGGATGCCAGCGAGCGGGAGTGACCGGTTCCGTGCGAAATCGCACGCGCGGCGTATGAACCCGAGAGCGTCCGCGTGGGCGGCGGCATGCACGAAGCCAGACCACTCGAGGGTCATCCAGTGGATCTCGATGCCCTCGTCGTGGCAGCACTGGATCAAGTTGGCCACCTTGTCGCTGTAAACGGGATCGTATGCCGGGCTTGTCATGTTGACCTTGTAAGTATCGAGCGACACGTACAAGAAGTCGAAACCGTATGCTTGGGATTTGGCCAGGACGTCGTCGACCGACTGGCCCTCGAACCCGTACCACCATGCCCCCAGCCGCGCCTCGCCCATTGGGACTTGGGGGGCTATATTGGCATATCTAGCGATGGAATAGTTCGCGGTCGCAGCGCACGCGACCACCGCGAAGGCGACCAACGTGATGGCTCGCCTCTTCCGAGTGCCACGCATGACAACATCATACCAGCATGATTAACAAGAAGACGATCCCCCCGTGGATGATGGAGCAAGGGACCACGCTGTACCGGGATCGGACGTAGCTCAACTCGATGGCCATGATGAGCAAGAACCAGTAATAGATCCCGAACGCGTCGAACGGCAGGTATCCGACGTGGGTCAGCACGAAGATGACCGCGGTGTAAGCAATTTCCCGCCTTTTTGTCGCGATCCGCCCCACGTGGAACTGGATGATGCCCCGGAACATCACCTCTTCAAAGAAGCCGCCAAGGGCCAGGCCAAAGGTACAGGCGATGACGAGCCGTTCCGCGGTGAATTCGCTCGAGATCGTCAAGTGGGTGGAGAAGTAGACCACCGGCAGGAAAGCGAGTAGCGGGAGCAAACCGATAACCCCGATCAGCACGTCCTTCTTGAAGTCGCCCGAATGCCAGCCAAAGAAGGCGAACGTCTGTTTCTCGAGTGACTTGACGCTCCAAACGCTGAAGCCCACGCCGAATGCAGCGAGAAGGCAATAGAAGAGCAACTCGGGCTGCACGTGTGGCATCACCCCGATCGAACCGGCGAACGGGACGAGCATGATGCGCACGAAGAAGAGGGCAATTGAAATCAGCAACGCCCTCTGGAGATGGCTGTCTCTTTTCACAAAGCGACTGATGCAATAGAAGAATGCGCAAGTGGGTGGGAGAACGATGACAAAATAGAGCAGGTTCGTCGCGGTGAAGCTCATTATTCCCACTAAGCGATGGGGAAGTTAAAGCCTGGTGCCGGCCAGGAGACCCTTCTGGGGGGATCCCAGCACCAGGCTCGCGCGAGCCTCACCGACGATCGTGAAATGGCAATTTCACGTCTTCCCGATATATCAGGATACGTGGTAAAAGCTGTTCCTTCAGGAAATTATGGAAACATTAAGAATGTAACTCGATCCTCCCTTTAGTTTTACAGGCGCTGCTTTGATTATTATAGTCATAGATATTACACGACCCCGACATT
>JAFGBX010000002.1 GCA_016932935.1 Promethearchaeota archaeon | reverse complement strand
GTTCACGACCGAGACCGTGCCGCTCACCGACGACCCCGTGATCTTGCCGTCGTACTCGGTCTTGAAGTCGAGCGCCTCGACGATCGAGACCTTGTACTTGCTCTGGCCTTCGTCCCCGCGGCGCCCGGAACCCCTCGCTGCGGCCGCCTCGTATTGATCGCGCTTAGCGGATACATCCGGGACGACGCCCGCCGCGACGGCCTTAACGCCTTCGACGTCCGCCACCTTACTGAAGAAAACATTCAGAACCGTGTGGACGTTCGGGTCGATACTCACGTCGCGACCCTTGCTTTTTTCAAGCGCCTCCTTGAACGCGTTACCACTCTTCTTATCGAGCGTGGCGACGAGATCCTTGTAACTCTTTTCAACGCTCTTCATACTCGTGTTTCCGGATATGTTGAGCGCCGTGTCCTTCAACTCGACGTCGCCAAAGCTCAACTTCCATGTTTTCGATGCCATCGGAGTTCACAACCAGCTTATCCAATCGGTATTCACAAGAATGCTGGACAATGAGCTTGCGTTCATCGTCCATTTAAAAGTGTCGATGGAGGAGCATAGGTAGAATTAGATAGAGGTTTCAAACGACCCGGCGAAACACCCGAGTGGCGGTGCGGAAACCAACAAGGCGGCGGGAGCAACACGCGTCATCCACCTCGAGCCAACCTGGCGATCCGGTCGCTAGCACTTCTGAGGATCCACCGTGATCCTTTGTCATCCCACCGCGAAGTGCTAAAATGTATAAATGGGTCGAGGAGGAATAGCACCTTAGGGATAGGAAAAGGGAGATGCCATGGCATCAGAAGACACCGACAGAGTCGTAGGATACTGCAAGGACTGCAAGAAGGCCGACTACCTAGACGACATGGACGGCGGTATGGAATGCAAGGAATGCGGAAAGCCATACAAGATCCTGCAATACTGCACGAAATGCAACAAGTGGTTCTCCGTGCCCAAAGAAACGGGCCAGACGTGCAAGCATTGCGGATCGCCGCTGAGGAACCCGACCGTGGCCCAGCGAAAGATGCTGTTCGCAGGGATCACAGAAGACGAGCCCATCCAGGAGGGTGCCGATGGTGCCGTCGGGCTCACGGGGACTCAAGCCGCGGCGACGGAGGCGACGCCAGCACGGCGGACGGTGAAAAAGGACGGCCGCAAGCAAAGCTACGAAGGAGACAAACTGGTTTACGATAGCAAGTTCTGGGACGACCGCTATTCGCTCAAGGAAGGCCAGACTTTCAAGGAATACGCGGCTATGATCGATAAAACGCGGCCGTACGGGGAGGACAAGTTCGGGTTGGCGTTTCTCTTCCCGCACAAGGTGAGGGACTCAGACGTCGCCTGGCGGTTCGACATGAAGTACCGGTGCGACTGGGGGAGCCTTCGCCTCACGGGGGTCGGCTGGCGGGTGAAGCCAAGCTTGCTCATCTTGTTGGCGTTCTTCTTGCCCCAGCTGGTCTTGTTCCCGCTATGCTACGTTTTCTTCGGCAGGCCCGACGTGTATCTCCAAGCGCTACAGCGGGAGGCCGTAGTATTTGGTGCGATGATCGCCCTCGCGATGTATTTCGTGAGGCTGATCGCGTACGCGGAGATCGAGGTCGACGAGATAATCAAGCCCTACGGCTCGAACCACGAGTACATCCAACTCCTTTTCAAGGACGAGTTGGAATACCTCAAGTGGAGCAGGAAGCTGAGCGCCGACACGATGGACCTGAGGGTGTTCATCCCGGGCCTCATCACGTTCCTCGGATACCTCGGCTACATCGTCATCTGGCTGTTAAACACGTTGGTCATCTATCCGGAGAGCTGGCATGCCGGGAACGTCGCACCCGTGCTTCCGGAGTGGTGCATCATTCTCCCAACTATAATGAATGTCGGAATAGGACTCGTCCTCTTCATCATCGTGGGCTTCTTCGGAGCGGTCATCTACGGCCTCTTCAAGATCGGGGGCCTGGCGGTGCCTTATAAGATGGAAAAGAAACCCGGCAACATCCACTACAAGGATGCCCTCGCCGAGAAGATATTGAACACGAAGAAGCGCTCCGTCCTCAGCATCTCCAGCTATGCCACGATGATCCGGTCGATTCAAGAGATGCTGACTGAGGCTCAGCTGAACCGGGAACGCGTTACAAAGATGGTGGAGCTGCTCGACAAGCAGGGGAAGACGTACTACGAGTTCCAACGCGGGAACCGGCGGATCGGCGAGTACTTGTTCAACATCGCCACGCTCTTGATCGTCCTGTGCGTGGCCGCGGCGACCGTCTTGTGGCTCGTGTCGGCCTTCAACCTGGTTCCGGGGCTCGAGGCGAACATCTTTGCCTTCTCGATCGGGCTGTTCTGCTTCGCGATCCTGAGCTTCTGCATGTTCCTCCTCCCCCAGTTCAACCTGCACAAGTACTTGAAGATGTTCAAGCTCGAGCTCATCGACTCGTTCTCGTTCATCCTCTCCCGGCTCGAGTACATCTACTTCGAGGCGATGATCGAGCCGACCATCTTGAAGGACCTCAACATGGGATGGGAAAACCGGCCGGCGCTCCTGAAGGACATGGAGTTCATCAAGAAGACGATCACGGACGTCAAGTCATACGGCACGTGGAGCTACGACTTCCCGGAGATCATGAAACTCGTGGTGGTCGCCCTGTCCACGACCATCCCGATACTGTTGGGGCTATTCCAAGGCTAGCCCATTGGGCGAGCACGCGGGCTCCGATGCTCCTCATGCCGTTTTTTTTCCTTCCTGCCCCCCCTTCATTTTGATTTTCCTTGAGCATCCGACGATGCTGCCCCCGTGGGTTTGAATCGAGCATATGTGTTTTTATGCACCGCCCCGGGGGCTTCATCTAGACACGCCATGGTGAAGAAGCCGACCTTAAGCCCGGCCGCGATCGATGTCTTCAAGGCGCGCTTCGGCAAGGGAAAGCTTTTCGCACAAGCCTTGATGCCCGTCCGCGGCGACAGTGGTTTCAGGAAACTGGACTACGACTTTGCGAAGACCCTAGATGCGGACGCCATCATCAAGAAGTGCCGCGATAATGGCTTCAACGCGTTCGGCCTCGTCGTGAAGGACACGGACGGCGCGACCCTCTCGGACACGAAGGTCGGCTGGAACCCCACCGGGGTGGATTCGGCCAGGCGGTTCGAGGAGGCTTGCCAGCGCTACGAGATGTCCTACATCCTGTCCGTCACGAACATGAACGACGCTTACAGGGGTGCCGTCCACCCCGAGAGCGTCTCCGTCCACATCAAGAGCGGGAGGCCCAGCACGCACAAGGAGGGGGAGATGCGAGTCGACATCCCCCCGGGGAAAGACCTCGCCGCCATGCGAGACCTCATCCCGTTCCTCACAGACGAGAAGGAGGAGGCCGCGGGAAAGTCCAGAGGCGCCAGGGGCGTCGGCTACATCCCCACCACGTCGTTCCATTGCCCGAGGAGCGAGCACATCGACTACATGATAGCGCTGGTGAAGGAACTAGTCAGGAACTACCACGTGGATGGCATATTCGCCGATTACATCCGGTACGACGGGAGGTACACGGACCTCTGCGGGTGCCACCGCTGCAGGGAAGCGTTCGCCGCGAAGTACCCTGGCAAGAGGGTGGGGCGCGGGAAGGAGTGGTACGACTTCAAGGAGGACAACATCGCCGAATATGGCCGCAAGTTCAACGCTGCGATCAAGGGGGTCGACCCAAACGTGGTCACGGGCTGGTTCAACCTCCCGGGGCCGAAGCTCTTCACCCGAGACCGCATCGCGCAGAACTACACGAAGCTGGGGGCCGCGCTCGACGTCCCCGTACCCATGGTCTACCCATACCTGATGGGCACCGCCGACGACGGCCGCAAGTGGCGCTTCCTGGCGGACATCGCGCACTGGTTCAGCCAGCTCACGATGGGCATGCGCTTCCACGAGTACGGCAAGGACAAGCCGGTGCTCGTCATCACGAACTCGGCCGAATGCAACGCGGAGGAGCTCTTGATGCAGTGCAACACGTACGACTACGGCCTGGGCATCGCCGTGTTCTTGTACCACGGCACGACGGAACAGCAATGGGCAGCATGCAAGCTCTACGGCGAGTTGCTCGCGAAGCAAAAAGCCGGCGACCCGTCACCCGGCGACGTTGAGATCCGCGACATCTTGATGCGTGTCTACAAGGCTTACCCTCCCAAGGATCCCCGGTTTCTGAAATGGAAGCCAAAGGCTGTCGACACCTTGTATTCCGCCGAGAGGGCGGGGCCATAACCATTGAACGACGCGCCTACATGAGGGTCGAAATTTCGAACGCACGCTCTTCGCCCTGAAATTCCAGCTTGATGCGGTCGTCCTGGAGTATGGCATTGCCCTCCATCTCTTGGTAGTCGAAGATCTCGAAGAAATGAAGGAAATAGTAGCGCATGAACTTCGAGAAACGCAGGCCGAGGTCGTGCGTGCCTCGTACCGAAACCGATGTCCCTTTCCACGAGAAGTGAATGCGTTTAAACCAGTTCTGGCCGGTCGGGCCGAGGATGCTCTGCGTGATGTACGTCATGAGCCCCGTGATGATGGTCACCTTGCTGTCCAAGTACTTCTGGACGATAGAGCTCGTGATGTTCTTGTTCAAGAAGTCCTTGAGTATGGCGCGGCCGTTCTTCAAGGACAAGAGCGCGAATTCCTCGATGTCGAAGTCTTCCATGAACTCGAGGGCGTACCTCATCATCCCTGGATCCACGAGAAATGTCTGGTTCTTGCGGAGCATGACGGAGAAGCTCATTGCATCTGAGATCGCCTTCCGTATGTAATCGCTCTTGTTCATCCTCTCCCTTTTTGCTATTTCTTCCATTTCGCGTAGCAATTCCGTGCCGATGCGTATCGACAGCATCACTTCCTTCCTTTTCTTTTGTTCCAAAAGGGGTTTCGACTCCGGTCTGTCATACGGCCTTAATTCTTATATATTCAGTTGTCATACATCCCGTCTGAGTTTAAATAGATTTGTCATACAAACGAGGCTGATCACATGAAACGGTATGCCACGCTCGATATTTTACGAGGTGCGTCTATCCTCGGAATGGTCTTTTTGCACTTGGTGGATGATCTCTACGACAAAAGCTGGATCCCGGCCGAGATGGCCAGTCACAGCATGTTCGACATCGTTCTGCTGATAACTGCCTTGTTCTTCGGGTCGTGGGCGGGCCTATTCCTGCTCGTGTCCGCAACGGGCAACATGGTCTCAATGCACGGCAACCTGGAGAAGGGAGCGACCGTCAAGTCAATCGTAACCAAGCAAGTCGTTGGCGGCCTCATCCTCCTGCTCTTCGGGTTCCTGGCGGAAGGTACGCTGCAGTACTACGGGCTGTTCCAAACAATCCGGACGCCGCCGTTCGACATCACCCGCGTGGTTTGGAAGGGATACACCATGGAGACCATCCATACCATCGCCTACTGCATGATCCTCAACGGGATTGTGCAAGGAATATTGTCGATGAACAGGGGGCACTTGAAAGCCAAGCGGAACATGATCGTTTACGCGATCCTGGCGATTGCCATCATAGTGCTCACGCAACCGGTCTGGAACTTTTGCAAGGACGTGGCCTTGAGTAACGGCTGGAGCACGCTGGCGGAACCGTATCCCTTCGGCGAGATCTCCGGTCGCATCGTTCAAAGCCCGAGCGTCAACGCTGACTTCCTCGAATACATCGGGAAGTTCCTCTTGCTGCCCCTCGGTGGCCAGCCCGAACCGGTATTCCCGTTCCTGGCAGTGTCGTTCGTTGGAAGCATCATCGGCATCGCCATCACCAGGAAGGACGTCTCGCACGACTGGCCGCGGCAAGGCAATCTTGTCGGGGTGCTGGTCATGGTCGCAGGCGTTGCCATATTCGTGGTCGTAGGGCTAACGGGTGCTTGGGACATCGAAGGTGACCTCACGAACGTCCTCATACCTCTGGACAAGTTCTCCATGTTCTCGGCGATTTACGGTGGACAGAATTACGGTTGGTTGCCGTGGATCTGCCTCATCACGGGAGGCCAGATCTCCATGACCTGCATTTGCTTCAGACTCATCGAACACCGGGGAAACTCGAACGTGATCGCCGAGAAATCAAAGTTCATCCGCAAATTCGGCATGATCCCGTTCACGTTCTATACCTTCCACCGGATCTTCGCCATGGCACCGCTCTTGCTCATGTCGTTGATCTTCCAGGTCGACATGACCATCGACGTCCACAACCTCGATGGCTGGGTCAGCCTGGGGCTAATAGCCGTGTGCTTGCTGTTCATGTACGGCATCGCGCTTCTGTGGGAGAGGGTGGACTACATCGGCAGCCTCGAATGGATGATCGGCACGATCGGGGCGTACGCACTTGGCACGCCGAGGAAATCTGAGAAGCGGATGCCATGGTACAGGTGGGGTGCCCGGGACCAGCAAGCACTGTTCTATAACGTTGATTGGGTCACCTTGTTCGAAAAAGGGGACAATGGCGGCATCGAATACCGGGAATCCAAGCTGGCGATGAAGATGGCGATCGGGGGGCTGTTCATCCCGATAGGAACGATGATGGGATGCTCGCTATACCGGACCGCGGAGAAGGCCGAAGGGAAGAACAAATATAGCCAAGTTGCACGCGTGGTAACCATTATCGCGGCCATCATCAACGTGACGGTGATTACGGCGCTGGTTCTCCTGCCCTTTGGCGTCCTAGGCATCTCATTTTAACTCTGTTTCCCTCCCCTTCACGTGTTTCGTTATCACATCAGATGATGAATCAACGAAGCATAATTCCCAACGCGTGATCCAAGAGTGCCGCGATCTGTTCGATATTGCATTCACTTCTTGCGCGCGCGTTCCACGATCTTGAAGCCGAGTTCCTTGAATGCCTCGTCGACGTTCTCGCCGGTCAGGGCAGACGTGAGCACGACCGGCATCCCGATGGCTTGCGACAGCTCCGCGATGGCTTCGTCGGGCACCTGCCGCTGGTCGACCAGGTCGTGCTTGTTGCCGAGGATCAGGCCGGGCATCTCCCCGATCAGCGACCTGATGTCGTTCGACCACGCGTAGACGCTCTTCAAGGTCTCGGGCTGGGTGAGGTCGAAGACGAGCACGTAGCCGGCCGCGCCGCCGTAGAAGCTCTTGCGAAACCGGGCGAATTTCGCCTGTCCGGCGACGTCCCAGAGCTGGAAGGAAAGGTTGTGGTCGGGGAATTCCACGATCTTGTCGGTGATGTTGGTGCCGAGAGTGGGCATGTAGGTTCGCTTGAAGGCCTTGTCGGTGAACCGCAGCACGAGCGACGTCTTGCCGACGGCGGGATCGCCGCAGATGATGCACTTGAACTTGAGGGTCTCCTTCCGCGGGGATTGCGATTGGTCGTCGTCCGCGTCGGGAAAGGCGGTGGCCTCGCGGGGCGCCATCTCCTGGGCACGGAACGAATCCACGAGCCCGGCCGATTCGGAGTACATCGAATCGACCAGTCGAGATACCGCGTGCGAACCCGCCTTGTCGGCCTCCGCTTGGAGAATGAGCTTCGCGTACTTATCGAAGAGGTGCTGGAAGTCGTGGATGTACTTGTAGAAGATGATGTCGTTCTCCTCCCCGAACAGGAGGCACAGGGTGATGTCGCACACGCGGCCCCGGCGGGCGGCGTCGGGGTAGCTGCCGTACTTGACATAGGCCTTGAGCGAGAGCCCTGGGAGGGGGATGATGGCCAGCGCCTCGGGAACTTGATCCCTGCCGAAGGACAGGCCCATGGATTCGGAGGCCACGCGGTTCCGGGTCTCCTCGGGGACGGATTCGGGGCACCAGTGAGAGGGCTTCGGCCCGAGCTTTTCGTCGAACTTGGAATAGACGATGCCAAGCACGGGACTTCGTTCCATGGCCGCTCGATCCTTGCGAGATGTTCTCCTCAGTACTAGCACGCGCCAACGCGATATAAACCTTGCCTCGTCCCAGAGGCTTAAAGAGAGCGCCGGACATTCCTGGAGGCTGATGCCGCGATTCAAACCGACGACGTATCTGTTCGTTTTCGTTGCCATCGGACTGTTCAGCCCCGTGTTCTTGTTTTCCAAGTACGTTCTCCCCCCGCTCACCCCGTTCTCATACATGTTCTTGCGGAGTGCCTTCGGGACGGCGTTCCTCACCGTCGTGCTCCTCTCCCGAAAACTGTTCGGTTCTTTTGTGTCGCTGCTCAAGGACTGCTGGAGAGACGTCTTGCTCTTCTCCCTCGCCTTCCACTTGCTCCCGCTCGTCCTCGTTTTTTTCTCGACCCCGATAACGACCCCGACCGATCAAGTGATCATCAACAACATGAATCTCGCCTTCGTCCTCATCATCAACAAGTTCGCGTTCCGTGCTAAAATGATGCGCCGTATGATTATCGCCGTCGGGATTAACTTCGCAGGGGCACTGCTCGTGCTCTGGCCGCTCGACTTCTCCCAGAACCCGAACTTGCTAGGCGATGTAATCATGATCCTCGCTGTTATAATCGGCAGCTTCTTCTACATATGGAACAAGAAGCTCGCATTCAGGGCCGATCCAGCCGTCCTTAACTTCTCGGTGAACTTTTTCCCTACAATAGTCTCGCTCCCGCTCATGTTTTTCATCGGCGGGGCGGGAAACATTCTCGAGCTGTCGGGCGCAGGGTGGTTCTTCATCACGTTCATCGGCATCGGCATTTCGGGGATCGCCTATTGCTGCTTGAACGAGGGGTACCGGGATCCGGCCATGAGCCCGGAGCACATGAGCATGTTCACGACCTTGATCCCAGTGGTCGGGCTCGGGCTGAGCATCGCGGCCGGGTTCGGCACCGGCTGGGTGAACTACCTGGGAGCGGGGCTGGTCATCTTCTCGATCGTCATCGCCAACTTCACGAGCTCGCGCGAGAAGGGAGTCGACGCAGTGCCAACGGGCGGCGCGATCGTGGTAGAAGAAATAAAAAAGGGGGATGCCCCGCCTACTTGAACGCCTTGGCCTCGATGTCCTTGAGGGAGGCCTCGTCGCTCTTTCCCTGGACCTTGTAGGACAGCTCGACCTCCTTGCCGGCCTCCACGTCGAACGTCCAGATGAGCATGGTCCCGTCGGAGCGCTTGGTCGCCTCGCAGTCAGGCCGCTGTGACAGCACGGCGAAGTCCTTCGGCACGAAGTCCGAGACCTTGACGCCGGCCTTGTCGAAGTCCGCCTTGTTCTTGTAGATCAGGACGATGTCGTACTCGCCCTTCGCCATACCGGGCGCGATGGACTTGCCCACGGTCGTCTTGCGGCGCTGGTGGACGACGTTGACGGCCTGGGTGGCCTCCATGGTGCACGAGATGGGCGGGCCCGGTATCGTGAGGAACGCCTGGAAGAGGGACTCGGTCCGGTACGTGGTATCCCGCTTCGGCTGGTGCACCATGACCGGGTACTTGACCTGGATCGACGACCCGTCCTCGATCTGGCCGAATTTCTCGTCTATGCCCTTGACGTCCACGACCATCTTGCGCTCGGTCGACATGTCTTTGCCGGAGAAGGAAACCTCGTATAACTTGGGATCCACCTTCTTGCCGCCGATGAACACCTCCACCTCCTTGGGATCGGGGTTTTCGAAGTCGTGCGGAACCGTGTCCTCCACGTGTAGCGACCCCACGGGGGCGGCGCCGCGCGTCTTCACGTCGATGACCGCGTGGAGCAAGTTGTCGCGGTAGCTGTTGACCGTGTAGGTGTCGAAGGTCTTGGTGCCCTCCAGAGCGAGCACGTGCAGGTCGATGGGCTCGATCCACGTGCTGTAGCTCGTCTTCTGCACGATGTCGGGGGTGACCGTGAAGCCGATTACCACGTCCTTGAAGATCGCGACGACGTTGTCCTTGAACCCGGGCTCGTCCGCCGACTCGATCGTGAACTTCTCCGAGATCCATTCGCCGCCGGGATCGACGTCCGTGCTGGCGTCCAGCGTCACGGGAACCGGCTTCCCCCCGCCAGTCTCGAACTTGAGCGCTATCTCGCCGAGGTGCATGGGGAACTCGGAGCGGTTCTGGATCCGCACCTGCCCGTCCCACACGTCGGGTTCCTCGTCGCGCTCGTCGAGATCCAGGGAGAAGGCCGTCGACCCGCCAAGTAAGACCTTGTCGGCCTTCATACCCACTCGAGTGTCAGAACCGATCTCATAGGCGACGTCGATCTCGCCGCTCGAATACGCCGTGACGTCCTTGGCGAAGGCGCGGGCTGTCAGCTCCAGCGTTGCCGACTCCCCGGGGCCGAGATCACCCACGTCCCACGCGACCTCGCCCGCGTCCCGCCTCGCGCTGCCACGCGACGCCGTGCCGATCGAGACCTCCCGGAAGACCTCAGTCACCTGCTTGGAGACCTTGAGCCCGGAGGCCAACTTCTGGCCCGTGTTCTGCACGCTGAACTTGAAGGACGTGTCTTGCCCCTTCTCCTCGGAATCGAGCACGAACACGAGGGAAGGCTGGGTGCCTCCGGGTGCCGTGTTGATCTCCTCGACGAGCACCACGGGTGGCTTCGTACCGTCCTTGAAGGCCATGCCGTACTCCTTCTTCCACTCCTCGCCGGCCCGCAACTCGTTCACGTGGAACTTGCGCTCTTCGAGATCCGTGTCATCCCCGCCGTCGACGCCGACGTCGATGTCCCAGACCGGCTGCTTGTCCGCCTTGTTCACTATCGAGATCGAGCCCACGCCCTTGGTCGACTTGATCTCGCCGGCGTGGGACACCTCGTAGTTTATGATCTCCTCGATCGTGGCCGTGATCTTCGCGCCGGGGGTGCCGGCTCTCGCGCCCGATGTG
>JAFGBX010000140.1 GCA_016932935.1 Promethearchaeota archaeon | reverse complement strand
GACGAGCTCCCGGCCTTCAAGTGCGTGATCCCCAACTACGACTTCCTCGTCGACCTCAAGAAGGAGCACACCAAGCTGCCGAAGCTCGGCGAGATGTTCGCGTGTGCCATCAAGGACGAGAAGGAGGATCACTGGCTTCCCGTCCAGTTCGACGAGAAGCGGGCGACGATCGGCTCCGACTGGGACATCAAGGTCGGTGACAAGTCGAAGGTCGTGGCGAAGGTCGACGAAAAGCTCCTGAACGTGGGCGGGAAGTTCGTCATCACGTTCCTTGACAAGCACCTCTACAAGCTGAAGCCGTTCTTCAAGACGGTCGTCTTGTTCACGATGATGCTGAAGTTCAAGAAGGAAGTGATGAACGGCATATCCAAGATACGCGCACTCGTGGAGAAGGGCAAGGTCAAGCTCGACCCGGTGCCCACCGAGGAGAAGTTCATGTGGAACCCGCGCCTACTGCGCCGGTGAGCCTCGCCCGGAAGGGACCGAGCATTTTTCCTCTATTCTTGATGCTGGTGGAACGCCGTGGCCAAGAAAGCGAAAACCGTCTACCGTGGCTACCTCATCGCCCAGGACGCCAAGCAGTGGGATCCCAACGACAAGGACTTCGCCGCCTACTGGAACAAGGTGAAGGATAATCTCTTCGTGGTCGGCAACCTGGAGGAGAAAAAGATCAAATTCCTCAACAGGGAGCTCAAGGCCCTCGCGAAGAAATACGAGGGCGTCCGCGTCCGCATCACAGTCGAGCAGGATCCAGAGCCGCCGTCGGCGAGGGCCGGGAAGATGCCCGACCCCAACGAGGAGTTCCAGGGCTTCGAGAAGTTCAAGCGGGTCGCCATGAACCTGTTCAAGATATCGTGAAACCACGAAAAAGGGAACAAGAAAAAGTGGATCCAAGCCTCAATCGCGCCGGGAAAAGCCGTCGTCCTCTATAATGCCCTTGATCTCCCGGCTCTTGATGAGGCCGAACAGGTAGTCCTCGATCTCCTCCGTGGTCTCTCGGAGGCCAAATTCCTTCCTGATGTCCTCGAACGTCACGTGCTCCTTGGACGAGAGCAGCCGGACGATGTCGCCCTTCTTGTCCGCCACCGTCCACGGGGCCTTGGCGGGCGCCGCCCCCCTCGCTTGCAACGCCGCCGGAGGCCCCTTCTTGGCGGGCACCACGGCGGCAGCGGTCGCTTCAGTCCCTTCCCCCGTTTCCTCCGCGGGTGCCTTCATCCTGGCGGCGCGGGGTGCGGGTTTGGGCGCGGGCGTCGGCTCGGGTTCAGGGAGGGCCTCCGTCACCTTCGCAGCGGCCTCGTCCTCGATGAAGATCGTGTCGCCCTCGAAATAGCAGTTTATCTTTCTAGAGACGACCAGACCCATGATGAAGTCCTCGATGGCCTCCTTCCTCACCGCTTCGAGTTGCAAGTCTTTGATCATCTCCGGAACGGAGGCCTGCTTCCGGCCGCGCAAGTAACCTACGATCGCCCCTTCCTTCTCGGCGACGATGGCCTTCATCTTTCCCGCGATCACGCGCGTGAAGACGTCGCCGTCGAGGTCGCCCTTTATCATGCCCTCGTTGAGCATGTACCGCAAGTATGCCAGCGTCGCCTCCGGGGTCAGCCCCTTTATCTCCAGCTTCCTCGAGAGGTCTCGGGCACTGGTGCGCCGGAAGACGCTCGTGACCTCGAGGATCTTCTTGGCCACGCCCGCCGGGGGGATCGCCTCGCCGCGGAGCTTCCGCTGGATGGCCGGCCTCGCCGCCTTGAACTTGCGATAGCCGTAGATGCCGAAGACGACCGCAGCGGCGGCGATCGTCGCGTAGAGCCAGTAGGGCGTGTTGTCGACGTGCACGACGATCGCGTAGGAGTTCTGGTTGCCGCTCCTGTCGACGACGACGATCGTGACCTCGTGGTCGCCGTTGGCGAAGCGGGTCGTGTCGAGGGAGAACTGCGCCTTCTTCCCGGGGAACGAGGAGATCGTCGCGAGGTGCGCCCCGTCCACGTGCACGGTCACGTGGTCGACGCCGAACCCCACGTCGTCGACGGTCATGTCGACGTTGACCACGCCGAACAGCCACTGGTTCTCCGAGATGGACGGGTTCGACATAGTCGGCGGGGTGAGGTCGACCTCGTGGATCCGGATGTTGTCCAGATCCCACCGCCCTATGGGAAAACTCACCATTATCGCGGTCTCGACCACGAATCGAACGGACACGGTCTCCCCCTTGTACGCGGAGATGTCGATCGACTGGAAATCGCCCGATCCGGCGTCCAGTTCCGAGATCGTCGTCCACGTCGCCCCATAGTTGGAGGTGATGTTCACACGGAAGATCCCCAACCCCACAATCGTGGAATTGAACTCCAGGAACAAGTTGACGGGAGATTCGGACAACGCCAGGTACGGGGTGGCCAGGCCGATGAGCTGGGCATCGGAGGTGTCGCTAAAGTTACCAGTCGTCTGGCCAGTCGTGAAATACGCGTTCCCCCCACCCGTCGCGACTATGGGGCTACCGTATGATGGGTCGTCGATGACGTAGTACATGGGTGATCCCGCCTCGAAGTCGAGGATGTACGGAAAGGCGGCAGTCTCGAGGCTCTCGATCGTGGGCGTGTTCAAGCTATACACCAATGGCGTTAAGCGCGAGATGCCCGTGGCCCAGGCATATAGTCGCGGGTGCGTCACGTCGTACAACTGGAACTGGCAGTAGTACTCCTTCCCGTCAGCGTCGGTAACGTTCCAATCATTCGGGTTCGTCGGAAGGAAGTCGTAACTCCTCACGTAAAGGGGATACGTCAACCCCTCGCACACGTAAAGGATGACATCTTCTGGCAGGTTACCTGCCGTCTCGCGATAGCGGATCTTCGCGGTAAAAACCGTATAGGCGTCTCCTACATTCGTAGGACTCAGGATCATCGGGCCGTAGAACGACGCCGTGCCGGTTGAGAACACTTTCACCGCGAAGTCGTCAATATAGAGGTGCTGGGTGATGACGCCCGTGAACCGGAAGCGGAACTGGACGTATGACCGCTTGTAGCTCGTGATGTTGACCTGCGCGCGCTGCCACGCCTCGGGGAAGACGGGGTAGCACGTATCGACATCATCCCATATGCCAGACATGTTGACCTGGACCTCGACCGTCGCGATGTCGTCGAGTTCCGCGGGATCGAGCGACACGGGCGTCCATAAATAGCGGTATCCGAAGACCAGCTGAAGCATACTCGTCCCCGCCGTCGTGAGGTCGAACAGCGGCGATGTCAGCGTGCCTATCGTCTTCTGAGGATACGTGTCCCCTTGGATACGTATCGAGGAGTTCGGGGAGAGGTATTGGTTGGTCACTATCTGCCACGGGTCGCGGTTCGACGTCGATGACCACAACCAGGTCGTGTTGTAACCGGCGCCGAACTGCGACAGGTAGGAGCTCGTGCCGTTCACCGCGAACGAGTATGGTTTGTTGACCTTGACGTTGAACGATGACGTCGACGCGCCCTGGCTCCAGTCCGACGCGTTGAAGGAAAACGGGTGCACGCCCGCCTCCAGCTTCAGGAACTGCCGGAAGTACTGGACGCCCGCGACGTAGTTCGTGCCCGTCGACGCGTTGCGCGTCATGGGGTAGGCGATGCCATCGAGGAGCAGGTTCACGTACTCGGCGGGGTAGCCGTCCGCGTCGGAATAGGTCGTCACGAACGTGTACGTGTTGAAGATGATCGTGTCGTTCGGCGAGACACCGGACGCGCTCAAGACGGGCCCGGTCGTGTCGGGGACGAGGACCACAGACAGGTTGAAGAGCCCGGTGCCCGTCCCGTTGAAATACCGGACTTGCACCGTGTAGTTGTCCTTGAGACCGGTGTTCATGTACGTTATCGTCTCGTTGAGGCCACCGGTGTCCCGCGCCGCCGAGCTCCCGACCTGGTTGCTCGGCGGATGGTAGAGAAACAGGTCGAAGTCGAAGCCAGATGGCACGGCCAGCTGGACATCATACAAGGATTCCTTCTCCAGCGTCGCAGTGAAGTTCAGGTAACCGATGCTCGCGTTCAGCCCCACGTCCGTCTGGTACAGGTTCGAGCCCTCTAGTGGGCCGAAGCGCCCACCAACCGTGCTGCCGCCCTCGTCCCTTCCAGGTATGCCGGCTAGTACACATGCGACGGCCATCACCGCAACGAATGATATCGCCAGGAGGAGGCCCGCGTGGGCTCCGATGCGTTTTCTCATGGGATTATCTACCTCGATTGAGCGTTCACGGACTGCCCCAAGTTTCCAAGGAACATTGTTATATACAAGCTCGCGTTGCTACACCACGTTATATAGCTGATGTATTGACTTGGAATATGCTCCGATGAGCTTTCTGACCGTGTAATGTTATTTATAGCACCACCACGCATTTGATATCGACTCGCGACTGTTGCGATGCAAGAGGATGGAACATGACCGAAAGACAAGACTCGTTCAGGAATCAGGGGCTCCAGGTTGGTGCTCGCGTCGAGGACTTGCTGAGCCGGCTCACGACCGACGAGAAACTGAAGTTGTGCGAGGGGAAGAACTTCGCCCTCACCCGCCCCATCGAGCGGCTCGGCATCCCGAGCCTGGGCCTCACCGACGGGCCGCACGGCGTCGGGCCGCACGGCACGAGCTGGAAGCGGAACACGTTCTTCTCGTGCGGGATCCTCATGGGCGCCACGTGGAACCCGGCGATCCTCGAGGAATTCGGGGCCGCGGTCGCGCGGGAGTGCAGAGCGTGCGGCCGGCACGTCCAGCTCGGCCCCGGCATGAACATCATGAGGTCGCCGTTGTGTGGCAGGAACTTCGAGTACCTCTCCGAGGACCCATACTTAGCCAAGAAGCTGGCGCCGGCGACCATCCGCGGGCTCCAGAGCCAACGCATCGCCGCTTGCGCCAAGCACTATGCATGTAACAACCAGGAGACCTGGCGGATGAGTGTAAGCGCCGAGGTGGGTGAGCGTGCCCTTCGGGAGATATACTTGCCGGCGTTCGAGGCGTCCGTGCGGGACGGGGACGTGTGGACGTTCATGTGCTGTTACAACAAGGTGAACGGTGTCTATGGTGCGGAGAACCGGGACCTCATAACGAAGCGGCTCCGGGACGAGTGGGGCTTCAAGGGCTTCGAGATGTCGGACTGGGGCGCGACCGTGCCCGCGAGCAGCACGGAAGCCTGCGTGAACGCGGGGCTCTCGCTCGACATGCACGTGACCGTCCAGAAACCCTTCATCAAGATGTCGTTCCGCAAGCTGCGGAAGGCCTTCGCGGCTGGGAAGTTTACCGAGGAGGTGCTGAACGAGAACGTGCGGCGCTTGCTCCGCGTGATGTTCCTCGTCGGGCTATTCGACGACCCAGCGACCCTGCCGAAGGGCGAGAGGAACACTCCCGAGCACCAGGCCCTCGCGCGGAAACTTGCCAGCGACGGGATGGTGCTCTTGAAGAACGACAAGAGCATACTCCCGCTCGACGCGGGCAAGGTCAAGCGGATAGCCGTGCTAGGGCCGAACGCGCGCAAGAGGACCGCGCTGCGCCATGCCCTCGACGTCTTGAACCTCATGGGATTTGGCGGGAGCTCCCAGGTCATGCCGCCCCACGAGGTGACGCCGGCGGAAGGCATCGGCGAGAGATGCGCTGGGAGGATCGAGATCGTGGAATCGGCCGACGTTGCGGACGTCGCGATCGTATTCGCGGGGTTGAACCACGCGCCAGGCGGCGACTCGGAGGGTTTCGACCGCAAGCGATTGGAACTCCCCGGCAAGCAAGTCGACCTCATCAATGACACGGCGGCGAAGAACCCGAACACGGTCGTCGTGCTCGTGAGCGGCAGCCCCGTCTCGATGGAAGGGTGGGTCGACAAGGTGCCCGCCGTGCTCGAGGCGTGGTACGGCGGGATGGAGGCGGGGCGCGCGATCGCCGACATCTTGTTCGGCGACGTGAACCCGTCGGGCAAGCTGCCGGTCACGTTCCCGAAGCAGCTCTCGGACTCGCCCGCGCACGCGTCCGGGTCGAAGCGGATGTGGCCAGGCGAGAACGGCAAGGTGCACTACGACGAGGGGATATTCGTCGGGTACCGGCACTTCGACAAGCACGGCATCGAGCCGCTCTTCCCCTTCGGGCACGGTCTCTCGTACACGACGTTCGAGTACGGCGACGTGAAGGCGAGCAAGCCCAGGATCGCCGCAGGCGAGTCGCTTACCGTCTCGGTGGACGTGAAGAACGTGGGGACGCGTGCCGGGGCCGAAGTCGTCCAGCTCTACGTTCAGGACGTCGAGGCGAGCGTGGAGCGCCCGCCCAAGGAGCTCAAGGGCTTCTGCAAGGTGTTCCTGGAGCCGGGCGAGCAGCGGACGGTCACGATGGACGTCGGCACGGAAGACTTGTCGTTCTACGACGAGCGGGAGGGGAGATGGGTCGCGGAGCCCGGGAAGTTCGTGCTACACGTGGGCAGCTCCTCGCGCGACATCCGCGGCAGCGCCGAGATCCAGCTCGCCTGACACGGCCGGAGCCGTCCCTTCTTTCCCCTTACGCGAAAAGCAACGGGGCCGGACGTCTGGGGGCCGGGCTCACAACGAGTTGCCGACGACCTCCAGGAAATCAATGCCGGCCTGCTTCAACAAGAAACCCTCCGGGGTGTCCTTGATCATGTCCAGCTCGGCCAGCACGGGAATTCGTCCCTCGATGCACGACCGCGGGAGGCCGGAGAGGGCCACGATGGTCTCGACGTCGACCGGGCCGAACCGGATCGCACGCAACATGGCGATCCCGTTTTCCCCGAGGAGCATCTTGGAGACCTCGACCTCCTTAAACGGAGTGGATTCTGCCCCGGCCATACGAACACCAGTATAATCTTCCCTTTTAACGCTTAAGGTAGGATTGCTCGGTTAATAACGCTGGTGAATGAAAGGCATTCAACTTGGTTAAAAAGAAGTTTAAAGTTCGTTCAACGCGACGACGAGCAGTGGATCAAGACAGCCTTTCGACCGTCTCGATGACCACGTCCAGCTTGTCGAACCGGCACTTCTGGGTGGTCCTGCAATACCACGCCGAATCCTTGCATTCGACGACTTGCCTCTCCGAGAGGATCTTCATAAGTTCCCTGCGATCTGCCATGGGGTTGCACCTGGTGGGGGTTATTTACACCTGGTGATATTGCCGTCGACATGGCTTCATTTTCCCATCTATCATCTGGATGATATGACGGTTCTACCAAGGCGACTCAAGGCGAGGCCCGTGCCCCCCACAAGTGCCTCCTAAGAGCGGCAAGTTGTGACCTTCGGAATTCCTGGACGACTGGCACCTCATGATCGAAGAGGTCGAATCCATGGAATGCCCCTGGAACGATTTCAAGCTCGCATTCGACGCCACATTCCTTCATTCTTCGGGCATATGCGACATCTTCATCGTGGAATATGTCCAACGATCCCACCCCGATCCAGGCTGGCGGCAGGCCTGAAAGGTCTTCGCGACGGGCGGGCACCGAGTAGGCATTGATATCATCGTCCCCGCGCCGCCGTTCCAGGTAGCATTCCCACCCGAACCGATTGCTCTTGTGATTCCACGTGACGTTGTTGCTGTCATCAATATCTGTGCGGAGCGAAGTCTTGTCGTCCAACATCGGGTACACCAGCAATTGGAAAACGGGTGTGATCTCTTGCTCGTCGTGTGCAAGATGAACCAGGGCTGCGGCCAACCCGCCCCCCGCACTCGCGCCACCGATTGCAACGTGGTCTGCATCGATGCCGAGTTGGTGAGAATGAGACGCCACCCATTTCAGCGCCGAATAGCTGTCATCCAGCCCTGAAGGGAAGGGATACCTTGGTGCAAGGCGGTAATCCACCGAAACGACCAAAATCCCTAGCTTGCGCGCATATTCCGCACACAGCCAGTCATCCATCTCTGGTTTTCCCGTCACGTAACCGCCACCATGGAGCCAGATTAATGCGGGGATCGGCGCGTCGACCGTTCTCGGTTTGTACATTCGCAAGCGGACTTTCCTACGCCCGTCCAACCCAAGGATGAAAGAATTCTTCACGAGTACGTCCTCGGGACACCTGGTCGCGGGCATCAGGCGCAGCAAGAAAGAGATCAACCACAGGTTCTTGCGATGGAAAGTGATCTTCGGGCTCTTCTTTGCCACGTGGCGGAGTGCCGGGTGTATTTTCGGGCATACTTCCTTCATAGTCGGTAGCGGCCAGCAGTGACGTTATGAAGATTGTTCGCAATGTTACTTGCGAGTATGTTTTAACATGGTTAATGTTTTTTCGAACCATAGTATTCGAGGTGGCACTAGACTCGGCAAGATCATGCCTCGCCGAGCAAGAAGAGGAGCAGGGCCTTCTGCGCGTGCATGCGGTTCTCGGCCTGGTCGAAGATGATGCTCCGGGCCGAGTCGACGAGCTCGGAGGAAATCTCCACGTCCCTGTGGGCGGGCAAGCAGTGCATGATGAATGGCTCCTTGCCGGTCATGCCCACGACCGCTTCGTTAAGTTGGTAGGGCTTGAGCGCCTCGAGCCGCTTATCGGACTCGCCTTCCTGCCCCATGGACACGAACGTGTCCGTGTAGAGCACGTCCGCCCCCTTGACGCCCGCGCCGATGTCGCTCGTGACCGTCACGTGATTTGCGAGCTTGGCCTTCTCGAGGGCGGCCATCTTGCCCGCCGGCGGCGAATACCGCGACGGGCACACGACCGAGATCGCGACGCCGAGCAGCGCGCAGATGTCGATCAGCGACGAGCACACGTTGTCGGTCCCGTCCCCGACGAAGGCGACCTTGGCTTCTCGCGTGGCGGGGCACTTCTCCTCGATCGTGAGCAGGTCGGCGAGCGCCTGGCACGGGTGCGCGGCGTCCGACAGCCCGTTGATGACCGGCACGCGCGACGCGCGGGCCATGGCCTCCACGTCCGCGTGCTTGAACACCCGCGCCATGATCACGTCCACGTAGCGGGCGAGCGACCGGACCTCGTCTTCGAGCCCGCCGAGCGTGAAGTTAGTCGTCCGCCAGTCCAGGAACAGCGCTTGGCCCCCGAGCTGGTGCATGGCGACCTCGAACGACACGCGCGTCCGCGTCGACGTCTTCTGGAAGAGCATGGCGAGCTCCTTGCCCTCCAGCGCCTTCGAGTACGCGCGGGGGGCCTTCTTGATGGCCTTCGCCAGGTCCAGGACGGCTCGCAGCTCCTTGGTGGTCAAGTCGGGAACGACCAGGAAGTCCCTCTTTCTTGTTGTTGGATGTCTGTCCATGGTAACACCCGAGCACAAGTCGGGTCAAGGAGGGGCTGTTAAAAAGGCGCGCGTCCCCGAACAACCTTCTTAAGCGGGGATCGCGAGAGGTCGAGTGATGAAGACGGGCGTGTACCACGTGAGCGCCGACCAACAAGGCATCAGCTCCCGAATCGAGATCGCGCTGCAAGACATCCCGTTCATCTGCGTCCACGCGCACCTCCATCCGAAGCAGCTCACCGCGCGTGGCCTCCACCACGTCTTGCCCTACCACGTGCCGCTGAGCGAGCTCTATTCCGCCGGGATGCCGCGCGGCGACCGCCTTTCCTGGTGCACCTCCAAGGAAGCGGCCCGATCCCGCATCGAGGATGCGCTGCCGCACTTGAAGCACGTGAAGAACGCCTCCCTCAAGTGGGCCATCAAGAGTGCCCTCGATGCCCTCCCTGGGTGGGCGAGCCCCATAACCGCAGGTTATGGACTCACGAAGGTCGTGAAAGGGCACTGTTCCTTCGACGATTGGCTTGCCATCGCGAGGGAGGTTCGCAACGAGGCGCCGAAGCACCAGTTCGGGCCATAGATGGTGAATCACGACGGCACAAGAACCCGTTGCGACGGACGTCCTCGACCTGTCGATCGAGGATGCCGACCTCGACCGTTTGCTCGACAAGGTGCGGGCGAGCCTGCCAAATTGGATCGCATCGGTCTCGGACAAGAGGGTGGTGTTCGGCCTCGACGGCGTCTTGGACGGGATCTATTCGGTGGTGCTCAAGCGGAGTTCCGTCCACGAGTACGAGCTCGTGCATTCGATCGCGGAATGGGCGGACATCGTCAAGGCGGCGGCTGGCTCCGCAACCAACTTCGAGATCATCGAGAAGAAGCGCTCGACGGGGGGCTTCGTGGCCAACACCTCCGCCTCGCTCCTCGCCCTCGCCGCGCCCATGGAGGACGTGACGCTGATCGGGGGGTTTGGAACCGGGGAGATCGCCCCGCCCTTCAAGGATGCGTTCCAAACGAAGCACGGCTGCAATTTAGTTTCGATCGGCGAGCCCGGATACACGCACGCCTACGAGTTCGACGACGGGAAGCTCATGCTGACCTCCTTCGCGTCGATCCTGTCGCTCGGCGTCGGCACGATCCTTGCCAAGATCCCGGAGCCCGAGCTGATCCGCCTCATGGACGGCACGGCGCTGTTCGGCCTCGGCTACTGGAGCGTGGCCCCGGGCATGACGGATGTCTTCAGGTACTTCGCGACGAGGGTCTTCCCCTTGATGCGAACGCCCTTGAACCTTTTCCTGGATCTCGCGAGCTTGCGAAAGCGCTCGGACAAGGACATACGTGAGATGACGGCCATCATTAATCAATTTCCCGAAAACGTGGACACCACGCTTTCTTTGAACGACAAGGAGGCAGTCCAGCTGCACGACGCGGTGTCCGATCGGAAAGTCGCCGACATCTTTCCGGGTATCGAGACCTCCGTCGAAAACAAGGCGTTGTTCGTCCACGTCATCAAGGAGCTCCGCATTCGCGTCCGTGCCCGCCACATCATCGTCCACACGCCGAGGCACGCGTTCGTGATCTCGGGCACCTCGATGGATCCAGCAAGCCACGCGCTGCTCTGCATCGTCCCGAACGCCTACACGAAGCACGCGAGTTTCACGGTGGCAGCAGGGGATGCGTTCAGCGGTGGCGTGGCCCTGGGACTGCTCGCAGGTTGCACTCCGCAAGAGATGGTCGTCATCGGCAACGTGGCCGCATCCCACTTCATCCGAACCGGGCAAAGGTGCACCCAGGAGCAGGCGATCGCCCTCCTCCGGAACTACCGCAAGTACCTCGAGAAGGATCATCCGGGGGTCATCCCCGGCTGAGCTCAAGCCCGAAAGGCACGTGAGGGACGAGAAGACGCCTCCTGTTCCCACGAGCGTGGATCACGAGAGTGTGCGCCCAGTCATACACCCGACAAGCACGACTGGATCCTCCCCCCGGGGAACGACCTTGACGGCCCTGGCCGCGGCAGGGACGAGCACCTTGCTGCCCTTCTCGACGCCGACTGCCTCCCCGTTCACGGCCATCTCGCCCGCCCCCTGCACGACGATGCAGACCAGCATTCGGGTGTCCTTCGGGATCGAAGCTGCCCGCTCGACGACGAACCGGTGGACCTCGAAGCAGTCGACCTGGTGGCCTTCCACGAGGACCTGCTCAGAGAAGTCGCCGGTCGACCTTAGTTCCCTTGGCATAAGGCGGCACTTGGCGAACGCCTCGTCCACGGGAAGGCGGGTGAAGTCGATGACGTCCATCGCGAAGTCCACATCGCGGCCAAGGAATCGCGCCTCCGGCGGCACCACCACGCCACCCCGCTCGAACTCGAACCGGATGGCAAGGTCTGAGGGCTCCATGACCTCCACGAGCAGCAGGCCCCCGCCGAGCGCGTGCGGGACGCCCCCGGGCACGAGCCACGTCTCGCCGGGCTGCACGGGGATGCTCTCGAACCATGAGGCCATGGCCGGGATGTCTTGTTCCACCACGGCGCGGCGGAACTCGGCCCTGCCCGGCGGGTGCTGGAAGCCAAGGTGGATGGCCGGCATGTAGGCGGGGCGGGTTTCGATGATGTGATAGCATTCCAGCTTCCCGAACGGCGAGTTCAACCGGCTCCTCGCAAACTCGCGGGTCGGGTGCGCCTGCAGATTGAGGCGGGTGGCGGAGTCGAGCATCTTCACGAGGAAGCCGGGGCTCGTGCCGTGGGCGTTCACGTGTGCCTCCCCCAGGTAGTGTGTCGGATCCCCCTCGATCACGTCCTTGAGCAGCACGACGCCCCCGTCCCCACTATTCAGCGTCGAGAGGCCCTCGTTTTCGATCGGGACGAGCCCGGGATTCCGCGCGGGGACGACGGATGCGACCCAGTCCTCCGGGCGGTCGCCGTCGCTCGGGTCGGTGGCACCCTGCAGCTTGTCAAGCAGCAAGCCGCCGGCATACGCCCGCCTGGTGCGGTTTGGGGGCAAGTCGTGAATCCAACGGTTCATCGAGCGGATGACTGCGCTAGCGAAAAAAAAGGTTCGCCTGGCTCACCAGGATATGTAGGTCAAGCAACCATGCGCCCCGTTCTTCTCGAAGTACCTCTGGTGGTATTCCTCGGCCGGGTAGAACGCGGACGCGGGCGCGATCTCGGTCACGATGCGGCGGGGGATCCGCCCGGACTGCTCCCAACGCTCCTTGACGGCGTGGGCGACGTCGTGCTGCTTCTGGTCGTGGTAGAAGATCGCCGAGCGATACTGCGTCCCGACGTCCGGTCCCTGACGGTTCAGCTGCGTCGGGTCGTGGATGTGAAATAAGAAGTCCACGAGCTCCTCGTAGGATACTTGCTTCGGATCGTACGTCACTTGCACCGCCTCGGCATGGCCCGTCTTGCCGGTGCACACGGCCTTGTACGGGTTCTTGGTCTGCGATAGGTCGACGTGGCCACCCGTGTACCCGACGACCGTGTCGATGACACCCTTCACCTTGGTGCGGAAGCTCTCCTCGACACCCCAGAAGCATCCCGCGGCGAACGTGGCTTTTTCCATCTCTCATGTCACCATCATGGCCCTCTCGCGGGGATAGAAGAACGTGCGCCCTTCGCGCGATAAACGCGGGACGCCCGGATGTTATGGGACAAAAGGCGAGGAAGGCCTCCGTCCAGCCCCCTCAGCGCGGGAGCTCGACCACCTGGCCCTGGGCCTCCATTGTCTCCCGCAAGAGCTTCACGTCGAGGTCACGTGGCGCGACGCCATCCCTCGCGCACAGGGCAGCCGCGGTCCCTGCCGCCTGGCCGATCGCCATGATGGGCGCCATCGACCGGTGCGACTCGTAGGGTTGCTGCTCGGACGAGATGCACCGTCCCGAGACGAGCAAGTTCTCGACCTTCTTAGGCACGAGGCACCGGTAGGGGATGAAGTACCCCTCGTGCTCGAGGAACCGCCGGTACCCGTAGTAGTGGATGATGGGCGCCGAGCTGATGGCGACCGCGTCGTCGAACCGGCGGCCCGTGATGGCGTCGTCGGCCGTGAGCTTGTACACGCCCTCGATGAACCGTGTCTGCCGTATCCCGAGCATCGCGGGCGTCTCGCCCACGTACGCACCGGCGGCCGCCAACGCGGGATTCGCACCGAGCAAGCTCTTGAAGTGGTCATACACCTCGAGCCGCGTGGCGACCTCGGAATGGGAGATCTCCCAGGCATCGTTGTGCCCCCACACCATGGCCGGGCCCCATACCACGCTGCTGTCGCCGTACCGGCAGCTTTCGAAGGGCGCGTCCTTGAGCCCGGATATCTTGTACATCAGGCCGTCGACGAGCTTCTTGTCCTCGTGCTTTGCCTCCCAGAACGGTGCGCCTGCGCGCGCTGCGACGTCCCCGTCGCCCGTCGCGTCGACCACGATCTTCCCGAGGATCGCGGAACGCCCAGACTTGTTCTCGACGATGACGCCCTCGATCGCGTTCCCCGCCATAACCGGCGCGGAAAAGTAGGTGTGGAACAGCACCTCGACCCCGGACTCCATGGCCATCTCGAGGACGACGAACTTGAACTTCTCGGGGTCTATGCAATAGGAGTACGATAGGTCGTCCTTTACCGTGGCGTGCTCTTCTTGCTTGTAAGGGCTTTTACCGAGCCCGCCGGTTTCTTTAAGCGCGAGGATGATCTCCTGGGCGATCCCCTTCACCGTCTGCGTGGCATCGGGCTTCACCTGGTTCCGGAAGCCGTTGATGTTGTTCATGAGCGACGCGGTCGCCGTTCCCCCGAGGAAGCCGAGTTTCTCGATGAGGAGCGTCTTCGCCTCGTTCCTGGCGCTGGCGATCGCGGCGGTGATGCCGGCCGGCCCCCCGCCGACTACGACGACGTCGAACTCCCCGGCCACGGCGAGCTCCCTGGCCGGCTCGTGGATTCTCCGCATCTTGCCTCGTCCTTCGATCCGGTATTTCGATTCCCATGGTCGAACGGTACCTACAACCGCTCCGGGATGTCCAGCGTGAACGTCGTCCCTCGCTCCCTTGACGTGGTGAACGAGACCGTGCCCTTCAAGAGGTGGCTCAGCAGCATCATGCCGTACGTGCCCAGCCCGCGATCCCTGCCCTTGGTGGAGAACGAGCGGTTGAATATCTGCAGCTGGACGTCCCGCGGGATGAAGCCGCCGTTGTGCACCTTGAACTGCACGCGGCCGTCCACCCGCTTGCAGCCGACGAGCACCGTCCCGCCGGCCGGCGTCGATTCCAATGCATTCTTCACCATGTTGACGAGGATGCGGCCGATGATTGCCTTGTCTGTCGTGATGGTAACGACCTCGGACCTCTCGTCGATCTCCACCTTCTTGTCCTTCGTGAGCTCGGTCATCGCGAACCTGAGGGCGACCTCACCGATGATGGCTTTGGTCGTGAACGTGCTCGGTCGCACCGCCAGCGTGGCGCTCTCCGCGGCGGTGAGCATCTGCTGGGACTGGATCTCGTCGATCAACCTCTGCGTCGTGTCATCGACTTGCTTCAGCATCTCGTCGACGTTGACCTTGTCCTTGTACTTCCGCAGCAGTGAGATGTTCCCGGCGAGCCCGGTTATCGTGTTCAAGATGTCGTGGTAGAAGATGCGCTCGATCATCATCAAGCGCTTCTCTTGCCGGATGTCCTGGATGGTCAAGGCCGTGAAGTTCTCGTCCTCGACCTTAAGTGGCACGGCCCAGATGCGGAGGTCGAACGCCTTGTGGCCCTCACCGACGAGGAGCCTGGCGTCTCGAACCGCCGGCTTACCTTTCTGGCTCGCCAGCACGGCGTCCACGGCACCGCAGAACGTGCACGCTTCGGCCGTGCCGCAGCCGTCCACCTCTTCTTTCGAATGTACGCAATCGAGGAGCTCGCCGGGTCGCTTCCCGATGGCACTCGATATTTCTTCCAGGCCCGAGAACTCCAGTGCTCCCTTGTTCATATAAACGATCTGGCGGTGATTGTTGAGGATCAAGAAGACGGCTGGGATCTTCCCGAGCAGCACCTCAACCGTTTCGTTCTCCGTGAAGTACGATCTCTGCCGATCGATCTCGGTCTGGGCGGCGCGGCCGGCTGGGGCATACTTCGTGCTCATCTTCGATCACGACACGATTCGCTCACGGAAGGGCATCTCGGGGAAAGTTTTTATCCTTTCTCGCGGGATGCAAGAAGCGAGATGGCTGCCACGGTCTCCATCGAAGCCTCCGTGGCGAAGGTGTGCAGCAAGCCGCGCTCGGTGCGACGGGCGCCTGCACGCTCGATGCAGCGAGCGTGTTCGTCAAGGACTGGATCCGGCTCAAGTGCGAGGTCGGATGCGACGGTCACGGCCGGCCATCATCTATTAGAACGTGTTTAACACGAGAATTGGACTGATCCGATGCCCGAGTGCAAGAAGAAGCGAGCGGCCCAAGCCTTGCTGCTCGTCGCGGTGTTCGCGGCGAACTCGATCTTTGCCCTAAAGTTGCCCACGCCCCCATCCTTCCCTTGCAACTCGGGCGTGGCTTACCCTGGCACGTTACCGACAGGGCCGGGGGAATACTGCAATCCCGTGACGATGCCGGCCGGGCAGGATCTGGCCGACCCCGCGGTCATCCGGTACGGCGGGCGGTATTACATGACCGGGACCGGCCCCGGCCATTACACCGGGGCGATCCGGATGTGGTCATCGCCAGACCTGGTGTCTTGGACGGACGAGGGGGTCGTGTACGCCGCGCCTCGCAACCCCGGCGACTGGAACATGTTCATGTTCTGGGCCGCCGAGATCTTCGTGTACAACGGCAACTTCTATCTGTCGTATTCCGCCGCTGCCGACGAGGTCATGCAGCACCACCGCATCGGCATTGCGATGTCCGCGAGCATCACCGGGCCCTACGTGGACATGCGCGATGGCCCGCTCTTCGACCTGCACCAGGAGACGATCGACCAGCACCTCACCGAGCATAGCGGCACGCCCTACATGTACTACACCAACCACGACGCCTCGGCACGTGGCATATACGTCGTGCAACTTGCGGCCGACCTGAACGGCACGGTCGGCCCGCACGTCCGCGTCCTGGAGAAGGCGGGGGACGAGACATTGATAGAGGCCCCCTGGCTCGTGTCCCGCGGTGGTGTCTACCACTTGCTGTTCTCCGCAAACGGTGCCGACACTGCCGAGTACCGGGTCGGCCACGCGACCTCGAGCTCCCCGCTCGGCCCGTTCACGCGTCGGGGATGCGTGCTCACGAAGAACTGGTGGATCCCCGGCCCGGGCCATTGCTCGGCCGTGCCATCACCGGACGGGAAGGAGCTCTTCATCGCATACCACGCCAAGAAGGATTGGAGCAAGGGTTGGGCCCGCGAGGTGTGCATCGACAGGCTGTTCTTCGACGAGGACGGGGGCTTGCACGCGTTCGGTCCCACGCGCGACCCCCAACCGCTCCCGTCCGGGTCGAACGGCAGCGCGGGCGTGGTGCCTTTGGTAAACCCGGGCTTCGAGATGGCGGGCCTCCCGGGCTGGGAAGCCGAGCTCTCGTGGGACGCCACCATCTACGCCGCGCTGGTCGCCGATCCCGTCGCGTCCCGGCCCGTCCCGGCGGGCCAATGCGTGTTCCAAGGCCAGCGCATGCTCTGGTTCTGGAGCCTGGCCTCACACTCTTGCTCGCTGCGGCAAGACGTGATTGGCATGGAAGGGAACGCGAGCTACCGGCTGGTAGCGTGGGGCTCGAGCTCTGGACGGCTCGCCCGGATCGGCATCGAGACCGGGGCGACCACGCTCGCCTCCGACACCATCGGCGGGCCAGCGATCGAGCGGGTCTCGCTGGACTTCCTACTCCCGGCCGGCGAGTCCGGCATCACCATCGAGGTCAGCTCGCCGGCCGGGGCCCCGGGCTCCTGGGCGTGGCTCGACGCGTTCGAGCTCTATCCCGTCCCGCCTTGAGCGACATGTCATCCACGCCACAATCGCTGCCCGTCGACCAGGGGCAGGGCGCGCTGGATCCACGCGCGCGACATATTCGGGCGGAGCCGCTTCTGTCCCCACAGCGACGCGACCCGGAGCATGATGGCGTCCGTCGCCGCTTCGAGGCCCGCGCTGCCCGGCGAATCGGGGACGCCGGACGCGAACGCCGGGCCGTACTTGACCACGAGTTTCTGCCTCGGCCGGTGGATCTGGGCCGACGCGGGCAGGTACCCGAGGCGCTTCCGCCTCGCCGCGATGAACTCGGGGTCGTGCTTGTGCCCATGCTTGCGGCCATGATTGTGCCTGCGGAACGGGCGGCGGCGGAGGTACGTGTGGGGGTTGTAGGCCTCGTGCATTCCGATCGTGCACGCGGGCACGAGGCGGAGCGGCCTGCCCGTCGCCTTCCGGTATTCCAGCGCGATCCGGGCGACCCCCGTGTACCCGTGCCAGACGAGACCGAAATCGAAGCTGCCCTCGGGGAAATACACGACCCGATCGCCCGCCACGAGCCGCTTGACCACGCGGCCGACGCTCTGCTTCCCAGCACCCATACGCGGGATGTACTCGGCGAAGTGCAGCGTGGCAGCGACGACGGGGAACGTGCGGGCGATGAAACCCTCGCCGTTGATGAACGCGAACGAGATGACGTCGTGGTGCGCCAGGATCGATTGCTGGAGCGCGACATCAGCGGTGCCCGAGTGGTTGGCCACGACCATGAAGGGCCCGCCGGCGCGGATCGCCTCCCGCAGGCGTCCGGATCCCAGCACCTCCAGCCTGTTCCTCGCCTTGAAGAACCAGTACATTGCCTTGTGGAACAGCAACGTGACGAACCGGTTGTGGCGGATGGCGAAAATACTCGCCGCCGGCAGCCGGGCTCGTGCCCTCAGCGATAACGGGCTCGCTCGCTGCCGCCAGGCGTCCAGGAGGTCGCGCAGCATGGGATACGTAGGGGCGGGCTGGCGGGCATTTAAGGCTTTATTCGCCGCCAGGAATATCGTGGAGGGGGAGGAAAAACCAGGAGGGGAGCGAGGAACGATCAGACCCGAACGGATATCTCCTTGACGAGCGCGTCCTTGATGTGGCGCACCTGCATGAGCTCGCCCGCCTCCTTGAGGGCCTCTTCATGCGGAATGGGGAACTTGCCGTGGAGCTTCGAGCGCAGCCCGAGGAACAGCGTCACCTTGAGGATCGGTTTGAAAATGAACTTGGACGGGCCCGAGATCTCGACCGCTTCCTTGAAAACGCCGATCGTGTGGTCGTCCCAGCCG
>JAFGBX010000139.1 GCA_016932935.1 Promethearchaeota archaeon | reverse complement strand
GTGGACCCGGCCGCCGTCGGCAGGACCGAGATGGAGCAGACCGAGGACATCCAGCACTTCTGGCTCACGCCCGCCGCCTTCATGCGCATGGCCGCCGGGATAGATCCAGAGATGACTGCGGTCGAGTCCGACTGCTGGAACTACATGGCCGGCTTGACCGGGTGGTGTAAAGCGGCCCGGCACAAGCGCCAGGTGTGAGTCTGACGTGGAAACGGGCCCTGTTTAGCGAGATCGGTACGTTCTCTTCCCCGGATTAGTTACACACGTGGTATGAAGTTTTTTTTCGTCTCCAACGGTTATCCTCACGGGAAAGGAACAACCTTGCCTCATGCAAGTACGGAAACCTTTTTAAGAGACCGGCGATAGAATGCATCGTTATTTCCGAACAAACACATCGACCGAAAGGTCTAAAGACCGTTTATTTCAGGTGCGTTTGATGGAGAAAAAACTGAAGACAGTAATTATCATCGGTATCATCGGAGCGGGTGTGGCGGTCGGGATCACGGCGGGGATCTTGCTGAGCCCCGTTCCCGTGCTCCGCTTGTCGACCACGACGTCCGTCAACGACTCTGGCTTGATGGATGTACTCATCCCCGACTTCGAGGCACGGTTCGGCTGCGACATCCGGCTCTCCTCGAAAGGAACTGGTGCGGCGATCGCGGATGGCTCCAATGGAGACGCTGACCTGATCCTCGTGCATTCTTACCCGGCCGAGTTGGCATGGATCGCAGCCGGGAACGGTTCGCACAGGGCGTGCTTTATGTACAACGACTTCATCCTCGTCGGGCCGACCTCGGATCCTGCTGGGGTTTTTGGATTGACGAATGTCACGCAAGCATTCACGTACATGCACGACAACCTCACCGCCACGAACCCGTTCGTGAGCCGGAATGACAGCTCCGGGACGCATTCCAAGGAGAAGTCGATCTGGAACAAGGCGCCGCCGCATAAATCTTACAGCGCCATCATCACCGGCCATCCGTTCTACTTGTGCGCGAATAGTGGGATGGGTGCGACGTTGACGATGACGTGGGAGAAGGACGGGTACACGCTTACTGACCGGGGGACGTGGTACGCGTACGAGGACGCTATGCCGGGTCATGCTATCTTGTCCGAAGGCGACGCCGACTTGATCAACCCGTACTCGTTCTTGCTCGTCAATGCTACGAAGCACCCGAACACGAACCAGGCGCTGGCAGAGAAGTTCGTTGCTTTCTGCTTGAGTGCTTATGGGCTCAATGAGATCGCGACGTACATCAAAAACGGCCACCAGCTCTTCACTCCTTGCTGGAACAACACGGCCCCCCAGTATCTCGTGTGCAATTCCACGCAAGTAGACCTTGACTTCTGGAATGCCAAGGTCAAGGAGTTTGGGATGTTCTCGCTATCGTGAGTTGGAAATCGTTATTACTCCCCCTTTTTTCTTTCACGTCGAGCACGTTATGAACGGAGACACATTTCGACGCCCGAGGACTGGATGGTGGACGTGATTCATGGGCTGGCAATCGGACATGACTTCCGTACTTGGCTTTTCGATCATCGTCTCCGCAACAGCGACAGCCATCGCGGCCGCCGTCGCCATCCCACTCGGCATCTTCATGGGGATGCGCGAGTTCAAGGGCAAGGCGGTGATCGTCAATTTATTCAACTCGTTTATGGGCTTCCCGCCGGTCGTTATGGGCGTTCTCATCTACCTGCTCCTTTCCAAGGCAGGCCCGCTTGGTTTCCTCGGTTTGCTATATACACCAACCGCCATCATCATCGCGCAGTGCTTTCTCTGCATCCCCATCATCGCTGGCATCACTATCTCCTCGATCACCAACCATAGCAAGAAGATCATCGAGACAACTCTTGCCCTAGGTGGTAGCAGGACTGATGTCTATGAAAACGTGTTTTCCGAGAACCTCGTCCCTATCTTGAGCGGGGTTATGGTGGGCTTCGGCCAAAACCTCTCGGAGGTCGGCGCAAGTATGATCGTTGGTGGGAACATCTCGTTTTTTACCCAGACGATAACCACGGCCATCGTCACCTTCACGGGCCAGGGACGTGCCATGGACGCCCTTCTACTCGGCACGGTGCTCATCGTTACCGCCTTCTTCATCATGTTCGCGCTCACAATTCTACAGCTTCGTGCCCGGAGGTCGTGATGGTGAGCACGAGTTTTGACGAGATCCGGGTGGAAGGTCTCTATTTCCACTACGAAAAAAAACCCGCGCTGAAGGAAGTGGGCTTCAGCGCCAAGAAGGGCCGCATCACGGCGGTCATCGGCCCGAACGGCGCAGGGAAGACGACCCTCTTCAAGGTCATCGACTTGTTGGCCCGTGCGAGCTCCGGGCGGGTATTTGCCGGGGGCAAGGACGTATTGGCCCTTCCCCCCGCGGAAGCCCGGGCATGGCGTCAGTCGATATCGTTTGTCATGCAAGAACCCTATCTCTTCAATATGTCCGTCCGACAGAACCTGGCGGTTCCACTCAAGATGCGGAAGATCCCACGCTCCAAGATCGACCGGATCGTGCAAGATGCGATCATCAAGTTCGGCCTCGGGGAGATCGCGGAGAAGAAGCCGTTCCGCGTGTCGAGCGGCGAGCGAAAAAGGGCGGGCTTGGCGAGGGCACTCGTGACCGAACCCGCCTTGCTCATCCTCGATGAGCCGACGGCATCCATCGATCCAGAAGCTTCCTACTTGATCGAGCAGTATCTCAAGGATCTTCGTGCCGAGGGCCGCACGATCATTATGATGTCGACCCACGACTTGTTCCAGGCCCGGAGACTAGCCGATGACGTCGCGCTACTCTTCAAGGGCGAGCTGATCGAGGCCGGGACGAAAGACGACATCTTCGATCGTCCGAGGAACGAAATCACGAGAAAATTCGTCAACGGCGAGATCCTGGTAGAAAATGTCCGAGAAAGCTGCGAAGCACTCGGCCGCGCTCCTTCAACCCTCCGATCAACCGGATAACACCTTGTCCACGAGACAAGCCAGTTCTTTTCTTATCGCAGGCACCAGTGGGAGAAGGCCATCAAGTGCTCCCCTGGTTGCAGCGAGCTCTTGCATGATGCGAAACTGCGTGTCAATAAAAGTTGCTGGATCCTTGATGACGTCGTTCATTCTCTTCCGAGAAGCAGCAGCATAGCTCCGGAGCAAGCATTCGCACAGGTCGAACTTCCACGCGATTGCCGCGATCTGCACGGAAAGGATTCCTGGGCGCGACTGCAAGATAGAGTCCACGATCTCGTGCAGATCGCGTTGCGGGTCGCCTAGACTTGCTTCCTCGAAGTCCAGGCCAACGATGGCATCCGCCTGCGTCGCGATGAAGTTCCTCAAATTCGCGTCTCCCCTCCGCCTCGCGATCGGGCTGCCCGCGAAGGCCGCGTGAAACTTGCTTAGCCACTCGCCGAGGCCCGCTATTACCCCCTTTCTATAGACTATAGGGAGGGCCTCATCGTTTACCTCGTCCATCAGCGTGCGGCCCTCGACCCTCTCCAGCACGAGGAAGTTGTCGAGGACACAAACCACGGCCGGGACGGCGATGCCGGCGCCCGCCGCGTGGGAGAGCACGGCCTGCTCGCGGCGCAGCAGATCCTGCTCCCCGTCCTCGAAGTGCTTAACGACCATGGCGCCCCGAGTGGGCGGGTCGACCCGGCCGTCGCATTGCACGAATGAGACCTCCACGGTCGCGTGCTTCCTGCTGCGCAGATCGCGGGTTCGCAGCAGCCGAGCGTCGATCCCTCCGGGGCACCTGGCGTTGTACTGCTGGACGAAGGCGCCTGCTGGGAAGCGCCCCGTGGCGCGTCGCTGGGAGGCCATCGAGGAATGCATGCACCCGCGTTATTTATTAGGGATGCCCGGTGCAGCTCGCTGAAGCCATTCGATTCGTCTGGGTGAAATGGGCTGGGTCCGGAGCGGGTTGCATCCTTCGACTTTGCGAAGGGATCCTCCATCTTCTACGTCGCCTCGATCCACATCGGGATGTATTGGGCCAGCGCCTCGTGGAGCGGCCATTTCTACGCCTTTTACCTGCTCTCCGATTTCTTCGGCCCGGTGCTGTTCATCACTATGAGCATTTTCGGCACGGTTTCCTCCTTGTGTAAGTGGGCGGATACAGGTGAGCTCGCCAGGTCGGATTATCGACGGCGCCTCCTGGTGAGGTCCAGTTACCTGCTCTTGATCGGCACCGTCTTCAACATCTGCTACGATGCATTCACGGGGTTCAACGAGGGGCCGTGGGCTCTGGTGAAGATGAACATCTTCTCGGCGGTGGCCCTCTCCCAGGCGATCACGTATGCCACGTGTGGATCCCGGCCGTACCTCAAGGCCATCGCCTTGGTGGCCCTGCTGGTCGTCAAGGTGCCTCTCGAGGGCGAGGTGTTGCGGGCGGTCGGGTATGCCGTGACGCCGGACACCCTCCGAACGCTCCCGGGCGCGCTCTACTTCGTCCTCTTCGTTGGCAACCCGATCGGTATGGTGGACACGGCCATCGTCGCGTTCGCGGTGTCGCTGGCTGCGGACGAGTTCGTGGCGGCCGCCGTCCGGCCAGGCACCGCGAGGCGTGATAGTACCCATCGCAAGATGGTCATCGCCTCGGTCTCGTTCATGGCCGCGTCGGTGCTGGCGGGCGGCCTCGTGGGCAGCGACGCGACCGGCGAGGCCTCGAAGTTCCTGTTCCAGATGGGCCCGGCGTGGCCATGGGATGCGATACCGCTCCTCCTCGTGCGGCACTCGTCGTGGAACCTGCTGCTCAAGGTGGGCGCCGTGCTGTGCCTCGCCTCGCTGCTGCACCGCGCCATCGACGTGAAGGGCGGCAGCAACAACCGCGTGGTCAAGCGCGTCATGGTTTGCGGCGTCTATTCGTTCTCGATATACGTGTACCACAACATGACCGTCTTCATCCCGCTGGAGCTGGACTGGTACGGCTGGATCCTGGCGTCGTTGCTCCTGGCAGTGGCGTTCGTCGTGGCGATCAACGCTTGGAACGACAAGCTGGGAGGCGTCGGCTCGTTTGAATGGGGAGCGCGTCGATGGGCCGGGCTGTTCCGGCAGATGCATCGACCAGCGCCGCTGCATCCACCAGGGCAGCAAAGCCCGGGTGCCGCCGGGGACGCCGGCCCCGTCCAACCCGGCTGTCGGGAGGGGGGCCGCTCGACCCGCCAAGGCCCCCGTTCATAGGCGACGCAGCGTTCCTTGACACGCGTCGATGGTGCCACATGAGAAGCAGCGCGTGGCGGTTGCAGGGATAGCCTACTCGTTGGTCGTGCTCCTTGGAAACGGCTTCCTCCCCGTGATCAACAACGCCCGCCCGTCCGACCTCGAGGAGCTCCTGTTCACGCTCATGACGGTCGCGGTCGAGCTGGCGGCCATCACCCCGTTCGTGTTCATCGAACAACGGCACGACGGCAAGCCGATGCGCGAGTTCTTGGGTTCCAAGGCCAGCTGGCAGCGGTATTGGGGCTGGTTCGTGGCGATCGGCGCCATCTTCGCGGTAGCCACGTTCCTCCTCGTGGTCGGCCTCTCGATGTCGGATCCGACCACGGGGGCGGTCGCGATGAAGACCATGCCCATCACGGCCGTGATCATCGGGTACTACTTCCTCGGCGAGCGGCTCACCTGGCGGCACGTGGCGTGCATCGCCGCGATGCTCGCCACCGTCGTCTTCGTGGCGACCAAGGGCACGTTCATGCTCGGCGAGCTATCGGTCGGTGCGGTCTTGCTACTCGTCCCGCCGGCACTCTGGAGCGTTGGCCACGCGATGTCGAAGAAACTGCTCACGTCGGGCGCGGTCAGTGCGACGCAGATGATCGCCATCCGAACGAGCACATCCGGGGCGATGCTCCTCGTCGTGTACGTCGTCGCGACCGGGGGCAGCAGCGCGTGGCAGGTCACGGACGGCCCGCACCTGGTCTTCATGGTACTCATGGGCACCAACTACGCGGCGATGCACTATTGCTGGTACAAGGCGCTCCAACGCATCGACATGACCATCGCCACGGGGATCGGCATCCCGAGCCCCATCGTCACGGCGTTGCTCGCAACGGCGCTCTTGGGTAGCCCCATCGAGTGGTACCACGTCGTCGCCATGGCGGCCTCGTTCGCGGGCCTGTTCGGCCTGTTGTGGCAAGGGAGGCAAGAAGGTGCGGCAGGCGACGGCGGCAAGCGAGGCCGGCGCGGGGTCCAGGGCACCAACCGCGCCCAGGTGCGCGCTTGATATGCACCGCATCCCTTCACGATCGTGAGGCGACATGGCCCGCAGGAAGAGCGACCCGACGGACTGGCGTGCCGTCTATCCGAACAAGTCCGACAAGGAGAACTACGTGAGGGCCGTCACGTTCCAGGGGCCGGAATGGATCCCGTGCAGCGTGAGCATCTTCGGCGCGGTGTGGCAGCGGCACCGCGAGCGGCTCTCGGAGGTCGTGGAGGGGCATCCCTTCATCTTCGGCGGCCGCATCCTCAACAAGAAGCGAAGTTACGACAACCTGATCTCCGGCTGGCACAAGGCCGGGATCAAGCGGGACAACTGGGGTTGCACGTGGGAGGTCGTCCGCGAGGGCTACGAGGGCCAGGTGATCGAGCACCCGCTGGCGGACTGGGCAGCGCTGGACGCGTACAAGTTCCCCGACCCTCTCAAGCTCACGGAGCGCGGCCGGCGCGGGAGCTGGCAACTCGCGAGGCTCCTTTCGTGGCTGGCCCGGAAGGCCGGCATCCTGTTCTCCGGCGGCGGCGAGCGGCTGTTCGACCGCCTCTACTTCCTGCGCGGCTTCGACAACCTCATGCGAGACATCGCTTCGAGCGACCCGCGCCTCGGCGCCTTGATCGAGCGGTTCGTACAGCACGAGCTCGTGCTCGTCAGGAAATGGCTCTCCATCGGCGTCGACGAGGTTCACTTCCACACGGACATCGGCATGCAGGACCGGCTCATGATCAGCCCGCGGTCGTTCCGAAAGCACATCAAGCCCATGTACGAGGCGGTCTTCGCGCCCTGCAAGGACGCCGGGGTGCCCGTGTACCTCTCGTCGGACGGGTACTTGCTCGACATCGTCGACGACCTCGTCGAGGTCGGCGTGGCCACGCACGACCCCCAGCAGCGGGCAAACACGCTCGAGGGCATCCAGAAGCACTACAAGGGGAAGATGTGCATCGATCTCGACCTCGACCGCCAAGGCTTCCCGTTCATGTCCCCCGCGCAGATCAAGGCCATGATCAAGCGCGCGGTCGAGATGCTCAACTCGCCCGAGGGCGGGCTCATGATGAAGGCCGAGATCGGCGATCCGAACGTCCCCCTCGAGAACATCCTGGCCATCTGCGAGGCATTCACGGAGCACTGCGTCGCCCGCCGCTGAGGCCGGGGCGAGCGCGCCTGGGCACGGATGCACGAAATCACGATTATATGGCCGCCGAACCTACTATCCGTTCGAGGATACAACCAGCTCTCCAGGCGACATCATGCCGCTCAAATGCCCATCTTGCGAGGCCAGGGACGTCGAGAAGATCCCCCTCGATTCTGACGAGGGAAAGGCCATCCAGTACGACCTGTTGAAGTACCAGAAGGTGCGCTTGCCGAAGCTCTACGAGACGCCAAGCTTCAAGGAGGAGCGAAAGAACGTCTTCGTCCTCAACTGCAAGAGCTGCGACCTCGTCGAGATCGTCGATTTGAAGCGCAAGGAGTCGCTCGTCAAGACCAAGCTGCGCAAGAAGCGGGAGAGCAGAACGGGCTTGGCCGCGGGGATAGCGATCGCCACAGTCTGCGTTGCCCTGGGAGTCGTCCTCATAATATGGGCCGAGTTGTACTGGAAGACGTTGGGGATTATGGATTCCGATGGGAACCCCCAGTCCGTCGACATCAAGCTGCTCGCCGGGCTCGATACGCTCGGTGGGTTCACGAACGAGGTCATCGCCCTCGTCGTCGTCGTCACGGCTGGAGCGATCCTCTTGTTCATCCTGTCGAGTTACGTCCTCTTGAAGCTGATACGGAAGCGGATCTCGGCTCTCGAGTTCACCTTCAAGCTCCACCGCGCCATGGGCGACGACAAGATGTACTTCTTCGAGTATTCCAGCGAGCGCGAACAGGTCGGCTTCAAGGCGACGGTGGTGCGTTCGATCTACGGGGCCATCCTGGTCCTCGGCATCGGCATCCTGGTCATCGAGAACTTCTTCACGATCCCGGATCTCAAGGCATACCAGTGGGACGCGGCGTACATCACGGTCGTGGCGATCCTGGCCGCCTTCCCACTCATCATCATCTACTTGTACGTGTCCCCCGTCATCACGAAAGAGGTCAACCTGTACGCGCACAACAAGAAGAGCCGGGACACCAAGAACGTCGGCGAATGGCTCGACGCGGCCCTGCAGCTGTTTGCCGCGGTCGACATCTTGCTCACGTCAATCATCATCATCGACTCGAACCTCGGGGGGTACATCGTCGTGATTCTGTGCCTCGTGCTCGTCGTGTTCGCGTGGATCCTGATCTTCACGGCCATGTTCAACAACTACTACCATTCCGAGCTCAAGGTGCGGTTCAAGGAGCACATCAAGCAGAAGTACCTGCTCCCCATCCGGCAGATGCGACTCGCCCCGCAGTTCTACTACTGCCCTGCGTGCGGCCAGCTGGTCGACTTCATCCACGACGACAAGTGCTCGAAGTGCGCCGAGCCGATCGTGAAGTGTATGATATGCGGCGACGTGCTCGTCACCAGCGGCCACGGCCGGGGGAAGGACGCCGACGGCGCGCAAGACAGGCTGATGCAGCTCGCCCGCAAGGTCGAGCGCAAGCTGAACAAGGACGATTCCGACCGCGTCGGCGAGCTCGCCTGCCCCGAGTGCGCTGCGATGGCGCACGTCGACGAGTTCTACTCGTGGGTGAGCTTGCGGGGCACGTGCCCGTCGTGCAAGAAGCAGATATCCTTCGACGGGCTGGCCACGACGGTCGAGTGAGGCCGAGGCGAGGCTCTAGCGATGGCCGTCCGACGCCCGCAGCCCCTCATGGCCTTCATCTCCGGGCATTACTCCGGGAAGGCACTGCGCTGGCACACGCTGCTCATGTTGGGGGTGTTCGGGGGCCTCGTGACCGCGGCGCTCTACCTCTTCGACGGCTACACGTTCTTCGACTACTCGATGAGCAGCCTGGGCGCGTGGCACAAGAACCCTGCGGGCTGGTGGCTCTTTTCGGTCGCCATGTGGGCGATGGGCGTCCTGGTCGTCCCGTTTTTCATGCACGTCGCCCGCGTGTTCGACAGGTACACGCCGCGCATGGCTCGGTTGTTCCGCGCGTGCGCGCTCGCGACGGCGGCAAGCATGGTCCTGCTCGGGTTCTTCCCGGAATCGCCTGGCACGGACGTCATCCATTACGCCGCGGCCGGGTTCATTTTCGGCGGCTTCCTCGCGGTCGCGTTCATCTCCTGGGCGGCGTTCACGAGGATGGCCAAGGTGGCTAGTGACCGCCGCCGTAAGGTCGTCATAACGCTCTCTCTCGTGATAATGGTTCCCGTGTTCATGGTCGTCATTCTCGGGATGGGATCCGCCTATCTCGTCTCCCGTTCGGCCTTCTTGAGCAGCATCTACTTCTGGGAGTGGTATTACCTCGTCGTTTGCATCGGCCTCTATTTCCTGCTGACCGAGGTCGTGGTCTCGAGGGAGCCCGCCCTGTGATCGGGCGATCAGCCATGTCGCGTCGACGCCGTACTCGGGCAGAGGAAGACCGTGGGATGTGAGTTTCGGCCTGGCGGCACCTGGGCTCTTCGCAGCCGGCGAGATGACCTTGTCCCCGTCCGAAGAGGGAAGGAGCATTCAGCTCCAGAGTGATGCACGTGGAGAATGAGGACGCAAAGAAGGCACTCCTCGGGAAGGCAATCCTCGGGATGAGGTGTTAAAAAAGGCCGAGACTCTAGGCCGATAGCAAGGGGAATCTGCATCGGGAGCCGCGATTCTGTGCTGGGTGGTGGTTAGCCCATTCTTTAGGAAGCTCCTCCCCAATTCCTATAAATATGGGGTATTAACCTAAGATATTAGGAGCTACGCTTTGTATGGCTTCCAAAGGGGTCATGATGAACCAGAAACGCTGGGTTCGCGTTCTGCTAACTATGGTGCTCTGCGCGGCATTCTGGCCTGTGCTCTTCGCACTCAAGCCGCCGGAGACCAAGGTGCAAGCAGATGGCATCGCCGGCATCTCGATATCGGGCAGTACAATGGTACCGATCGTGATCGCGGCGTCGTACACCCGGATCACCGATAGCGATAACAAATTAGTGATGCGGACAGATTGCGACCGTGCCGCAAGTACACGCGAAAATATCTTCGCCTTGATCGCATCGAATCCGGGTGTCCACTTCAGAGATATTTGCCGCCGGTTGGAAAAAGAAATCGGTGTCGTGCAATACCACACCCATCTCCTCCAGAAATTCGGCTTGATAACGAGCGAGCGAGATGGCCGGTTCACGCGCTTCTTTGTGAAGAGTGCCCACTTCGACGAGAACGCGAAGAACATCCTCGCATCTTGGCAGCGCCCGGTGGAGCAACGCATCTTGTCCCAGCTCGCCCTGAACGGGAACGACCCCGGGTTCGTGAAGGGCATCATGATGGACTGCGGCGTGACGAGCCAGGCCATCACATGGCACTTGAACCGCTTGCGGGCGAACGGACTGATCCAGAGCGCCGATGGCTCCCCGCCAGCGCTCGTCCCCGCGGTGCGCGAGCAGATCCTCGCCCTCGCGCGCCGGGGCGTCATCCAGCTCGGTGATTGAGCCGCCCGGAACTTCTACCATTTTCTTCTTTCCGACTCGGAAAATCTTAATAGACAGCGAGAGCCGTTCTTGAGCTGGATGTTGGAGGTGGCTTGCGATCCTCGAGAAGCTGATCATCTTGGGCGTCGTGCACGGCCAGCAGTCGTGCATCGAGGAGGCCCGCCGCGTGATCGAGGCGGAGAGGCCCGAGATCGTCGCCATAGAGTTGCCTCCCAACCTGCCCGGCACCACTGTCGAGGATCTCGACGGGGCCATGGATCGCATCTCCGCCAACTACCGCAACTTCTTTAACGTGTTGAAGTCCCTCGGGTTGCCAGCCAAGTACGCTAACAAGCTCGAAGACCTCTCGATCGGCCTCGCCATGCAAGGGTTCGAGTTCCTCGCGGCGATCGAGGCCGCCGAGAGGGTGCACGCCCGCGTCGAGTTCATCGACATGCGCCGCGACCGCATCTTCCGCGAGTTCATGGCCGAGACCATGGCCAACCTGTTCCAGAAGCCCGTCGAGGTGTTCCCCGGCATCACCCTCCCGGTCGTGAAGCTGCCCGGCTTCGCCGCGGTCATGGAGATCATCACCAGCACGATCAGCGAGTGGCAGGACACCTTCACCACGCTCGCCAACATCTACAGCCAGAAGGAATACAAGGCCCTCCTCAAGGAGATCCAGCCGTACCTCAAGAAGATGGACGAGAACCCCGTGTTCCGCGACATCCTCGTCGACCAGCGGAACCGGTTCATGGGCGAGAAGTTGATCGGCATGCTGAGGTCGACCAAGGGGAAGATCGTCCTCGTGACGGGCTTCGGCCACGTCGAGGGGATCAAGAAGATAATCGCCGAACGCCTCGGAACCCATGCTGGTTGAGAGATGTCCCGCCCTTCCCCCCCGACGTTCACGACCCTGATCCACCCCGACGCGAGGGAGCGCCTTCGATTCCTCGACGAGATCGACGGCGGCGGGTTCGAGGCCTACCACGAGGCGATATCGCATCCCGGCTCGCGTTACCACGTCAGGGCCAACACGATGAGGGCCAGGCCGGCCGAGCTGGCCGCTCGGTTGCAGCGAAGCCACCCGGACTGGACGGTCGCACTGGGAGGCGGCATCCCCGAGGCGATCGCCATAGGCATCACTGGACCCCACCGGATCGATGGCGTGGCGAAGAAGGTTCTCGCGGACCGGTTCGCAGCGGAGTCCACGGCAATGTCGGCCCCGCTGTTCGCGCCTGGTTTCAAGCAGCCGCTGGCCAGGTTCCGGGCTGGCGACGCAGTCGGCGTCGTCACGAGGTTCACCACGTCCTGGGACAAGCAGGCACACGAGGTCCATTGCGCGAACGGCATCGCCGCGTACCACTCCAACGTCATGCACGAGCCATCGAGCGGCGTGGTCGTGAGGACGGCCGAGTCGTGGTACCGGTCGCCTCCGGTGCAGTCGTGGCCCGAGTACGTCGGTGGCCTCATCGTCGACCAGAACCTCCCTTCCATGGTCGCCGCGCGGGCGCTGGCGCCGGTCGAAGGCGACGCGGTTCTTGACGTGTGCTGCGGGGCCGGGGGGAAAACGACGCACGTCGCCCAGCTCATGAACGGGAAGGGCCGGATCGTCGCGGTCGACCGGTCATCTGGTAAGGTCGCCCGGCTACGCGAGCGGGCGGCGCGCATGGGCATCGATTGCATCACGCCCGTCGTGGCCCGCAGCGAGCGCATGGGATCCGCCATCACGCCCTTCCGCGCGGACCGGGTGCTCGTCGACCCGCCGTGCTCGGCACTCGGGCTCCGGTTGAAGCTGAGCATCGACGAGTCGCGGAAGGATCTCGACAACTACCGCGCGAACCAGGCCCGGATCATCGACAACGTGATGGAATCGGGCTTCGTCTCAGAGCACACGCGCATCGTCTATTGTACCTGCACGGTCGCCCGCGAGGAGAACGAGCTGCTGGTGGCAGATGTCGTGGACAAGCACGGGCTCGAGATCGCCGACCCGGGCCTCGATATTGGCCATCCAGGGGTGCAAGTCGACCGTCTCTCGAAGGACGAGCTGTCGCGGCTCCGCCGGTTCTACCCGCACGTCGACGACACGATCGGCTTCTTCATCGCCACGCTCGTGAAACCTTGAGGTGTCTCGGCGACGCACGAGCAAGAGGGATGTCGTGAAGGGGGGACTTTCGGTCATCTCTTCCGGATGAACGTGGACTGGTCCTCGAAGAACCCCGCGATCTTGCGGTCTTCGACCAGCTTCTCCAGGATGCGCTCGACCGCGTCCTCGTCGATCGGGTACGGGACGTCCACGTGATCGCGGTGGACGTGATCCTTCAATCTCTTGCTCAAGTCCGCCACCGACACCTTCTTTCCAACCTGGACCTGCTCCATGACGAAGTCCTGGATGTTCTGCGACACCGCCTCCGCTTTGTCGAGGACGCCGGTTATGCCCCTCTTCTCCGGGCTCAGCAGCAGGATCTCGAGGCCGGCGGGGATCTTGCTCTCCGACTTCTTGAGGTCTTCCAGTTTCTTGGCATCGGACGCGATCTCCTTGGCCATCTTATTCAAGTCTTTCAAGAACTGTTCTTGGTACTGTTCTTCCTCGGTCTTCGCCCGGTACACCCGCTGCTCGACGAGGTCAACGTACCCCTTGAAGAACCCTTGCCGGATCGTCTTCTCGAGCAGCGTCTCGAGGGTCTCGCCCTCCGGGATCGCGAACTCCTCCTCGTCGAGCATACGCTGGAGGTCGGGCATGCCGAGGAAGCGCGCGTCCATCAGCCCCCGAGACAGGATGAGCCCGAACCGCTGCAGCATCGTCCGCTCCGCGAACGCGATCTCCGGCCCCGCGATCTTGATCAACTGCCCCTGGCGCTTGTACACGGTGCCGTCAAGCGCGAACGGCAGGCCACGCTCGCGGACTGCCTCCTGGATCAAGGCGTCGGTATCCAGGTTCAGGTCGCGCAAGGGTAGCAAGTCGTTGAGCAAGAAGCGCAACACGACGAGATCCATCTCGTTCTGCTTGCCGAGCAGCGATTCCACGTAGTCCTTCGTCATGGCCTTCAGCTTGTCGACCTTTTTCTCGAAGATGCCACGCATCTCCTCGATCTTCCCGGCTTCCTTGGCCTTCTCGGCCTCCGACACCACCACGGGCTTCGACAGCGGGTCGTCCCGGCTCTTCTCTGGCGTGGGCGCGGGGGGCTCGGTGGGGGCGGCTGCCCCGCGGGGGCCAGCGTCCGTGGCGCGCGTGGCGGCGCGGGGAGCCTTTGACGCGGCATGTTCGGCCCTCCCGCGTTCGCTCTCGACCTGGAAATAGACGGCCTTTATCTCCTCGTCGTCCATGAAGTGCCGGTTGAGCCCGCTCGTGTGCACCCTCCTCTCGAACTCCTCGACCGTCGGGCACTCCGCACACGCCAGGAAAAGCGTGTCGATCGCCTCGTGGACGGGCGAGCCCGGCTTGATCGACTCGATGAAGAGCACGGTGCCCTCGAGCCTCGACTTGACGACCCCTTCCTGGTTGAGCCGGTAGAATATGTTCTTGAACGATTCGAAGTCGCCCGTGTACGGCTCCAGGATCGGGTCGTAGAGGGCCTCGAACAGCCCCTTCAAGTCCACGCTCTCCTTCCCCGAGATCCGCGCGAAGACCTTCTGCATAAGCAATAGTTCGGCCATGTTCTGCCCTCGCCTAGCGCAACCGAGAACACGTTTACTAGGATAAGACCTTGACTCCACTGACTAATATGTGTTCCGTCGATCGACGTGCCCGCCGGCACCCGGCCGCGGCGCCACGCGCCGGCTCCCCTTCGAAGCGGGGCGCAGTTTCTTAAGGCATGGGGGGGAAATGTAGAGTCAGTCAGGCATGGCGGGGGAACCGCCACCGAGGTCATGCACGTGAAGGTCGGCATCGTCTCTGACACGCACGACAGGCTCGAGAGCGTCGAGAGGGCGGTCTCGGCGTTCAAAAAGGCCGGGGTGGGCGCGGTGCTCCACTGTGGCGACTTCTGCTCGCCGTTCGTGGCCCGGAAGATGGCTGCCCTCGAGGGCACCCCGTTCCACGCGGTTCGCGGGAACAACGACGGGGACATCTCCTTCCTGAACACCACGTTCGCCAAGCTCGGCCCCGTCAAGGAGCCCTACCAGGAGATCGTCCTCGAGGGCCGTAGGATCCTGCTCCTGCACGGCCACGCCGTCCCCGAGGCCTGCATCACCGACATCGCCGCGGGCGGAAGATACGACGTCGTCGTGTACGGGCACTACCACCACGTGCGGAACGAGGTGGTCGGCAAGACGCTCGTGCTCAACCCCGGGGAGGCCTGCGGCTACCTGGGGGGCACCGGGACGGCCATGATCGTCGACCTGGGGCCCGGCGGTGCGGCGAGGGTGGAGGTCATCGAGGTCTGATTCCTTCTCCTCGGCTTTACTTGTCGGGCTTACTCGAAAAGGGCAATGAGAAAAGAAAAGGGATATGAGATAAGTTACAAGAAGTGGTTCTTCACGAGGACCTTCTTGATGTACTTCGGGTTCAGATCCGCGAGGTGCCGCTCCTTCAGCTCGTTGCCGATGTCCTCGGGCTTGAAGTCGAGGTTGTTGAGCTTGATGGACATGATTTCCCGGGTTATTATTTCCCGGTCGTAGAAAATATAGTCACACTTGCTGCAAGTGTTGTAGTTCTTCAAGTTTTTCTTCTTGCAGACCGGGCAAGTCGAGACCTTCCTGTCGGAATAGCCCCACATGCAGGTTAATAGCAGTGCAGCGAAGCCCGCCAGCGCGAAGATGATCATGTTCCTCGTCGAGAACATTACCTTGGCGATGAGCACGTTGAAGCAGTCGACGACGTAGTTGAGGAACTGGGACCAATCGAAGCTGGGGGCGATGGCCGTCAGGATGTGGCCTTCGATGTGGGAGTACACCAGCAACCCGAACAAGATGTCGAACACGAGCGCCGCGGCCCCGGTCTGCCTCGCGATCACCTTCTTCGGCAACAAGTGCTTGTACTTCGGGATCGCGAGCCTCTTGCGCTCGTCGTAATCGGTAGACCCCCCGCCGTCGACGAACATGTCGGGATCGGGGGCGTTTTGCTCCTCCGGGGGCAGCAATGAAATGGGCTCGTCGTTATCTTCTGGGAGAAGGCTCATGCGTATTCCTCGGTATTTCTGGCTTGTATTTTCCACGATCCCGCCGCCTGCGGTCTCTTTCCTGCGGACGGGATGCAATGACGATGGATTTCCTATATCGTTCTGATCTTGATCTCTATCTCGAATCTTAAAACCATTTGGTATTGAAAGGATGTTTTCCGAGGCTGCTTCTGGGCAAAAAAACATTCGTGGTGACATATTATATACATTCTCCCTAACGGAAGAATAGCCCTCGAGATAACGATCCTGGCATCCTTCGGAACACCATCACGGAAGTCGTCCACAATGCGCAGAATTGCTTTTCATAGCACTCCTAGGATGCGACTTGTCTTGCCCGCGTCGCTCGTTCCCTGCCTGTTACTCTTGATGATGGTCGTGTCTAGCGTGAACAACCCTTCCATGGCCGTCAAACCTGGCGGCACATCGAGCAGCGATGCCCCGGTGAACTGGTCGCCGGAAATCCTGCCGTCGACACTGTCGTACACCCTCCATAAGGACACACCGGGTTTGAATGCGGGTGACGACGTCATCGTCTCGACCGCCTTGCCGGTCGTCCAGACGAGCATGGCCTTCGAAAACATAACGGTTCAGCCGATCATCGTCCCCGTTGAGACGTATAGCGAGCAATTCGGTGGGTCGAACTGGATATCCGGCACGCTCCTCTTCCAGGAGTTGAAGGTGCCGTCGAGCTGTTATATCAACTGGCTGAGCCTGTACATGCAATATATCAACATCTCATTGCCAATCACCGCGGCAAACAGCTGGAACGTGTCGGTCTACAACGCAACGAGTTCCTTCCCGGACATGTCCCCTGCGCCGCACGAGATGATACCGGGCTCCTCGGTGATCGTCGACCCACGATACGCCACGAGCGGCTACGAGCAGTACATCGGTCATTGGAAAAACGTCACGCTCGGGAACGTCCTGCTAAACGGCTCGAAGACGCTCTACCAGGGCGGTTACTACCATTTCTTCGTGGCCGTCTTGCTCCCGCCGGTCTACGGGCACCTCTGGTGGTTCTCCAACGACACGGCGGGCCTCGCCGACGACTACGGTAAGGCGTTCGTTTCGATGACCTACCCCTACACCGATCAGCGACTGAGCTCAGACGAGGTCGTTGGGGTCGACTTCACTTGCATCACGAAGTTGCTCCCCTTGAACGCGAACCCGCGGCCGGGAGACATCGAGCTGACCGTCAACAACGAGCCCGTGGCCAGCACCGGCAACGGGACGGGGCTCTACAGCACGGCCGAGCCAATCGATCCAGTGAACGACATCGTGACCTTCGAGGTCGACAGCGCGTGGGGCGACTATCCTGGTGGTTCGTTCCGGTGCGACGCGAGCCTCACCTACACCGTGAGCGACACGATCTTGCCGCAAGTTGAGGCGAGCATCTACACTTCGAACTCGTCGGTCGCTTGGACGGCGACGTACGCGTTCTCGCAAGCGAAAATAAAAGGACAGGCTACCGCCACGATCTCGATCCAGGTTCCCTTCTCGTGGGCGGCGATCGCCTTCTACAACGCCACGGGCGCGATCCCCGTGCAAATCGTCGGGACGACCACGCTTTCCCCCACCGGGAAGTACTGGAGGTTCACCGCGACTGGCATCACGCCCGGCACGTGGCGCCTCGTCGCACGATCCCCGTTGTTAAGCCCCTCGGTCAGCTTGAATATCGGTTCGGGGACGATCGATCTCAGCGATTCAATCGCCGGCACGGCGTCGATCATGGATGGCCCGAACGGCCGCGTCGTTTCCTTGCGATCGGACTACGAGGGCGGCGTGTCTAGCCTTTCCGTGCTTGGCGGGGAGGCAAACGTGACGTTCCCGAACGCGATCGCCGGTCTAGATGGCAAGGGCATCCAGTTTTTCAACGCGACCGGCATCGACCTCGAATACCTGTACGAGAAGCTCAATGACCTTGGTGAATTCACCGGCGAGTTCTGCGTGAACAGCTCGATCGACTTGTGGGTCGATCTCCCCGAGGAGTTCCGCATCTCCGACCTCCAGGATCTTGATGTCGTGTTCGACCATCGATCGTTCGAGGAGAGCTGGTGGTGGGGCAACGTGACAGGCGCAGCGATGCCCGATAACCCGAGCCCCCAATGGATCCTGACCCCGATGTCCGCCGGAGAGGCATTCACCACGTTGTTGGAAGTGGATCTCGACCCCATCCTCCTCAACTTCACCTATGACGACTCGCCGGGAGAAAAGCATTACGCGGACGTCTACTTCAACTACTCGCTCAACGTCTTCGACCAGCTCGCCGTCCCGCGCGAAGCCATCACGTCCCTGACGTTCGACGTGGTGACGAACTTCACCGCGACCGGCAACCACCAGGTGCTGTATATCCGGAACCAGACCAGCCCAACGAAGGACTGGATCCAAATGAACAGCATGACGAAGCAACCGGCGCTGTTATGGTTCTTGCACGAGCGTTGGACGAGTGAGGGCGAGCCCGCGATCCAGAACATAACCCAGTTCATATCACCAGCCGATAACACGGTAGAGATGTGCGTACGCACCTACAACGACACGTCGATCACCCTCGGGCCGAGCGTGAGGCACCACTACTTCGTCGACCAGGCCGTCTTGAACTTCACATACGCTAACACCTTCAAGAGTTTCGACATGCAGGTGTACAACTGGACGACCAGCGACTACGAGCCCACGGTAATCAAGTTCAACGCGACCGAAGGCAAGACCACGACCGTCGTCGATTTAGAGGCAGCTTTCGCTGGCAATTTCAACGGCCTCATCGATCCAGCGACCGGGAAGGTGAGGGTCAAGATCGGGGCGGAGGCCACGACGCCTATCGTGAACACGGTCTGGTGGGATGTCGATCGCGTTCTGCTGAACATGACATACACTTCTTTTGTGCGGTGCTCATGGAACCAATCTATCTACAACTCCGCCGGTGGCGTTTCTTACGAGAGCATGCGTGAGACGTTGTATGACTCTCCTAATAACAACTTCACGGTCTCAATCCCCGTGATGAGCGTGATCGATTACTACGACGACTACAACTACACGATGACTTGGACGAATGGGACGGATGTCATGTATTACCAGGACGACTTCAGCATCGAACGGTTCTCAACAGCCATTCTATTGACCAGCGGCATCGATGGCGACTATGCGGTGGCCGGCTCCGTTGTGCAAGTTCAACTCAAGCTCACGTACGTGTCGAACGGCTCGGGAGTGGCCGGGCAGCCCGTATCGGTTGTCTTGCGGCTCGACACGGGCGGAGACCAGACCTTTAACGGCTTCACGGACGACCAGGGCGTCGCGAGCGTCGGTATCCGGTTCGACGACAGCTGGGGCTCTTTCACATACGAGGTGAGCTATTCCCCGACCGACCCGCGCTTCAGGCCTTCGGCGGTTCCGGCGAGTCGGACTATCCCCGTGTACAACGACCTTGAATTCATCGGCTACGTTCTCTCTTCCTACTGGTACATCATCGTCCCAGCCATCGCGGTGATCTTGCTTGGTGCGATCGCGAAGCGGGGCTCCGACGCGAAGAAAAAACGCATATGGAAGGCCGACGCGGACAAGATCCGGGACGTGGTCAAGATCCAGCACCTCATGGTCATCATGAAGAGCAGCGGCGCGTGCGTCGTGAACCGGTCATATTCCCCGATGCAGCTCGACGGCGACCTGATCTCGGGCTTCCTTACGGCGATCGCGACCTTCGGCAAGGAGGTGGGTGGCGACCGGGGCGTGTCAAAGAAGGCGTCTGGCGATTCAATCGTCTTCGACTACCAGGACTTCAAGATCTTGCTCCAGGAGGGTTCGAGCGTCCGCCTGGCCCTGATCTTGAACGGGCCGCCGACGGACGGGTTGAAGGACCGGGCGAAGCAGTTCATCACCGCGTTCGAGGGCTCGTACGACCTGCAGAACTGGCGGGGGAACCTCGACATCTTCAACAGCGTCGACAACTTCATCGAGCAAGCCTTCGAGATCACGCTCATCTACCCGCTCGTCGTCAACCCCAAGAGAACCAAGAAGGAGATCAAGTCCGGCCTCGGCAGGGCGCTGTACGAGGTCGGCGAGGCCGTCCAGAAGGAGAAGCAAGCGTTCTACCTCGCGTCGCTCTTGACCTTCGCGCAGGCCGGCCGGAAGGAGTCGCAAGACCAGGTGCTCGGGGAGATCTACCAGCT
>JAFGBX010000138.1 GCA_016932935.1 Promethearchaeota archaeon | reverse complement strand
TGTCGGTCGTCATCGACCAGTAGAGGAACCCGTCGGCGTCGAACCCGGCGCAGATGTGCGGCAGGAGGCGCGGGTTGTGGCCGGCCTCCCAGAGCTGCATGTTCGGGTAAGGGGCGGTCGGGCCGACGCACACGTAGAACCAGTACTCCTGCCCGGCAGCGTGCCGGTCCACCACCGCGCTCGGCTCGAAGTTGCCGATCACGGGGCACCAGATGTCGACGACGTCGTGGAGGATCGGGTACTCGGCCCGGAACTCCTCGGTCAACAGCGTCCGCAGCTTCGACGTCCCCGAGTGGTAGAGCGAGTTCACGTCGTGGATGTGCTGGTACCGCTCCACGGGCGGCTCGTCCGTCCAGTAGTTGTACGGGAGCTCGACCCACGAGCGGTTCCGCCCGACCTGGTCGGTCCACGTCTTGGACTCGAGGTGCGCGCTCACGTCCTGGACGAAATCTGCCTGGACCTGCTGCCATTGCTCGTCCGTGAGGGATCCAGGTCTCGGGGAGGGGAAGTATCCCTGCCGCGTGCCCGTGAACCCGCGGTCGAGCTGCGCCTGGAACGCCGCGTCGTACGCGGTCCAGTTGAACTCGAACGCCGTCCCGTTCCACCAGTACTGAACTGGACCATAGGCCGGGTTGGAGGAGAACGGGATGCCCATGTTGTACTGGGAGATGCGCAGGTAGGACAGCTCGTCGAACCACTGGCCTGTCGTCCAGCCGCCGCCGAACGCGGTCCGCAGGTGGTTGTCCCGCGGGATCGTGAAGTTGAAGACGGTAAGGACGACCGGCAACGCGTAGGGCTTCCCGCTCACGACCGCCGTGATCGTGGCCGTGTACGGCCCGGACGAGGCGTTCTCGGGCACGCGAACGCGCCAGAACAGGTCGACGTGCTCGCCGCCCGAACGCGTTATCGACGGGGGGATCTCCAGCAGCTGGTCGGGCTGCTCGTCGACGAGGTACGCGACGAGGAACGGCTCGACCTGGCCGGAGTCGATGCTCGCGGGGAGCGTGGCGTGCACGAAGTCGCTGCAGTTCACGCTGGTCACCACGATGGTGCGCCCTTCCCGAGGCGAGATGAGCACGTGCCAGCCCTCCCACTCGCCCCTCGCGGCCGAGACCTCGATGCGCTGCGCGGCCGGCGCGCCGGACGACAGGGCGACGCGGAACGACCGCTCGACCTTGACCGTCGCGTCGACCGACCAGATCCCGAGCGCGTCGTCCCTCACGAGCAGCGGCCGCACGTGCGCCGGGTAGACGACCGCGCCCTGGACGACCGCGAACGACGCGCCGAGGGCGGCGATCACGGCCAGCGCGACGGCCTTCCGCCGGGCGGGTGGGAGCTTGCCGCGCAAGAAGGCATCGACCTTTCCCGTCACCTTTGACAAGGGATTCCTCGACCTGGGCGCTGGCAGGTCGCTCGCCAGGAGGGGCTTGCGGGGGAACTTCCACCGGAACGCGCGGTAGACGAGATCGTTCAACCAGAAGATCGCCGACACGGGAAAGATGATGCTGCTGGCAGTGATGAAGACCAGCTCGAGGACGGCCATGACCTCCGTGATCGGGTCTTGCACCATCTGCCCGTCGTGCTGGAACCGGTCGACGAAGCAGACGAGGAGGAACACGCCCGCGAACGCGAGCGCGAGGAAGATGGTCAGGAAGTAGTTCCGCTCGACGTCGTGTGCCCTGTACATGTAGAAGTGCGTGGCGATGGTCGTCGCGATCCAGAAGCCGAGCAAGAGGCCGGTGACGATCATGAAGTCCTCCGAGAACGGGAGCGAGAAGTCGGCGAGGAACGCGTCGTACTGCTCGAAGATGAAGACGAACGTCGGGAGGTAGTAGAACGACGGCTCGGGCACGACGCTCATGGCGGACACGCCGAGCAGCATCCCGAGCAGCATCCACGGGAGCAGCTCGAACGCCCGCTCGAAGACCCACTCGTCGGGGACGGTCATGAAGGCGATCGCCGCCACCATCGCCGTCGTCGCCGCCGTGAACGCGCCGTTCAGCACGTTGCGTGGCCGCCGCCAGATCAGGCTCCGGGGGTTCGCCATGAAGGCCAGCTGCATGTCGTGGATCGTGCCGGCCTTGTCCACCACCTCGCTTGGGGAGAAGAGGGTGAGTTCGAGCGGGTTCTTCGCGGTGAACACCCGCCGCTTCCGCAGCGCGAGGGAGAACGCCCGCTTCGAGAAGCAGGCCAACGCCAGGGCGGCGATCCCCGAGCCCGCGGCGGATACCAGCACCGAGTTCGCGTCGCCGGTCGAGAGGAGCAACCACCCGTTCAGGGCGAGCACGCCGGTCACGGTTCCGACCGCCAAGAACAGCCGCAGACGCCACGCGTTGCTGGTGAAGAACCACCGCCGCAGCCACGAGACGCTTGGCACCTCCACGGCCGAACCGGGCGCAGGCACCTCTTGCGCCACGAGTAGCCACGCACCCACGAGGCCCAGCGCGAGCGCGACGCACAAGAGGACGGCGGAGAGCCACGGCTCCTCGAGGATCGTCCACCCGATCGGCCCCTGGCGGCCGCCCGCGAAGTAGGCTTGCGCCGCCCCGTAGGCTGCCGAGAACCAGGCCACGAGCACTGACCCGACGACGAGCGCGACGAGCGCGAACGACCGCGTCCGCTCGGGGTTCAAGAAGAACGCGACGACGGCGCCGGTCGCCACGAGGAATACCGCGTAGTACACGATCTGCGGGAGGATGATCTCCCCCATCGGCTCCATGGGCACCTTCGCGAACCGGTCGTCCCACAGCGTGAACCCGAGGTCGTAGGCGCTCTTGCCCTCGAGGAACGCGCACGTGATGGCGGCCCAGAAGTTCAGCAGCAACGCAGAGAGAACGGAATTCACGAGAAACGACTTGCCTTGCTCCGCCGGGCTCGTGCTGCCCGGCTCTGCGACCTTTTGACTCATGATGATCATGCTCCGTGATCAATCCCGGCCCCGTGCGCGTATAAAGAGTTGCCCCCCTCTCGCCGAAGCGGCCTAGACCCCTTGCACGTGCACGGCGACCGTGCGCGCCCGGGGGCCGTCGAACTCGCACAGCATGATGCCTTGCCACGTGCCGAGGACGAGGCGCCCCTGGTCGACCACGACCGTGACCGACGGGCCGACGGCGCTGGTCTTGAGGTGCGCGTCGGAATTGCCCTCCGCGTGCCGGTAGTTGCCGCCGCGCGGGAACGCCCGGGCGAGGCCGTGCAAGATGTCGTCCTTCACGTCCGGATCCGCGTTCTCGTTTATGGTGACGGCGCACGTCGTGTGCATGGAGAAGACGACGCATATGCCCGAACTGACGCCCGATTTTCCCACCACGGCCTCGACCTGGCCCGTGATGTTCACGATCTCCTCCCGCTCGCCGGTTCGCACGGGGACGCGCTCGACGTGTGTTTTCATGTCTTCTCAACTCCGGGATGCGGGGATCTAGAACCTCTTCCCGCAGTACCTGCAGAAGGCCGCTAAAAGTATCGAAGAAAGTGGATGGCGTTGCCTTCCACGCCTTCCAGGGGGATTTATCGGAGCCTCGTGCCACACTTGTTGCAGAAGCGCATCCTGGTGCTCACGCTGTACCCGCAGCCCGGGCACTTGATGACGTCGGACGAGGCCGCCGCCGCGGGCGATGCCACGGCACCGCCAGCACCGCCAAAACCGCTGGCACCGCCACTCGGCTTGACGACCGCCTTCTTCTTCTGCTTCTTCATATGGAGCAGGTC
>JAFGBX010000001.1 GCA_016932935.1 Promethearchaeota archaeon | reverse complement strand
CGTCCTCGCGTACGGCATCATCGACGGCTGCAAGACCGCGGTCGCCAACGAGCTGCACGGCCTTGACCCGTGGGACGCCGAGTTCAACATGCCGCTCAAGGTCGTCTTCAAGCCGAAGTCGGAACGCGTGGGCGCCATCACCGACTGGCACTTCGAGCCCGCCGATGGTTGGAAGCCGAGCCCGATGACCCCCACGAAGGAACGCATGAAGAAGCTCACCTTGCCCGTCTACGACTGGGTCAAGACGATAAAGGAATGAGCGCTCTCGTTTTATTACCTCTTTTCCCTTGATCGATGTTGGTTCTACAAAGAGGAAAAGGTTTTCAGCACATGGGCGGAATATTCGCGTGGAGATGATGACACGACTCTCGCGACACGCGTCCACCAAGCGCGTGGATGAAGGCGGGTCGATGTTCTGATCCAACCAAGAGAGAAGCAAGGAAGGATCATTTCTTCAACGCAAAAGCGGCCATCGATCGTGCCGCTTTTTTCGCCGCGCCCATCGCTGAGATGACCGTCGCCGAGCCCGTCACGGCGTCGCCACCGGCGAAGAGGCCGTCGATCGATGTCTCTTGCGTCTCGGTGTTCACCTTGATGTGCTTCTTCTTGTCGACTTCGAGCTCGCAGGTGGCATCGGAGCAGATCGTGTTCGTCTCGCTGCCGATGGCGATGATGACCGTGCTGCACGGGATCGTCTCGAAGGCGCCCTCGATGGGCACGCACGACGCACGGCCCGACTCGTCCAGGCAGCCGAGCGTCATCTCCTGGAACCGCATCGCGGTCACATTCTTCCTCGCGTCCCCGATGATCTCGACGGGCGCCCGCAGCAGCTTGAAGACCACGCCCTCCTCCTGCGCGTGCTCGACCTCGGCTTGCCTGGCCGGCATCTCCTTGAGCGTGCGCCGGTACACGATGGACACTTGCTTGGCGCCGAGGCGGAGCGCCGTCCGCGCCGCGTCGAGGGCGACGTTACCGCCACCGACAACGAGGACGGTCGACCCGACCTTGACGGGGGTGTCATATTCCGGGAACTTGTATGCCTTCATCAGGTTGACGCGCGTGAGGAACTCGTTGGCGGAATAGACGTCGAGAAGGTTTTCTCCTGGGATCTTGAGGAACATCGGCAATCCCGCGCCGGTGCCCATGAACAAGGTCTTGAAGCCATGCTCCGGGCCGAACAGATCCTCCACGAATACGGACTTCCCGACGACCTGGTCGAAAGCGAATTTGACCCCGAGGCTCTCGAGGTACTCGACCTCCGCCTTGAGGATCGATTTCGGCATGCGGAACTCGGGGATGCCGAACAGCAGAACCCCGCCTGCATCATGGAAGGCCTCGAAGACCGTGACGTCGAAGCCCGCGCGCGCGAGGTCGCCGGCCGCCGTGAGGCTGGCTGGCCCAGAGCCGATCACGCCTGCCTTGATGCCGTTCGGGGGCTCCATCTTGACCGCGGGCGTGGCGCCGTTCTTCGCGCACCAGTCCGCGACGAACCGCTCGACGGCACCGATGGCGAGGGGCTGGCCGCCCTTGGCCTTGCCGAGGGTGCACTCGCACTCGCACTGGCTCTCCTGGGGGCACACGCGGCCCGTGATGCCGGGGAGGTTGTTCTTCTCCTTGATGATCTCGAGGGCCTCCTTGAACTGCCTCTCGGCGACCTTCTCGAGGAACGCACTTATGTCGATCTCCACCGGGCAGCCCTTGGCGCACGGGCTGTTCTTACAACTGAGGCATCGTTGCGCCTCGGCCACGGCCTCGTCCTCGGAGAAGCCAAGGGCGACCTCGTCGAAGGTCTTGATCCGCTCCTTCGGATCGAGGCACGGAAGCTCGTGGCGCGGCAACTTCGAGGGCTTGTATGGTTGTGCCATGGTGAAGACCTCACGCGCACTTCTCCACGGTTTTCATCGCCTTCTCGCACTGGCACTCGTGCTTGTATTTCTCCAGCGCGATCCGCTCCTCCGGCTCGTACTTGCGGTTGCGGGCCATGATCTCGTCGAAGTCGAGGTCGAAGCCGTCCATGTCCGGCCCGTCGACGCACGCGAACTTCGTGCCCTGGGACGTCGAGACGCGGCAGCTGCCGCACATCCCCGTCCCGTCGACCATGAGCGTGTTGAGGGACACGATGGTCCTGATGCCAGCGGGCCTCGTCACCTTGACCGTGTTGGCCATCATGATCAGCGGGCCGATGGAGATGACGCGGTCGATTTTCACGCCCTTGGCGATGAGTTCTTGCAGCGCGGTCGTCGTGAACCCTTTATTGCCATTCGAGCCGTCGTCCGTGACGACGATGACCTCGTCGGACACCCTCGCCATTTTTTCTTGCCAGAAGACGAGATCCTTGTTCCGGAAACCGATGATCGAGATGACCTTGTTGCCGGCTTCCTTCAGCGCCTTGGCCTGTGGATAAACAGGGGCAACGCCACACCCGCCGCCGAGGAGGACGACCGTGCCGAACTTGTCGAGTTCCATGGGCTTACCAAGCGGCCCGACGATGTCCTTCACGATGTCCCCGGGGTTCAGCCGCGAGAGCTCGAGCGTTGTCTTCCCGACGACCTGGTAGACGATCGTCACTGCCCCGCTGGCGGGATCCAGGTCGGCGATCGTCAGCGGCACGCGTTCCCCCCTATCGTGGATCCGCACGATGACGAATTGGCCAGCTCTGCCCTTCCGGGCTATTTGCGGGGCTTCCACCTCGATCTCGTAGATCACTTCGTTGAGTTGTTTCTTCCGGATGATGTTCACCATAGCAACACGCCCAATGCCAACATCCCCAATCGATTGGATCCATTAAAGGGTGTCGGTTGTTCACCACTTGTCACGTACATAAGATATGGACAGCTCTCCTACTGCAGTTGGATCAAATACAAGTAGGGAAGAGATGATGTGATCATCGATGTTAGGATTGGCTCACACGATCCCTTGGGCGATCATTGCGTGGGCGACCTTCAAGAAACCGGCAATGTTCGCGCCGAGCACGTAGTTCTTGATGCCATCAGCGCGGGGCTTCGGGTCGTACTTTGCCGCAGTTTCGTACGCCACCTGGTGGATGTCTTCCATTATCTGTCTTAGCCGGTTGTCGACCTCTACGGATGTCCAGGTCAGGTGCATCGCGTTCTGCGCCATCTCCAGGCCGCTCACGGCGACGCCGCCTGCATTCGCCGCTTTGCCAGGGCCGAACGACACGCCGCTGTCAAGGAACAGCTGGGTCGCCTCGATGGTGGACGGCATGTTCGCACCCTCAACGATGGCG
>JAFGBX010000137.1 GCA_016932935.1 Promethearchaeota archaeon | reverse complement strand
CCATCGACATGTACGAGAGGTTCATAACCGGGCTCGAGCAGCGCGCTCTCGTCCCCATCGTGCCCGGCCCCGGCGGCGCCAGGGCGGTGGTTCCGAGCCCCGGCAGCCGGTGGCTGTTCGACTACGCGCCGCTGCTGGGGAACCACGTGCGGCGCCCGCCCGCGTGACCGTTCTTATCACTTTTTCCCTTTTCAGGACCTTGCCGGGACGGGGGCCGACCCGCCCTCCCTCACGCCGCCGGGCCGATCCCGCCCGTCGTGGATCGCGAAACGGGGGCAGCGCGTCCCCCCTGGATCCCGGCCGCCGCGCGATCGACGGCCGTGGCGATACGTCGGCCTGGCGCGCCGCGTTCCTTCCAGGAGTGCCCGTCGGGGGGGGGAGGGGCCCCCGCGGGGGTCGCGGGGCGGCCACCCGCCGCCGATATAAGCGGTATTGCCATCCTCGGCGGAAGGCCGATATGCTCATATAATAGCGCGACTATGTTTTATAAGCGAGGCACATGCCACGACGACTCACCAGGGCCGAGGTGGCCCGGCGGATCGCGATCCGGGCGGCCATCGACGCGCGGGGCGACCTGACCCACGCCGACCTGGCCGGGCTGTTCGCCGCGAGCCGCCGCACCGTGCACGACGCAGCGCGGCACACGGTGGTGGAATGGCTGCGGGCCCTCGCCGTCGCTCCGACACCTCGCGCTCGAGTGCACCTGCCGGCGCCCGTGGGGACGCGGCCCGCGGCCCCGAACCCCGCCCCCTGGCGCAGGCCGGCGTCGAGGGCGCGCGCCGTCCTCGTCCCGCCGGAGCCCGAACCCGAGACCAAGGAGCCACCCGCCGACGCCGAGGCGCCCGAGCCGCGGCCCGAGGACCTGTCCGAACCGGATCCCGACGTCGACATCCCCGAGCCCGACGACCCCCGCGACCCGCGGGACGACCCCGTGCCGCGGGTCAAGTGACCTCCGCTGCGATATATGAAAGAAACGAGCCCAGCCATCGATTGACGGCACGTTCCGCCCCGTTTTATCGGTCGCCAAGGAACATCGCGTCGACCACGGCTTCGAGCGAATCCGCGATTCCACCAGGATCCTTGACGATTATGGTAGAAAAAGAAGAATGAATGATAGGGGTGAAGGGGGGTCACGGGGTCGTGAAGAGGTCGTAGAGTCCATGGCCCATGTCCGCGGAACCGCTCGAAAGCAATACCCTGGAGCATGACACGCCGTTGCTGTCCCAATTGTCCCGGTTCTGCAGCTCGCCCGTCCACGAGCTCCAGGTCGGCGTGTCATCCAAGATCCGCTGCCGGAACTTTGACTTGGACGTGCTGTAGAACCAGATCTCGTATTCCTCCCAATAGACCGCCTGCCACGTCAGGCTTCCAGCGACAACGAGTTCCATGGCGCTGTTGCAATACTTCACCGTCCCGCCCGTGGCGAAGTACATCTGCACGTTGACCTGACCCCCATCCTGGTATATCACGGACACGCCGCCGGCGACGTGCTTCACCTTGAAGCTCACGACTGACCCCACGGCAGTGAAGGGGGCATCGAGCGCGAGCATCGCGTTGCTGCCATAGCCTTGCGACGGGCTCGTGTCCTCGAATTCGAGCACCTTGTTGCTGGAATCGAGAGCGACTCGGTTGTCCTCCGAAGTGCCACCAGAAGTCGTCCACGTCCCGAGGGGCCCCTCCTGCTCGTTAATCGGCCCGCAAACGAGTGACTCGAAGGATTCATACTGGCTGATATCGTGGCAGTAGTATCCCACCGATCCGACAAATATCGTGTAGGAATTGGGGGATGCGCCGGGCGTGGTGCCCGTGCTGAAGCTGATCTTGTCGATCGCGGTCAAGGCATTATAGAACGCAAACGGGCCGAAAGCCTTCCCGTCTATCGTGATCGAGAAGGTGCTACTCTCCAGATCGAAGGCGATGTCCAAGGTGTAGACGTGGTTGATGGTCAGGGACGTGATAGCATGCCATCCCGTGGCGGTGTAGTAGTAGAAATACGACCCCCACATCCCGATCATCGGCCCAGCAGTACTGCCTTGTTTGAGGGTGATGTACCCGATGGCATTGCCCCCCTGCCAACTGATGCCGACGCCACACGTCATCCGGCCCGCGGTGAAGTCCGTCCCGGCGGCGTTGATCCACGACTTCGATAACTCGCTGAGGGAAGAACTGGAATCGTCCCACAACTTCACCACGTGGAACGGATAGCCGAGCGTGGGTGGTGCTTGGATGGCGTGCTTTCCACTGGTGGCCGTCCATCCTTGCATCCCATCAGCGAAGTCCCAGAAATCGTATTGGTAGTCCTTATTCGGTGGCTGCGCGGCCGGGTGGGTGAAAAACATGTTGGCAGTCGTGGTGCCGACATCGGGGACGATCAACCTGATCTCCGATTGGTTGTTCACGTCGTTCCACCGCTGGATGAGGTGCGGGATGGTGTTCCCGTCCTCGTCCTTGAAGCGCACGTTGTAGCCGTTCGGCGGGCATTTCGTGTAGTCGAACGTGCTGTCGAGAGTGATCTCGACCTGCTGGTCGGCGACGGTCGTTGCCGTGAACATGACCGGCATGGAGGCGACGGGCTCCACGTCCGCTTGCTTCCTGATCCGTACCCAGTGGTAATACATGTCTTGGGAATTGGGATGGATGTTCAGCTGCAGTTTCATATCTCCGATGCCAACCAAGTCGTCGCAATCCCAGGTAGCGAGCGTCGCAGGGCCATGGAGCGACCCGTCTTCACGGTAGATGCCCGCCGAGAACTTTACCGGGGTTCCGGGCGAGCAAGTGATGCGGGAGATGGAGAGTGCCGATGTCGAGAACGGCGTCGCGACCCCACCCGACGTGTAATATGTGTAATCGGGCGAGGTGTATCGATAACTCCAGATGGTGCTCGCGGAGGAGGAATCATAGATTCCATATGCATTGGCAGGGTTGGAGGCATCGATGAGTCGCTGGTCCATGAGGAGGTCCGCCGTCGGCGATGACGTGTGCCATGCCATCTCAACAACCCCTCCCTCGTCTGGATGGATGACGAAGTCCTTGGTCACGATCGTGGCCCAATCATACGTCGAACCGTACCGCAACTTCGAGTCTTCGATGACGCAATAGCTATGCAACGATGGGATCCACTCGTCCGTGTAGAACCCCGACCCGATGAAATCATCGAAGAACTCGAACGTCGCATCGCCATCGCTGCTCGAACTCGCCACCGGGTTCCCGTAGCACATCGTGATGCTCGTGGTGCCAGCCTCCTTTACCTTGACCCAGATGGTGGCGAACTCGCTCGCCGCGTTCCACCGTTCGATCCAGTAACTGAGGCCCGAGCCGTCCTCGTCCGTGAACCTGATATCATCGCCGTAAGCCTTGCACCTCGTGAAGTCGAAGTTGCTATCGAGCGTGACCTTCACCTGGAGGTCGCCGGCGGGTGTGGCCGGCGCGAGCTCGATGGTGTTGGAATACGCCGTCGCGATGGGCTGGATGGCCGTGTACTTCCTGACCCGGATCCAATCGTACCTGCACCATGTCGATCCGTAATTCACGGACAGATAGGCCTTCATGTCGCCCGGTTCAAGTCTGGACAAGTCGACATCCCAGTTCTCGGGTATCAAAGGAACGTCGGGGCCATAATATCCATAATCGTTGTAAACGATGCGGGCGGAGAACACGTCCCCAGGCGTGCGGGTGAGGCGCGTGATGACGGGGTCGTTCGCTGGTGGGGGCGTATTTGTCTTGCCAGGGAGCACGTGGGCCGTGGGGTTGCCGTACTCGGCGTTGATGTCCGCGGATCCTAAATTGTCATAGACCCCGAACCACGCCGAATCCGAGACGATCTGCTGGAAGATGTTGAACGTAGTATCCTCATCTGGGAGCCAACTCATCTCGACGATGCCGCCCGTCCCAGCCGGTGCCACCGGGACGTTTGAAATCACCCCTGCAAAGTCCAGGCTGGATCTCATCCAGAGCTGGGAGTTGAACTCGCCTAGATCTACGTAGACGTTGCATGTCCAGAGATCCGGGTCGACGCGTTGGTCGTCGAAATCGTCGAAGAACTCGAAGACCGCCTTCCCGTTGCTCTTCGACAGGGCTGTATCGTTACCATACTTCATCGTGATGGCGGTCGTGCCCGCCTCGAGCACCTTCACCCAGACGATCGCCTCCTCGTTCGTCGCGTCCCATCTCTCGATCCAATAGGGCAGCGACCTGCCGCCGGCATCGAAGAACCTGATGTCTTGCCCCGCGGTTCTGCAATCGTCGAAGTCGAACGCCGAGAACCGCTGCTCGTCGAGGTAGACCGGTACCTGGCAGCCGGCGACTGGCGTGGCGGGGCTGATCGCGAGCTCCAGCTCGTGGTCGAACTCGATTGCCTGCGGGACGAGGGGCTCCTTGTTGCTCCCCACCACGTAGTTGGGATCCCACGAGCAGCCGATCGCGTCGATGTAGCACGTCGACGGCGATTCCGGCGAGAAGACGAGCTGGCCGACGTAGTTGCACGACGCCGTCCTGTAGGCCGTGTACTTGTCGTCGACCCACATCCACGCGTGGAAGCCGCCGATGTCACCGCTGCTCACGAACTCGATCTTGACGTGGTGCCATCCGCCGTCCGTCCAGCCGACGTAGTCGGTCGAGAAGGTGGTGACGAGCGCCCCCGTGCCATCCCTCATCTCCATCGTGGTAACGCCGGTCGTGTAGAGCCAGAACTCGACGAAGCCGGAGGCATGACCAACAGCGGTTATTGATGCTGGTTCCGGGAGGAGGCCATTTCCTCTTAGGGTTGAATACGGGTACAGTTCTGCATACCATGGATCGCTATATTGGAAGAGTAAGCCGTTAGGATACCCGAGATCATAATCGGGCCAGGAGGAGCCCGTGGATGAGGTGAAACTCACATCCGCTGTTAAAGAACCTCCCGAAACGTTGAGGGCACTATTATGACCGAAGAAATTCACGTTGGGAGCATCCCCTGACCAACCGTTCGGGAGATTGGCCGCGGTGGAATAGCTGTTGAAATCGTAGGTGCAAGGATAGATCTCCCCCGGATCATTCGCGTGGTCAAGACATGTCTCCCAGAAGGCGGTAAAGTTCTCGGGGAACACGGGGCCCATCGTATAGACGTTTTCTTCCATGAAATTCTTGGCATTTTCGAAAAAGGCAGTATAATATTGGGGTTGATGTTCCACGAGATAACCCGTGAAGGCTAATTGATCACGGACGAGTAATTGAGGGGTCGTTGTAGTTAGTGATATCGTTCTATTTGGTAATGACCCCGAAGTCCTCGATCCACCAATCGTATTGACTGCCGCTTGCCAGAACGACGTGACACGATACAGATCTAGCGGTTGTTCGTTCTCCATGAAACTGACAACGTCGCCTTCATTGTCGTCCGAGAAATAGGGGATTACGTTTCTCTGGCAATCCCAATACACCCCGCAGGACTTGTCATCCTTCAAGTACGCATTTGTATATTTAAAGATGCCAGAATTGTCATCGGCTAGATCGAAATTTGGATGTGTCCAGAGAGACAAGGCCATCTCACTAAATGAAACATTGTCACCAATCCGATTTCCATATTGCCAAGTATTTCCATGGACGATGGTTACATTCCCACCCACGTCGACCTCCGGATGTGAGATGCTGAGGAATTGCTCAATATAGCTATCGTGATACTGTTGCATTCCGATGATAGCAAATACGATGCAAATGACGATCAACGCAATAGTAACAATCCATCCCACGACCGTCGCTGCGGAACTCCCGGCCGCGGTTAACAAACCCGCGCATAGAGTCGACAACACGAAGCCAGACGTGATCGTGAATCCTACTGAAACGGCAACAACAAGAACAGAGACCAAGTAAGCAACTGCGACGGCGACTATGTATCCAAAGAGAGCGACCTGGAGAATGCCTAGAATGACCTTACAGGTTAGCATGGCGATCAGGATTTCGTCACCGGATTCTATAGCATACTTGAGTGCCATCGAGTCCGCGATCAACTCGAGGATGTCCAATATCCCTCCAAGGATAATCCCGATGCTTTTAAAGCAATCAGATCCTAACCAATTGAGAATACCGTTAGTACAGGTCTCAGGAACGAACGTCTGGACTAGTTTCAAGCAGCTATGCAGGAAAGATGCGCAGGTAAAGATGAACTTGATCTGCTTCACAAGCTGAATTTCGTCTATCTTCTCACTCTGAGCACCCGTGTATGAGAGATATAGCCCCCAGATGCCTAGGAGGACATTAAAAAAGGCTTGGACACAATCGATTCCTTTGTAGATTCGCTTGGTTCTCTGGCCTGCAAAAGATTCGATAATATAATCTTGTGAGTTCTCATCAGTGAAAAACCAGTATCTTTGTCTCTCCGTAATAACACTATAAGACATTTGCCCTCCGAATGCCAAATTCGGCGCTTCGAGCCAAGATAGATAAAGATCAAACACGGGACAGAAAAGGCTGAACTTGATGGCGACACAAGTGAATTCAACAGCCCCGTCCTTGATGATATTCCTTATGTCATTCCTTTCTATGACATTTTCATACCCTTGGAAAACGACGCCAATGATGGTCTGGCCATCCTCTCCGAAGGAGAGGGTTGTATTAATGATGTCCTTGAACTCGTAGTAAGAGACAAAATGAACATCCCCGTCGGCGAAGTCGCCGATCGGTGAACCGCCGCCAACCGGTGTTATCGCCGTGTTCGTGACGCCATTCACGAGGGATAGGTACTTGAGCAAGTATGCTGCGTAGACGCATTCCTGGATCTTTTCAGTCGTGTTAACCTGGACGTATGCGACCTCTGGGGTGAACAATGCAATCGCACTCTGCACGGTAAACTCGTCTGGATACTCGTATACCTGCACGAGCTGAAGGGAGCCATCGTTCTCCTTCATAAAAACCGTATAGACGACATCAAACCTGAAAAAGAACCTGTTGTCATTTTCTCCCCAGTCGGTAATGATGGTGCCGTTCGTGTCTTGAGGGTGGAGCTCGAGGGAGGCTCTAAAATTACCCGTCATTTCCATCCGGTTCATCGGGAGCAAGCTATAATCGAGGAACACCCCATCACCCCTATCACCGATGGGCTGAGGAAGTGAATTGACGGCATCCTCGCTCCACGTTTCATCCATGAGCAATTCTTCATCTGTCGCTTTATACACGTGTATATCGCCGTCGACGTTAGTGCTTGTTAACGGGTTAGCTGTAAATGTCGTCGTGTTTCCAAAAACGCGCAGCATGGGCATAATCGTGAATAAATGGTCGCCCCATGGGATCCACGGGTCAGGCATATTCGTGCAAATACTCGTAGTGTTGGATAAGCCTATGTCTAGATAAGTTACCACGGAATCCCTGATGCCATCGAGACTTGCTCCGATCTCGCGCTGCTGGAAGTTCTCGTCGATCATGCTCGTCCACGACGCATCGACCTCATCTATATCAAAAGAACACGTCATGCCCGAGACTTTAATTGAGAGATGAGTAATGCCCTTCGAAAAGGCGGTTCCGTCCTTGACCGTGAATGGGCCCGATTCAGTACCAGAACCGATACGGACGTAAAACGTGGTGCTGCTGGCAAACCTGATGCTCAGCGAAACGAGTGTCCCTGGCGTTGCTGATCCTGATGCCGTGGTACTCCACGTGGAGTTGTCCCACGCGAAGAGATTGGCATTGTTATCTTTATTCTTGACAAGGCACCGCACGTTCTGATTCTCCATAACTGCGACCTCTACAAGCGGCGTGGACTCCACGTTCCAGGCCATTTTCCAGGTGATAATCGCTTGGTTAGACGCCGAAGGAACTGGCGATCGCTTCGAGAACTCGTATTTAATTGATGCGTTCGAGCCAGAAGCGTGTAAATACGTGAGACGACCGACCCGGGTTGTCCCACCGCTCTCTGTTGTGAAGGTACTCGTCGCTGCTCCCTTGGTAGAGTTGCTCCATAACCCTGCCGGATAGTCAAGCTGGACGCGTGCGACGTGGTGTGTACCTCCCGTGTTATAGGTCTCGGATCCGTTGATGACGTCCTTACTATCAATCAAGCCATCATCATCGCTATCCCGGTTGATCACACTCGTAAACTCGAAAACGGGGGTCTGAGTACCATCTAAATCCCCATCCTCTAAGAGATTGCTGAGGCCATCGCTGTCGATGTCCTCATTGCCAGTGATGACGATCATCATCTCGGCATCGTTGGCCTTCACGCAAAGGTTCGAATACCACCCGTCGACCGTGAACTGGAGCTGGTACAACCCGGCGAGCGCCGTCCCGATCGGCGTGAACATTGCCGCGCCGCTGGAGGAGTCCAGTTGCACCTTTTCATCGTAGGTGTAGTCGTCATTCACGTCGGACAAGTGAATGATGTCATTACCTTGGCCATCGACCGCGAACGTGTCGGACGCGACGTACAGGCCGACGGCCGACGCGGCGATGCTCGATGCGAAGTGCACCAGGATGGAACCGACCACTGGGCCTGCCATCGGATCGAAGTCGGCGAGCACGCCCGACGTGCTCCTGCCGAGGGATTCGAAGCTATACCAGCTATCCACTTGATCAACGACCGGCTTCAGGGGCTGGGATTGCTCGTCGGCGTTGACCGAGTTGATCACCTCGACGAACGTCGAGAGCTTGTCGCCGTCAACGTCGCCCGCGGTGACCGCTATCACCCTAGCATTGAACGATATGGTCGCAGTGAGCGTTATCGCGTGGAGTTCGGACTGCCAATCGTAGGGGAAACTCACCAACCACCACCGGGGAGCCACCATCTGCGCTGCAAGAGGCTTCTCGTTCTCTGGATCGGCGAACGGGTCTTCGACAACGCTGTCCCCCCAGTCCACGTGGAGGCTCTCGATACCAGGTTCGCCAATCGCGTTCCCGTGCAGCAATAAATAGCCGTTCGAGTCACTCCGGAAGGAGATCACCGTCCCCGATGATGATATCGTGATCGGAGTCTCCCCCGAATCGTACATGACGGTCGGGATGACCACGATGCTCGTGACGCCCGTCTTCGTGGAGAGTGTTATTTTAAACGAAGGATCCGTTCCGAGATTGTCCAATAGTATTGCATCATCCATTGCAATCCCCGGGATGTCTTGCAGCACGGTATCATCGGTCTTCTTTATGGTCGCCGTGATCCCAGCCGTGGCGATGTTTGCCTCGTCGACATCCACGATCAACGTGGCTCTCGTGATCGATGGTTCGTGTTTCGTGATGGTCTCCGTCGTCTGCCATTCCTGGTCATCGCCGCTCGTGTACCAATATCCTGTCCACGATGTTGGGATGTTCCATGATGAGGCCCGTGGCCGGTTCGCCCGCCACGTGTCGGTGATCGCGTCGTTGATCTCGGTGATGTAGTCGAACGCCAGCGGCGTCGTGACCACGAACAGCAGTCCAACTGCGGCGATCATCCGGATCGCCCTCTTCGATGGGGCATGCACGTGCCGGGCGGCGTCGTGCAGCCTCGCCTTGATGCTCCGGTTCTTGCTCTTCGTTTGCTTCTCCATGCTCTTCACGCCTTTTTTATGCGTTTTCGTGCGGTTCCGTGCGTCCCTCCCGCCGGTCGCCCCGCTCGTGCCGTCCTCGTGGCCGCGGGCACCCCCTGGTCGGGGCGGATATGATTGGTTCTATAGACGATCGCCGGGAATTTATACCCGCATCCACCAAAAGTGAGAATGGCCGCGCGGCGCGCCCCGGGGGCGTGGCGCGGCGACCGGACGGGGCCGGCCGGGTAGCGGCCGGGTGGGCGCTGGTGGGCACCCGGAGGCCGTTCCTCCGGTGCCGACCGGGCAGCTGTTGGATGGCTGTTGGGGGCGGGTCGCATCGTGCCCTCTGCTTTCCGGGGATGTATTTAAGGGGCGATGATTGAGTAGAAGATCGACAGCAATATCGCAGAAGGTTCCAAAAATGCCCCCATAGCCGTTGAGCTGTAGAAAACGCGCGCTGTGATTCAGCGGCAAGTCGAGGATCGGTGAAGGAGACGTGAGGATTAAATACATCCAGGACCTCGCATTACGAACCCGACAGTAAATAGATGGGGGATAGGTGAAGAAGACGTGACGATCGGATACATTCTCCACGGGTGCAACGAATTGCCTCGCGTGCAGCTCGGGTTACAGGACCCGTCCCTTGCTGGGATCGAAGTCGATATTCGCATCGATCAAGGCCATGTACGCGTCGGCCATGACCCGTCCAGCGCGCTCCTTCACGAGGGCATGTCCTTGGCGGCCTTGGGGAACCAACTACCCGGTCCAGGTAAGATCCTCGTCGCGGACCTCAAAGGTCCCGGCTGGACAGGTTTCTGGAGCGTGGACGAGGGGACATGCATGGTAGAAGCGCTGTACGACGCCATCCCGACGCACGTGCCCATCTTCATAACTGGCCCCACGTTCGACTGGGTTCCCTTGATCGAACGAACGCTCGATGCGCTAGCGGGGCGCGAGGTCACGTATTTCATCGACGCGCTGAGTCTGAGATCGTGTAAGCAGAGTTATCGGAACCAGGGCGTCCGATTCGGGCTGAACTTCGGGGATCCAGTCGAGAAAGTGAAGAGAACATTCTTAGAGGAGATACCCTCGCGTCTGGAACAAACCACGGAATATACCGATGTCGTGAGGGCCATCAAACCTGTCATCCTTGCTTACAAGCAGATCGAGATGGACGCGTGGAACGAGGCGGATGTGCGGATGGCGTGGACTATCACGTCGACTCGGATGCTCGAAGAGATCCGCAAGCTCGAGCCGGACTACGTCATCATCGACGAGTATCCATTGCCTGAGACCGAGGAGAATGGCGCTTGTTAAAAATTACGATCGACTAATGGTGAAGTGGGATAGGTGACGGCGGCGGAGAAGCTGATCGTCGATTCCTGTCTTGAAAAAAAAGCACTAAATGAGTCTGCCTAGAGGAACCGGGTGAGCTCGACATATTTACCAGCCTCTTTCTAAGGTGTATTTCGAAAATAATG
>JAFGBX010000136.1 GCA_016932935.1 Promethearchaeota archaeon | reverse complement strand
GGTGACTCGGGATGGCTTCGTGCTGTCCGTCTACTCCGGCAGGAACACGGGCTGGGTCGACGTCACGTTCGGCAAGCGGACGCAGCGCGGCGACGCCGTCTCGTGCTTCACCGTCGCGGCTCGCGGGGACACGCGCGTTCCCGCCGGGCTGTCGTCGGCGCGTGTCTTCGACGGCCGGATGCCCGTCACGCTCGAGGGCGCCGAGTTGCCTGCCTTCCTTACCGAGGGCGAGCGTACGAGTTGGGGCTTCCAGCAGGCCGTGCATACCATCCAGGCCATGCAGTCGCTCGATGCGGCCGGCCCGTCCGGCTGGGCCAGTTCCGAGCTCGCCAAGGCCGCTCCGCAACTCGTCGGACCGTTCCAGGCCTCGGCCGTATCGTTCGTCCGCGAGCTCGACTGGCTCGTGAAGCAGAACGGCAAGCATCCCGGCGGTGCGGTCTACACGGCGCTCCCCGCCACGCGCAGCGGTTCCTCGGTCATCTCGCGCTACAGCATCACCTACCCGGCCAGCCAGGCCTTCGGCACCGGCATCGCCACCGTCCACTGCGAGGCCACCATCGACACGCAGACCGGCCAGGTCACGATCTACTTGACCGACGCGAACTGGATCCACCAGAAGGTGCTGGCCAGCGGCGTCGCCACCGGCCCCGCGGACTTCTATGCCGAGTTCAATCCGGCTTGCGTCGGCCGCGCGGGCAGTTTCGTGGCGGCCGTCACCGCCTACCCGACCTACGTCGGCCGTACCGAGGCCGACGGCACGCAGACCACGATCAAGCAGCAGTGGGTCGCCTACCGCGACGACGGCACCATTCCTAACTTCCCGCAACCTGTCGCTGGAGGCGAAATTGTTGTCCTTAGACTAGTCCAGACGATAAATGGAATAGAGAGTACGGTTGCTGAATATGGCATTGAGATGCCCTTTTATTGCCCTATCCTATCAGAGATTCGCGTCATGCGTTGCGATATGAGAGTCTCGGATTGGATTCCTACAGGGGCAGTTCATTACAACAACGCCATGATGCTGTTTTCTGAACTGGCGATGGCATCCACTAGAGCGGTTGCTGAAGGTTATATAATTTCTGATATCACTGAAATCAATGACTATGTTGATGCGGACGGTAATTTAATTATCGGTAATGGCGATCTCGCGGTTGTGCGCCAATATCGATTAGCAGATGATACAGGAGCGACTGTGGCTTATATCAGACGCACATCGATAGGAGACTATCAAGTATCCGATTTGCTAGTTGAAGGATATCGAAAATCTGGTAGTTCCTGGATTAGCGACACCACTCGTTTTTCTCCAAATAATATAGTAGATCGAGCCAATGGGCAGATTATCCAGAGCGGAACCGATACCTTTGTGAATAGCGTCGATCTGATCACCAACATTCGTGATATGCAAGATACAGCCACGCATAGTGGATTGAATCTCGATACGCTGGTTATGAAAGGAGATGTGCAAGGGATGTGGATGCGCCATATTGTATTTGAAGCGGAACTCGTCTTTGGTGAATCGCTGAACATAGCCACGCCGAACGGTCCATATGTTGCGACATTGACTTTGGAGGATGGAGGTTTTCGTGTACGCATCGCAGATTATGAAAACTTATGCAAGGAAATCAGTGGTGGTTTCTCGAGGCTCATAACCATCCTTAAGGATATTCGGCTGAGATGGTTGGTAGAAGGTCAGATCGTTCTGAATAGGGGTGATGCGAATCATTTGATCGCATTGATTCCAATACGAAACCTGGATCTTGGTGATATTATTGTCGAGGACGGATTGATCGTGAATTTAGAAATCGACATCTCGGATACCTCCTTGAAAAATCAATACACAAATGTTTTTGCAGGGGGAATATCGGGAAACGTGCTTACGATACCTGTGAGGATGGTGGGGCGCGAGTTATCTGATACACAATTACATACGGCAATTGTTTTATTGAATATAATCGCTCATTCAGGCATCGGTATTTCATCTGTAACTCCCATAAAAGCTAAGGTCGGGCGCGCAGATTCCTTTATTTTTAAGATAAGCTTTAACTCTGGCAAGATTGTATATATGAAAGCTGATACGAGTGGAAAGATCTTCGTAAGTACGCGAACCGGTGAAGGGGCTTTTAGAGGTCGTCATACATTAGTGCCCACAGCTTCTATATTGGGGAGTGGCGGCGCGAGAGACACTATGACTGACTTCTTTAATTTATACCTTGATGGATCGAATGATGGCTTGTGGAATGGTCACGCGCAGAATGAGGTCGGTATCCGTTTCGATGCCTGGCTTATTCATAACATCCTCGGTATTCCATATGCTGAGATTGGGATGAAGGCTAAGGACGGTTACTTGTATTATGATAAGCTTGCCGAAGTGATGGAGATTATTGGTGTGGCTGTCGATTCTATTAACCAACCACTTGATACCTTAGAAAACCAGGAAGCGATTGCGCGATGGTGGCTTCTCTATGCTTCACAAGCATGTAATCGCCAGGTCGATCCGTCCGATCCAACCCATCCAGTGACTCTGCAGCATTGGATCGCTTATAACGTGGATCCAGCGTTGCTCGGTATGACTACAGCGGAATTCGAGACATTAAGCAAGGAGGAATTTGTCGTGTTCTTGCGAACCAATTTCTACGCACGGCAATACTTGTTTATATGGCTACACGCCTTCGGCACCAGCACTGCGGTTTCCGGTGGATTCGTACAGCCACATTTATGATGGATTAGCATTTTTTCACTTTATTATTTTTCCGTTTCTCGGGCGTCTGATTTGTCCCCCTTCTTGCCAAGATCGTCCCTTTCGCGATCACACGAATGACCGGATAGGGACTTGTATCGTTTCCATCTGGCCGATGGAAGGTTTCGACGAGCACTTTGTTGGAATATATCTCGATCTTGTCGTGATACTTCCGGATTTGCACGTTCGTTCCAATAAGGCACCTGGCACTCAACTTATACGATGGAACAGTCACGATTCCCCCTCACTTTACTTATTTTCACATTATCGTGCATAGTTAGGTGCTTATTGCCGTGTTTTTGGATTCGATTTGTCACATTTTATTAGGTTCGTTGGCGAGCCAATATAAGCAATATGAATTCCCAAAAATCTTCTAAAAGAAGATTTTTAAATTTTTACAGACGTATTGAACTCAACGATAGTCGATTATCCATTATCCTATTTCGCAGAGTAAAAAATTGAGGTGATTATAATCCAGATTTTTAATATCCTCGATACAGGAGAGACCGGCGAGATCCAATCGGATCAAAAAATATCTGAAATACTCAATACAAACGAATGCTTCTTGATTTTTGACGAGGATAAGAAGGTTATCTGGTTTTGGAAAGGAAACAAGTCAAAAATAAGGTCAAAATTCATAGGGGCCAAGAAATCCCAAGAGCTGCGAGGCCAGGTGGGTCTGTCCAACAAGGTCGTGAGCATCGACGAGGGCGACGAGCCGCCAGAGTTCCTCCAGACGATCGGCGTGGCGCCGCGTGCTGGATCCATCGTCGCGCACGAGATGAAGGAAGCAGCCGTCTCCTCGTTCGCGCCGAACCCGGACCAGGCCCCGCCCTCCTTCTCGACCAGCGTCTCCGATGCGGCGCCCGTGGCCGAGCCCGTGTATGCCGAGCCGGCACCCGCGCCGGCACCGCGCCCGGCACCAAGGCCAGCGCCGGCCCCCGTGGCCCGACCGGCCCCGGCGCCCGCGCCCCGCCCCGCGCCGGCGGCAGCCCCCGCACCGGTGGCAGCCCCCGCCCAAGCGGCGGTCGCCACGGACGCGAGCGTCGACCGCGTGCTGGGCATCCTGAGCAACCTGAAGGTGCCCGCGGGCTTCATCAGGGAGATGGTCATCATCGGGAACACTGCCTATTCCATCTCGGTCAAGGAGCAGGTCTTCCTCGGTAAGAAGAAGGTCGAGCGCACGCTCGAGCCCATCGGCTCGCTGCCCGAGGGCGTGTTCTTCGCGGACGGCTACTCTCCCCGCGTCCTCGTCGAAAACTCGGTCGTCCTGGCCATCGAGTTCCTCAAGAAGGAGGCGTCCGAGTACTCCGAGAGCCAGGCGTCCGAGGAGCCCCTCACGCTCAAGGATCACATCAAGGACACGAAGGACCTCGTCGGGTCCTTCGGCATGAAGGTCAAGAAGGGATAGCCTCGCGACTCCCAGCTATCCCTCTCCCGCTTCTCTTTTTACCGAGTAACAGCCACAGCTCTCACCACTGGGCACTCTACCGGGCGGCGACGCGACGTGAGGCGGGCGGGTCTCACACGCCCCACCACGCGCTCTCCTTCTTGCGCATGATCTCGACGTACTCGAGCAAGGCCGAGAGCTCGTCCGGCCGCAGGTCGTCCCGGAACTTGGTCCTGAGCACGCGCACGTGCGACTCGGGCACGGCGATGTAGAGCGTGTCCGTCTCCTTGACCTGCCGGCCGAACGTGACGTCGTTGATCGAGATGGCTATCTCCTGGCCCATCCCCGCCACCTTGACCGACTCGTTGTTGGCCTGGATCTGGTGGATCTTGCCGACGCCCTCGCCGTCCTGGTTGACCAGGCCGATCTTGGGCACCGCGGCGCCCTTCTCGACCTTCACGCCGAACACGGCCGGGTTCGAGCGCCGGAACACGTACTCCGGCATGACCTTGAGCACGCCGGGCTTGATGAGGGCCGAGAACACGCCGAGCTTCTCGTCCTCCTTGACCTTTTCGACGTACGCCTTGTAATCCTCCATGAGCCGGTATATCACGTCGTTGGTGAAGATGCGGATGCCTTGCTTGTTCGCTTCGGCCATGGCATCGGGCAGGATCTTCACGTCGAAGCCGAGCACGACGGACAGGTACGCGGCGTCCGACTGGCTCGCCGCGGCGTCTGTCACGTCCTTCTTCGCTATGTCACCCACGCCGGCACGCCGGATGCTCACGCCGTTCTCCCGGAAGAGCTTCACGATGGCCTCGAGCGACCCGATCGAGTCGGCCTTGAGCACGACGCCCTTGTCCTCGACCTGGATCGCGATCTCCTGCATCTCGGACCGGATCTGCTCCGTCGCCCTCTGCCTCGCCTCCTCGCCGGAGGCGGACATGAACGGCGCCCCGGCGATCACGCCCTCCAGGTTCTGCGCGGCGATCTTGATCCCCGCGGCGGCGTGCACGGAGTCGATGCTGTTGAACTTGAACCTCGGGTCGCGTATCTCGTCCATCGGCTTCGGCTGGAGCAGTGCCTTTATCTTGGTCTGCACGGGCTCGCCGAGCGTGCCGACGACGATCGTGTCGTTCTTCTTGAGGAAGCCGTCGTACACGATCGCGTCGAGCGTCGTGCCCAGGCCCTGCATGTTCTTCACCTCGAGCACGACGCCCTTGGCCGGCCCGTCCGTGTACTGGATGTTCTTCTGCAAGTACTGCTGCACGAGCCCGATGAGCACCATGAGCAGGTCGGGGATGCCTTCGCCCGTTCGGGCAGACGTGGGCACGACCGCTATGTTCTGCGTGAAGTCCTTTATCCGGTCGTAGCGATCCACGCCCTTGAAGCCCTCGCCCGCGAAGTCCGCCATCCACTGGTAGATCTTCTCGTCGAGCAGCTCCTGGGTGCTGGTCGACTGGGCGGCGAAGGCTGGACGGAACCCCCGCACGCCGGGCTTGGTCTTCCAGCCGTTGATCGTGTCGAGCTTGTTGGCGGCGATGACGAACGGGACCTTGCGATCGCGGAGGATGCGCACCGCTTCCCACGTGATGGGCATCGGCCCGCTGCCGACCTCGATGACGAGGATGGCGATGTTGGCGACGCCACCGCCCCGCTTCCGCAGGTTATAGAACGCGGCATGGCCCGGCGTGTCGATGACGAGCAAGCCTGGCACGACGAGCTTGGCCGCAGCTTCATCGCTGATAGCACAGAACTTCACGATGTCGTCGATGGGCAAGAACGACGCGCCGATGTGCTGCGTGATCCCAGCCACCTCGTGCTTTTGCACGACGGTGCCGCGTATGAAATCGAGGATGCTCGTCTTGCCATGGTCGATGTGGCCAAGCACGCAGAGGATCGGGGCCCTGACCTTTTTTTGCTCGGAGGCTGGTGTGGGCATGAAGGTTCACCCGGCGGGAGATGGCGACGACGTCGCTTGCTGCTTGAATGACCCGTCGCATTTGTTCCTTGCGGTGACGGTTCCCCCGGCAAATCATTTATCCCACGACGGGCATGATGTAGTAACCACGGATCAAGGGGCAGGCCACATGGTCGACAAGACTGCTGACGAGAGGACACTCGTCCTGGTAAAGCCCGACGGCGTGCTGCGCCGTCAGATCGGCGTGAACGCGTTGAAAGCCATCAAGAAGGTGCCGGGTTCCTCGATCATCGCCTTCGCCGAGGCGCCGGTCACCCACGACATCGCCAAGCGGCACTTCGCGGAGCACGAGGGGCGCTCGTACTTCGACGGGCTCATGGCCATGATGGCGGTTCCCGTCGGCGTTCTCGTGCTGGTCGTCGAGGGCTACGGGGTCGTCGCCGCCGTCC
>JAFGBX010000135.1 GCA_016932935.1 Promethearchaeota archaeon | reverse complement strand
CGGTTCGACCCCTCGATGCTGCGCTGCATCCTCGACGAGATGTTGCTGGAGGCAGGGGTGGACGTCTTGTTCCACGGGCTCGTGAACCGCGTTGCGGCGAACATAGCACCTGGCGGTATTGCGAGGGTCGAGTCGGTCGACGTCCAGACGAAGGCGGGAACGTGCGTGGTGACCGGGAGGCACTTCATCGACGCCACGGGCGACGCCGACGTCGCGTTCCACGCGGGCGGCGACGTGCGGATGGGGCGCGACGGCGACGGGCTCGTCCAGCCCGCCACGCTGAACTTCCGCATGGGCCACCTCGGCTTGCTGCGACTGGGACGCAAGCCGATCGCCAAGCTGGTCAAGGAGGAGAAGGCCAGGGGCAACCCGCTCACGCCGCGCGACGACTGCCTGGCCTTCGCCGCCGGGGACGGCAGGCTGCACTTCAACCAGACACGCGTGGCCGGCTTCGACTTCACTGACCCTGCCGCTATGACCGCGGCGGAGATCGAGGGCCGCAAGCAGGCGCGGCGGTTCATCGACTTCCTGCGGGGCAAGGTGCCAGGGTTCAAGCACGCCGTGGTAGAAGGGCTCGGCACCCAGCTCGGCGTGCGGGAGACGAGGCGGATCGTCGGCGAGCACGTGTTGACGGAGCAAGAGCTGCTCGGCTGCGAGCAGTTTCCCGACCGCATCGCGCTGGGCAATTACCCCGTCGACATCCACGACCCGAAGGGGTCGGCGAGCACGGACATCCGGCGCATACCTGAGGGGAAATGGTACAGCATCCCCTACCGTTCGCTCGTGCCGAAAGGCTTGTCGAACTTGCTCGTTGCAGGCCGCCCGATCTCGGCCACGCACGTGGCGCACTCGGCCATCCGGGTCATGCCCATCTGCGCGGTCATCGGCCACGCGGCAGGTGTCGCGGCAGGCCTGGCATCGAGGCAAGACGACCCGATCGCGATGAAGGACGTGCCGGTGGACGAGATCCAGGCCATCCTCCGGCAGCAAGGCGCCGTCCTCGAGTGAGTTGCATTTATTTTTCCACCCGCCAAGCTCGTACCATGAGATATCTTGTCATCAGCGGGCTAGCCCCGGTCGACAGGCTAGCGGACGCCGCAAGCCGGATGAGCTTATGTCCCGCGCCACGGGCCATCGAGTTAAAAACGGGAGCGGTTGAGATCACGAACGATGCAACGTTCGCGACGAGCGAGAAAGATGACGGTTACTTGCTCGGGCAGATCAACGAGGAGCTGGCCATCTATCCCAGCAAGGCCTTGCGGCATGACACGGAAGCAAATGGCACCCGCGATCTCGCGGCCAAGATCGGCAAGGACACGAAGGTGCAAGGGGCGGAGGGATACTACCTCGAGGTGCTTGACGATGCCATCGTGATCGCGGCCAACGAGCCCGCAGGCCTGTTCTACGGCGTGCAGCTGCTGTACCAGCTGCTCGTCGAGGACGGGACGAGGCTGCTCGTCCCGAGGGTGCGGGTTGAAGACCACCCGAAAATGGCCGTCCGCGGCCTCTCCCAGGACATCAGCCGAGGGCAGTCGCCCAGCGTCGAGGCGGTCAAGCGGCACATAAAGGCGATGAGCCGGTTCCGACTGAACATGTACCAGTTCTACATCGAGGACATGTTCGCCTTCACGAAGTACCCGCAGATCGGTGCGGGCCGCGGGCCGCTCACGGCGGCCGCCGTGAAGGAGATCGACGAGTTCGCCAGGCAGTACCACGTCGAGATCGTCCCGATCTTCCAGAACCTGTCGCACATGGAGAACATGCTGCTGGATCCCGAGATAAAGGAGCTCGGCGAGTACCCCGGGGCCGGAAGCCTCGACCTGAGCAATCCGAAGATATACGACTTCTTGCGCGACCTCTTCGCCGAGATAGCCCCCGCGTTCTCCTCCAAGCGCTTCCACGTCGGCTGCGACGAGTCGTGGGACGTGGGCACGTACAAGGCGAGGGGGTTCATCGAGCAGAAGGGCATGGGCAAGGCGCTGCTCGACCACTACCTGTGGGTCATCGCGGAGCTCAAGAAGCACGGGAAGGAGACGTTCTTCCTCTACCACGACATCTCGTTCAAGTACGACGAGGTCCTCAGGGGCCTGCCGAAGGAGAACGCGGTCATGGTGTTCTGGGAGTACAGCGTCAAGGACGACTGGCCGGACATCGACCGCATCGCCAGCTTCAACGTGCCGTTCGTCGTGAGCTCGTCCGTGCTGAGCTGGATGGCGCCGTTTCCTGACCTCACCAGGGCCTTCTTGTCTAACCGGAAGCTCATCGACAACGGCTTGCGGAAGGGGGCCATCGGCCAGATCAACTCCGCGTGGGGCGATTGTGGCCAGGAAAACTTCCACGAGAACAACCTCCCATGCTTCTGCTACTCGAGCGCGTACTCATGGAACAACGACGGTTTCGACGACGCGACCTTCGTCGACGCGTACTGCAAGGCGATGTACGGCGTCGCGAGCGCCCGCTTCCGTGACTTGTTCGACGCCGCGGGCAGCATCTTCAAGGAGTTCCCGCACCGGTACTTGCAGCACTGGCTCGGCTTCCTCTGGCGGCACCCGTACCACAGCATCTCCCTGGACAACGTCCACCCGACCATCAGCGAGGACGACCACATGGAAGTCCACGAGAGCCTTGTCTATCACGAGGACGACATGGAGGCGCAGAAGCCGTTCTGCGAGAAGATCATCGCGCTGGCCAGCCGGCTCAAGACCGAAGTGAGGCGCAACGGGAAGAACGTGGAGTACTACGAGTTCGCCGGCAGGCTGCTGCGGTATTTCATCCACAAGATCCAGACGAGCGCCGCGGTCACGAACGCGTGCAAGGACGGGGTCGATCCGGCCACGGCTGCAAGGGTCGAGGGGCTCATCCGGCCAGTGATCGCGGAGATCAAGGACTTGCGCGGGCGCTTCGAGAGCCTCTGGCTCAACTGCGCGGGACGGCCCATGCTCGACAGGATCCTCCGCTTTTACGACTGGCAGGTCATCTGGCAGGAGCAGAAGGTCGAACAGGTGAAGGCAAGCACCGCCTGGAGCAACCCGTACATCGAGAGCGAGTGGATCTTGTTCGGCGAGGTCGACCAGCACCAGGAGCCGAGGTTTTTCCGCAAGGTGTTCGACCTCGAGCCGGCGGGGCCGGGGGCGCTCTCGAGGGCGCACGTCGAGGTCATACCCGGTAACCGGGCGGTGCTGTGGGTCAACGGAACAGAGGTCGGCACCGCCCAGTGCAGCTACCAGAACGCGGCGCCCGTGATCGACCACAACATCGAGGCGTGGGACGTCAAGCACCTCCTCAAGCCGGGCAAGAACGTGATCGCCGTGGAGGCCACCAACTTCATGTTCGGCCAGCCGCTTCTCAACGTGTATGCGGAGCTGGCGGGAAGGGACGACAGAGTCATTAAGGTGACCACCGACACGAGCTGGCGCGCCTCGGCGAAGGCGTCCGAGGGGTGGAACGCGAGCCCCTCGTTCGACGACTCCGCCTGGAGCGCCGCGACCAGCATCGGCAGGCCGCCGAAGGTCATGGGCGAGATCTGCCTGCCCCGCTTCGACCTCGGGGCCGACTGGAAGTCCAAGCACGGCCACCACGGGTTCTGCCGCATCCTCCGGCACAAGAAGGCCCCGAAACTCGAGCAGCCGCTCGACATCCTGGCGGACATCAACTTCTTCAGCGGCAACGTGCTCTGACCGGGATTTCACTCCTTCGCGGCGCTGAAGATGGACATGGAATACGCGATGTGGTCGATCGCCGCCCTCATCGCCTCGTCGTCGGCCGTGTCCCGCGCGACGGCGAGGTAGAACGACCTCCCGCCCGCGTCGAACCCGCGGATGTGCACGGCGCGGCCCCCCACGTTCGTGGTGACCGTGTTCGTCTCCCCGAGCTTGGCACCCATCCCCGTGCGCTTGAACTCCGCCAGCGCCTTGATCGACGCCGTGGCGAGCTCGATCAGCTTGTCCACCGCCACCTTCATGTCCTGTGCGAAGTGCTTTCCGAGCACGTTGCTGTTCTCGTCGAGCAGCAAGGAGAGGAGGACGCCCGGCACGGATTCCGTGACGCGCTCGAGGTAGCTCTGGATGCTGTCGAGGCGAGTGATGAACGACGACCAGATCTCGAAGAAAGCGGCGTAGCACGACCATTCATCGAAGATGGACGTCTTGTAGAAGTCGTACACGGATAGGCTGCCGGCCCGGGCGGCCGAGATGAACTTGTCGCGCAGCTGGTTGTACGCCTCGCGCGCCGGCCTCGCCGGGTCGTTGTACTCGGTCTTGTAGGCGTGGTCGAACTTGTGGAAGAACACGTACAGGCGCGGAGCGATGCGGAGCCCCTTGAGGATCCCGAGTATCGCCTCGAAGTAGCCGAGGGCGTCGCCGTACCGCTCCTTGTCTTGCAGGTCGACGACGAAGACGACCGCGCCGGTCTCGAGGAAGTATTTACTCGCCTGGCTGAGGTAGACTTGCCTGTATTGCTCTTGGCCACCGAGGTCGTGCAGGACGAACGACTGACCGAGGATCTCCGCCTCGCGACGTGCCACACCCTTCGTGGGGTTCATGGAGAGGGTCTGGACCATCTTGTGCTGGACCAGGTCGATGATGCTGGTCTTCCCCGCGTTGTCGAGGCCAGCTATGAGGATCTTCTTCTTGTCGGCGTTCGTCGCGAAATCTGGCATGGCTTGCTCCCCCCTCACGTTCACCGAACGAGATCCGGACGGCGGGCGAACCTCGTGGGATCTCGTTAGATCGCACTGCCGCGTCTAAAAGGCTTGCCCTGGACAACGGAAAGGATCACGCTGATGCCCCGCTGCCGGGCACGGCGAGGAACACGGCCAGCGACTCGGCGAGCTGGTTGATGACCCACCATCCTTCGACGTCCGGGCTGGACTCCTTGACGACGATGACGTGGAAGGCCTTACCTTCGACCTCGATCTTCCGGATGATGATGCAGCTGCCCGCGACCGACACGCTCGCGCTGTTAATGTCCCTCATCCTGGCCCCCGCGTTGGTCCCTTTCACCTTCACCATGAAGGCGATGGCATCCATCGCGAGATTGGCGAGGTCGTCAACGAGATCCAGGTCACCACCCGATGCCTTTTCGGCGATGATGTTCCTATCGGCATCCAAGAGCACGGCCAGGTGCACGTCCCCGAGGCCTTCGATGAACCGGGAGAGGTAGGACTCGATGCTTGCGAGCCGCGTGATGATGGCTGTCCAAACGTCGTAGAACGCCGAATACACGCTCCACATGTCCGACACCGACGTGCGGTACGCCTCTTCGATGTGGAACCCGCACTTCCTCGCGATGGACGAGAATCTGCCCTTCAAGGCCAAGAACTCGTCCCGCACCTTCCTGGAGGGGTCATAATAGTCGACACGGTATTCCTCGTCGAACTTGTGGAGCATGAGGTAGACCTTCGGCCTCATCTCGAACGCGACGAAGATGGTGAGCGCGTGTTCGAAGTGCTCGATCGCATCGCCATGCCTGTCCGTGTCCTTCAGGTCCACGACGAAGACAAACGCGCTGGCTTGCTCCAGGTAGGCTGGTTTCGACAGGTACATCTTCCGATAGCTCCCTTGGCCGCTTAGATCGCGGATCATGATGGATTTTCCCATGATCTCGGCCTCACGACGGGCGAGGCCCTTGGTCGGCTGCGCATCGAGGACGTGGATCATCTTGTCTTGCACCAGGTCCAATATCGTGCGCTTTCCCGCGCCGTCCAGGCCAGCCATGATTATCTTGGCTTTACCAGGGCCAGGATGTTGACCAGTCGTGATCGCGTCCTCCTTGATGCGCGCGTGGTGCTGGCTCCAAGCAGCGCTCTTGCATGACCTACTCCCCAACGCCAATATTAACGTTGTGATCATGGGTTCTCACCAGACCGTGGCCACCGGGAGCCGTCAGGGAGGAGGAATGCAAAGGGAAGGAACTTCTTGGCAGGGGGTCATGAAATAACCCTGGCCTTCAGTTCCTCGGCGCGTGCCTTGTTGAGTTCCTCGACCCGGGAGATGTCCTGGGCGACGTTGCGGTACAAGAAGAACCAGAAAACCGCACCACCGGCCAGGAACACGGTCAGCCAGCCCCACGTCAGCGAGTAGGGCAGGGCCGCACCCGTAAAGACGAACGCGTCGTGCATAAGAGAACCGATCAGGATGCCGAGCCCCTCACCAAACTCCTCGAAGAACGTGGCGACCGACAGCATGGTTCCCCGCGCCTCAACCTTGTTCACGTCGATGATCGTGGCGTGCCAGTGCGGGCCGATGCCGTTGTTGAAGAAGAAGTACACGAGCCAGACGATGATGATCCCGAGGAACGCCCCGTCCGTGAACACTTCGCCAACGTCCATGCCGGAGAGGTTGAACTGCAAGGAGGCGGCGACCGGCAAGAGAACGAACGAGACGCACACGCAGATCAAGCAAGTGAAGACCCGGCCCCGCTTGTCCCTCTTGAACAGGAGGTCGCCTAGCCAGCCGAAGAACAAGTTGCCCGTGAGGATCCCGATCGCCGGGACGAGGATGATGATGCCGGCCACGAACGGCGATGCACCGTGCTCCACGAGCCACGGTATGGCCGTCGCGAGCATGAACCCCCCGGTCATGTTGTCGACGAAGTTGAGAATGAGCCAGAAGTTGCTCTTGTTCTTCACGATGTCGGCCAAGTCAGCCCGGCGGATTTTGTACGCGTATTCTATCCCTTCCTTCGCGACGAGCACGTTTAGGTGTTCCTCGGCTGCAGCCCTTTTCGGATCCTTGAGGAACGCGATCGCCAGGCCCGCGAAGGCGAGGTTCAAGAGCCCCACGACGAGGAAGGGCATCCGCCAGTTCGAGAGCGGGGCAACGGCCAGGTTCGCGAGGTCGACCGGGAACACGACCGAGACCATCATGTTGCCGAGGATGTCCCCCAGGATCGTCGAGATGCCAAACAGCCCGAAGATCCGCCCGCGGTTCTTTTGCGGGTAGAGGTCCGACAGGATGGAATAGCTCGTCGGCAGGCTCGCCCCGATGCTGACGGCCGTGATGATCTGCAAGAGCACGAGCTGCTCGTAGGACGTGACGGCAAAGGTAATGAACGTGCATGCCGAGTAGGCAAGTGCCCCGACGACGAGGATCAACTTCCGGTTGAATTTATCGTTCAAATAACCGTACACGATCGTGCACGCCGCGGCCGACCACTTGAAAACCGTGTGCAGCCCGCTGATCATGGCGGTGCGCGCCGCCGCGTCCCCTTGCGGGATCGATAGCAGGTCCATGAGGATGTACTCCTGGTTCGGCACGAGGATCGCCCGGTCGACGTAGTTGAATATCCCGAGGAAGACGATGATGAAGACGGCGAGGATCCGTATCGGTTTGCTGGTCGCCATGTTGTTTTACCCCGTTTCTGCCTCGATGCACGTGCGTGATGCATTTAATTCTCCACGTGCATACTCTCGAAAACATGTCGCTGCTAGAGGTTATCAAGGCTCGCCCCGGCCAGTTGGAGGCGGCGATCGAGGCCTTCCCCGCCGCGTACGTGGCGCTCGGGTCGATCGAGTGGCACGGCCCGCACCTGCCGCTGGGCTTCGACGGGCTGAAGGCGGAGGCGCTGCTGCGGCGCGTCGCCGAGCGGGTGGGCAAGGGCGTCTTGTTCCCGACCATGTACTGGCGCGGCTACCAGACGATGAACTTCCCCTACACGATACACACGCCGTCCTTCTCCGCCAAGGACATCGCCCGCCAGCTCTACGGCATGGGGTTCAAGGTCGTCGTGCTCGTCACCGGGCACTACCCACCAGCGCAGGTTCGGAACGTCCGGGGTGCCGCAACGTGGCTCATGAAAAAGCATAAGGATGCGTACGCAATCGGCATCCCCGAGCAGTTCTTGCTGCAAGACCTCGGGTACCTCGGCGACCACGCGGCCAAGGACGAGACCTCGATGGGGCTGGCGCTGGTTCCGGGCCTCGTCGACGTGACGGCGCTGCCCAAGGGGTTCACCTACATGGAGCGGTGCACCCGGCTGGGCGTCATGGGCCACGACCCGGCGGCCGCCGCGAGCGCGGAGCTCGGGGAAAGGGCCGCGAGCGCGTTCGTCGAGCGGCTGTCCTCGATCATCGAGGCCGCGTGGGAGGGCAAGTCCCAGGCACCGATATGGAACATGTACCGGGATGCAGACCGGCTCGCAAGGCAGCACCAGAACATCCTCAAGGCGAGCGCTTTCGTGGAGGCACAAGGCATGGACTCGAAGAAGGACCTGTTGGCATATGCCAAGTGGTTCTTGCTCCATAGCGGAAGGCAGGTCCGCTCACGAGGGGATCATAATGGATGAACCGGCTCGCCAGCTCTACGACGGATTCGCGGCCTATTACGATCGATTGGTCTCCCTCCGCGAGAGGAAGGCCCGGGAGCTTCCATTTCGGACGAAACTAATCCACGATTATTCTATCAAGAGGATCCTGGACATGGCACGTGGGGCGGGGCACCATGCGATGATCTTCAAGGGGTCTTGTAAAACTGTAAAACGATCGACTTCTCTTCTTCCCATTTTTTTTCCCCCCATCCCCCGCTAAGCACCATTCTCATCTTTGATTATTCAAGCAATTGCAGCAACGTTGGCCGCGCCACCGCCCACACGCCAAGGTAGAAAAACCGGCCAGTCGATGAATGATCATCATGACCGAGACCGTGTATCACTGCCCGGAGAAGATCAAGCACCTGGAGGCGAACAACACGCTGCCCAAGAAGATGGAGCGGATGCTCGCGCAAGCCGGGCTCGAAAACATTGTGAAAGGCAAGAAGGTGTGCATCAAGATGCACCTCGGCGGCGGCATTGGATATACGACCGTGCATCCCATTTTTGTCCGGACGCTGGTCGACGCGATCAAGAAGGCGAACGCCAAGTCCGTTTTCGTCTGCGATGGTTCCGCCAAGGGGGCGGAGGACAGGGGGTACACGAGGCGGTCGATCCACGCGCCGCTGGTCTCCCTCTTCGGGCCCGGCGGGGGCACGGTGACCGCGCCCATGAACTTCAAGACGTTCGACACGGCGGACATCTCGAAGCGCGTCCTCGGCGCCGACGTGCTCGTCGTGCTCAGCCACTTGAAGGCCCACGGCGACTGCGGGTTCGGCGGCGCGGGCAAGAACATCGCCATGGGCACAGTGCCCCCCGGCACGCGCGCGAAGATGCACGCCCTGGAGGGCAGCATCAAGTGGGACGAGGCAAAATGCAAGCGCTGCAACAAGTGCATCGAGGAATGCCCGAACCACGCGAACAAGTTCAACGACCAGGGCAAGTACGAGGTTTTCTGGCACGCGTGTAAGTTCTGCAGGCACTGCATCCTCATCTGCCCGGAAAAGGCGTTGGCCACGGAGGGGAGCAACTTCGGCGACTTCCAGGAAGCGATGGCGCACGTGATCAAGCACGTGCTCGACCACTTCGGCAAGCAGAACGTGTTCTTCATCAACGTCTTGAAGAACATCACGGTCTTCTGCGACTGCTGGGGCATGTCCTCGGCGAGCCTCGTCCCCGACCTCGGCATCCTCGCGTCCCGCGACCTCGTCGCGGTCGACAAGGCCTCGCTCGACATGGTCAAGGAGGAGAACTTGATCCAGGATGGCATTCCAGAGGATTACAAGCTCGGCGGGGGCTCGCACCTCTTCGAGAAGATCCACGGCAAGAACCCCTACCTGCTCGGGGAGATCCTGAACAGGCTCGGGAGCGGCTCGGTCGACTACGAAGTCACGCAAGTGGACTAGCCATTCGGCACGAGCTGCAGCACCGACCGCGAGCAACCCCTTCTTCCCCCGCCTTTCCCGGATGATCCGCCGTGCCGCTGCCCAGGAACGTCTTCATCATCACCGACCTCGAGGGGGTCGCGGGCGTCCACCGCTTCGAACAAGCAAGCGCGAATAGCCCTGAGATCGGCGCGGCGAGGCGCGAGCTCACCTTGGAGCTCAACGCCGTCGTCCGTGGCATAGACGACCTCGGTGAGGGGATCCGCGTGCACGTGTGGGACGGCCACGGTGCCGGCGGGCTATTGAAGGACGGCATGCGTCACGTCGCTAGGTACTTCCCGCCCTCCCGGGTCGACGTGCCGGGGTACTTCCGCGCCGAGCGGATCGACGCGCTGGCCTTCGTGGGGCAGCACGCCATGAGCGGCACGCCCGGCGCGAACTTGTGCCACACGATGTCCCACGAGGCCATCAAGCACTACAAGGTCAACGGCGTCGAGGTCGGGGAGTTCGGCCTGTGGGCCGCGGTCGCGGGTGAACTGGGCGTGTCCACGATCTACCTGGCTGGCGATGACAAGGCTTGCACCGAGGCGGCACGCCAGGTGCCGGGCATCACCACGACTGCTGTCAAGGAGAGCAAGGGGCTTGAGCAAGCCGTCGACCTGCCGGATGTCGAGGCCCGCCTCCACGACGACATCCAGGTAGCGCTTCGTGGCGCCGGCAGCGTGAGGCCGTTCGACATCGGCAAGCCCGTAGCGCTGGAGATCGCGGCATACAAGATCCGGCACGTGGGAAGGATGATCAAGAGGGGGGCCAAGCCGCGCGGCTTGAGGGTGGCGGTCTTCCGCGCGCCGTCGCTGCAAGAGTTCCTGGCCCGGGGCGTCATCTGATGCCACGTTCGCTCTTGCCATCCCCTTGAGTCAAAGTGGCACTTCCCGCAAGATCTAATGGAAGGCGCTCGAAAAGCCTTTTTCCTTCGATACCTTCTCGAAGCACTTGCGCAACCCCTCATCGCTTTCGAGGAACCCGTGCGCCTCGTCGCAGTGTTCCTTCTTCCCGATCGCGAGAATGGCCTTCACGGCCAGCGCACGCAAGATGCCGTGGCTCAAATCGGATACGTTTTTTAGGCAGAACGCACTGACCGCTTCCGACTTCAAGATCCTGGCGATGGTGAGTACCGCCTTCTTTGCATCATAAAACCGACCGTGTTTGAAGGCCCCGGATTCGCGCGTGAGTGCCAGCAGTTCCAAGAATTCCTTCCGGAACCTATGCCATTTCTCCATTGTCTCCGGGCGTTCTGCAAAGAAGTCCACGATGAACCGGTACTGGTCGGAGCCGCCGAACTGCAAGCAATTGGTCGCGATCTCCTCGTCGACGAGGTCACTGATCGCGAGGCGTCGCAAGAACTGCACGCCGACGACCCGGTTTTTCCGGATGTACCCCTTGAGGAGGTCGTCATACCATCCGGGCATCCTGCTCTCGGCCAAGGTGTCGAGAAGCGCCGCTGCAAAGGACGGGTCCGTCACGTCGCTCAAGATATCGATCAACGCCCCCGTGAACAACTCGCTGTGGCGGTACGCGGTGGCGATCTCCCCCAGTGCATGGCTCCCCCACCCCTTCGTTGTCTTCAGCCAATGGATGGTCTCCGGTTCGAACCCGAGACCCAATGCAGCAGCCACGCTGATGATGGTCGTCTGGAGGCGCTTTTTTTGGATCGCGATGGTGGACCTACGTTGCTGGGCCACGTATTCGGTCTCACCCTTGACGGTCTCTTGCTCCGTCTTGTCATTCTCGACGTCCTTTAGCCAACGCTTGAACATCGACGAGACCTCGGCCCTTCCTTGAACCCCGGCTCGCTTGGAGAGGTTCCCAATCGCGTTCGCCAGGGCATTCTTCGTCTTGAAGTCCGGAAGCCGCACCTTCCTCGCGTGATCCATGATGACGCCCTCGACGCCCGGCTTGGGGGCGAGCGACACGGCTTCTTCCAGCAGTGTCCCGACGACCTCATCCGCCTTCGTGCCAGGGGACGTGCAGTATTCCCAAATCGGGTCGAGCGTGAAGGAGGCATCGAGTATGCAGAGCCTGTCCACGTGGTGGATCCGGAGAGGTTCTTCGACGATGAAGCAGCCCGCCGCCTCCGAGACCTTCCTCTCGTCCTGGAGTAACTGGATGACGGCCTTGTGCAGCCTTGCCAGAGGCATGAGCCGCCGGACGTCCGGATCCTCCGCAGTCCTATCGCGTAGGAGGTGGAATATCCCCAGGAAGCCCCAAGCGCGCAGCCTGGCACTGCCCATGTCGAACAGGTCGAAGAAGAACCCGATGTTGTCCAGTTCTTTCGTGAGGGGAAGAAAGTCCTCATGATAGTAGGGGACGGGCTCAGCCTCGGCGCCACATCCGCTGCTATTATACGCTTGCTCGAATAATTGGATGAGTCCCGCCCTGGTTCGTTTCGCGCGGTCAGGCGCCATGTCGTACGCACCTCACGGATGCATTGAAAAATACTTGTCTCTTCCACTATATCTCTACGCGATGAAAAGGGTTTACGTCGTCGACTACTCGCTGTGCACGATCGACACGTGCGGCCGCCCGTGCATCGCCAAGTGCCCGGTCAACATCACGTCGAAGACGAAGACGAGGGCCCGCGAGCGGACAGAGATACCGATTCGGGTCAAGGAATCGACGAACCAGATCATCATCAAGTCCGAGTTTTGCATCAGATGCGGCGTTTGCGCGAACGTCTGTCCCGTCAAGGCCATCCACGTGAAGAACGTCATCGAGGAGGATCGGGGCAAGGGCAGGATCCACGCCTACGCGACCGAGGCCGGCGGCGAGGGGTTTCGCCTGTACGGCCTCCCCGTGCTCGTCCCCGGGCGCGTCACCGGGCTCTGCGGGCCGAACGGCATCGGGAAGTCCACCGTGTTCGACATCCTCGCCGGCCTGCTCAAGCCGAACTTCGGGAACCACGCGCGGCCGGGCGAGGAGGTCCCCTGGGGTGAATTCGTCAAGCACGTCAAGGAGGCGGAGATGCGGGATCACTTCACCGGCCTCTACGCGGGAAGGCGACGGGTGGCCTACAAGAAGCAGGTGCTCAACGTCTTGTTCGACCAGTTCCGCGGGAAGACCGTACAGGATGTCCTCGGCGAGTCGGCGGCCGTCGACGCCGGGTTCTTCGACGAGGTCATGGACGAGCTCGACATCCATGCCATCGCGGGGCGGCACCTGGAGCAGTGTAGCGGGGGCGAGCTGCAGCGCTTCGCCATCGCACAAGTGCTCGTCAGTGACGCCGAAGTGTACCTCGTCGACGAGCCATGCACGTTCCTCGACGTCAAGAAGCGCATCGCCCTCGCGCGCCTGCTCGAAGCGCGGGCCGGCGGCTCGGGGGAGAAGCATCCCATCCTGGTCGTGGAGCACGACTTGACGGTCCTAGACTACATGTCGGACGTCATCAACTTGTTCTACGGCGTCCCGCACCAGTTCGGGATCGTGACCAACGTGCAGACCACGAAGGCGGGCATCAACTCGTATCTGAAGGGATTCGTGAAGACAGAAAACGTGGAATTCAGGGACACGGAGATCACGTTCAAGCGGACGTCGGGGGGCCGCCGCTGGGACAACGCGCGGGTCTTCGCCTCGTACGGCAGGATAACGAAGACCTTCGAGGGCTTCAAGCTCGAGATCGAACCGGGGGTGATCTTCATGTCCGAGATCCTCGGGGTGGTCGGGGAGAACGGCCTCGGCAAGTCGACCCTCGCCAAGATCCTCGCGGGGAAGCTCCCGCCGGACCCGGGGTGCAGTTACGTGCCCCTCGCCACGAGCGTGTCCTACAAGCCGCAGTACATCACGCGGGAGTACGAGGGGACGGTGAAGCAGTTCATCACGGACACGTCGCAGAACTTCGACTTCTCCGAGAACATGCTCGAGCCGCTGTACCGGCCGCTCGGCGTGGATCGGCTGTTCGAGAAGCGTGTCGACGACCTCTCCGGCGGGGAGCTCCAGCGCGTCTTCATCGTGGCGTGCCTCGCGGCGCGGGCCGACCTCTACGTGCTCGACGAGCCGTCGGCATACCTCGACGTCGAGGAGCGGCTCCACGTGAGCTCGGTGATCCGGGCCAACACGAAGCGGTCGCACTCGACCACGATCTGCATAGAGCACGACATCCAGATCGCCGACGCGCTCGCCGACCGCATGCTCATCTTCGCGGGGACGCCCGGCGTGCACGGCCACACGATCGGGCCGCTGGACAAGCGGGACGGCATGAACGCGTTCTTGAAGATGCTCGACGTGACGTTCCGGCGGGACGAGGACACGGGACGGGCGCGGATCAACAAGAAGGACTCGCAACTCGACAAGGCGCAGCGCTCGTCGGGGCAATACTTCTACGAGAACTGAGAGCTTGTAGACGAGACCGGTAGAAAAAAGGAAAAAGGTTCTAGGCCTTGCTTGTCATAGTGCTTTGCCGCAGCTCTTGCAGAACTTCGCGCCCGGCACGTTGGCGTGGCCACATTGCTGGCAGAAGGTGCCGCCACCAGCACCGCCACCCGCGGCGGCCGGCTGGGTGCTGGCCCTCGATGCAGTCGTGGTCGTGGCGAAGCCCGCGACGTCGGACGACTCCTTGAGGTTCTTCGCCGCCGAGACGATGACGAGGATCAAGAGCACCACCAGGACGCTGAAGAGAACCGCCACGGCGATGTGCAGTCCGAGGTTCTGGAGGTACACCTCGGCAGGTGGGATCTCGTAAGGGTCGCCGAGCTTGACCTGGTACCAGTGGATATCCGTTCCGATCGAGTTGCCGATGGCGATGGCACCGATGGCGCAGGCCCCCGACCCGCCGATCGACCCGATCAGCGTGATGATCGAGAAGACGTAGACCAGCTTCGGGTTCGCCTTGAGGTTGGTTTTCGCGATCCCGGACAAGACGGTGACGACGACCGGTATGGCGACGCCGAACGTGAGGCACAGCGAAAAACCGACGTAGAAGCCCGCGTCGAAGTCGCCGGTGTTGATCGATGTCCTCGTGATGAGCACGAGGATCGTCACGCCGATGGCCGCGGTGATGATCTCCCGGATGAAGATGTCCTTGAGGTTCTTTTCAACAACGATTTCGTCCATCATGATCACCTTTCCTTATCATCCCCCCAAAGGTACTCATAAGGGAAAGATGTTGACCTATCAGTGAATGATGATTAAAATCTTTCCTCCCGCAGCTTTGGAAACCGCGGGAAGCGACGCCTCGTTGTAGCCTTGCCTGGCATGTTTGTGGCCAGGAGGGGGGCCTGTTCGATTGGCAATCGCGTGTTAACTCGGTCTCGGACGCGGCAATCGAGGAGGCTGGAAGGATTGGAGCAAGGCAGGATCTCCCGGGAAGCGGGCGAGAACGCGGGAGGGAGCGAGCCCCTCCCAGCGAAAGCCGCTCGGAGAGGGACGCAGCAGCTCACGTGGAGGCCGTGTACGACCCGGCTGGTTGTCCGGGGGTGCTGAGGCGCCCGCTATCCGTTTTCCTCGAGATATGGCCCGAGGACACGAGGCCGCGCGATCTCGAGAACTTCGTCGCGAACCTGGAGACCCCGTACGCGAACATGACGAGCCCGGCGATCTTCAAGACCAGCGAGCTGAGGTAGATGAACATCCTGGGGAGAACCGCCAGAATGGTCTCGGTCGTGATGGTGGCCCCGACCGCATACGTGATGATCCCGAACGCGATGAGCAGGCTCGGCACCTGGTAGGGGGAACGCTGCCGCCCCATGTAGAGGAAGAACACGGGGAGGACGATCGTGACGCAGTTGGCACTCAGCAAGAACAGCGAGACGAACTCGAAATCGGGCTTCGAATGCACGGGAAGGAAGAACAAGCACGCTGCAAACGCCGCGATCATGTACGCGAAGATGCCCTTGAACTTGAACCGGAAGATGCGGTAATCCGTGACGAACATGAAGACGGCGAAGCCTATGCTGGCGACCAACGTCGCTGCCTTCCAATACCAGACTGCGGGATCTAGATAGTACGTGCTCGGGTCGAACTTGGTGAGGACGAAGTCGAACTGCATGTAGACCAGCCGTGCAACGACGAGGCAAGCTAGGAGGAAGATCACGCTGGAGGCGAAACCGAACGATGACTTCCCTGCCGACTTCACGTGGTCGATCTCCTTCTTACACAAGAATGCCAGCAAGCAGAGCTTGACCGAGACGAGGATCACGGACAGGGCGTAAAAGACGTTCAGCTCCAGGGTCGAGATGTCAAGGATCATCGGCTTCTCCTCGGGATTATCGTCGGTGGGGTGGATTCGATCCAAGCCGGGCGCGGCAAACCGGAACGCGCGGGGTTGCCGTGCTTGCATGACACACTCCCGAAGAACCTATAAAAAGGATTCGTGGGCCGGTTCTCATGAAGCGCCGCCATCATGGCTTCTTGCCCAGTATCCGCTCCGCGCAGCATTGCCCGCTCTTCGCGGCGAGCTCGGTGCCAACCCCCCACAGGTGCGTGCCGGAATCGTCACCGCAATGGTATAGCCCCTGTATCGGCGTCTGGGCGTCCAGGCGATTGCTCCTCGCTTGTCGGATCGTGGAGGCGATGCCGATCACGGCGCCCTTCTCGCCGAAGAGCGATTCGATCTCCCTTGGGCCGAGCACGTCCATCCATTCGACGTGGTCCTTGACTTGAACCGGCGGGGGAGCCAACTTCTGCAGCTTCTCCAACAATATTTGCACAAGGTTGTCCTTCTCGCGAACGAGTGCTATGTCCGTTCCCAAAGCCGCGAGCACGAGCTGCTTTCCTGGCGGGGCCAGGCCTGGATCAAGGTTGCTCACGATCACGAACATCCCCCCGATAGCGTTATTAGCACCTGGCACATAATTGTCTTTCGTTAGAAGCATCGGGGAGTCCATTACAAATTGCTCTGTGAAGATTTCGGAGTCTAGGGCGATGTGCAGCACGATCGCGCTCAACGCTGTCTCTAGGGCGGTTACCCTTTTTACTAAGGTATCGGTGGTGTATTGCGGCTTGAGCAATTTTCCGTAGAACTCGCCATAGTGGACATTCACCACGACGCAAGGCGCGCTGATGGTCTCGGTGCCGCCCGTGAGTCTCACGCCGGCGACCCGAAGGGGCATACCAGGAGCGGGGTAGCCTTCTACCACGATCTCCTCAACGACATGGCCCGTCAGCACAGTACCGCCGCACCGCTCGATTATATCGGAATAAGCCCGAGCGATCGCCCCGCAACCCCCCTTCGGGTACCAGACTCCCCCGTGTTTCAAGATGTTGAACATGATGTCCATGAAATCCCGGGCCACGAAGCGTTCGTAAGGAATCGCCGACACGCAATCCGCTGAACTCGCGATGATCTGCTGCGCCACCTCCGATGCGGATAACTTGTCGAGCATTTCCTTCACGCTCAACGATTCCAGTGGCTCTTGGCGTCCGGCCTTCAGCCTTAGCAAGCCGAACATGGTCTTGACCAACGCGAACTTATCGGAACGCGCCGCCCCATGCATGGACAAGGCGATCCCCGCGGTGCGGATCAAGTTCCAGAAGTGTGACCAGTCGATCGGCAAGGCCGGGCGAAACACGCTCTCGCCGAACTTCAATACGATCGGCAACCGCTGCCAGCGGAGCGGGGGGCTTCGTCCTTCTAATCGTGAATCCGCTGCCCGCACCACCTCTTGTAGGGGGCCGCTCGGACCGAGCGAGAAGGCGTGGATACCGTAATCGACCGTGAACCCGTGCTTGCGGTAGGACGCGCAGCGGCCCCCGACGAAACCGTTTTTTTCGAGCACGACCACCTTCTTCCCGGCCAGCGCGAGCCAGCTGGCGCACGTCAGCCCGCCGATCCCCGCGCCGACGACGATAACGTCGAATTTATCAACAAGGGAGGAATGGTTGGATGCTGATTCCGTTGCGATCGCCTTGGTTCAATGCTTTTTCTGAACCGTGTTCACGACAAGGTTCCTGATAAATCGGTTGATTAGCTTCCGCTTGTTTTCGGCCACGTTGCCAGCATTCTGTAACATCTTCAAGGCCAGATCTTTCAAGATAGGATCGTTCTCGGCACTTTTGATGACGAGGGTGCTATGCTTCAAGATCATCTTCGATAGAAACCGGAGGCCGTTAAGCCTCCGACCGAACTGCGCCATGCACGCGTTCTGGTACTCGAGACAGTTGGAATTGGAGAAATCCCTCGATCGCACCATTTTCGAGGTAACCCGTGCTGCGATTTCTGCCGATTCGATGGCATATTGGATACCCTCGCTGTTTATTGGATTGATGAAACCGGCAGCATCTCCTACGAGCATGCAGCGTGCCCTCCACACCCGCGGCAAAATGCGCCTCATCGGGATGAGCGCCGCTTGCATCTTGGACACGGAGAATGGTGGTACTATCCGGAGATCTTGGCAGAACTTGACATAATCGAGAAAGACTTGCTTGAGGTTCGAGTTTGTGCTGGACAGCGCGCCGAAGCCGACGTTTAGGTGCCTTTCTTTGGGAAAAACCCACCCGTACCCGTCGTTCCCCTTGAAGCCGAGGTGAAAGAACAACCTCCTCTTCGTCGTGAAGTAATCATCCATCACGGTTTCGGGGAACTCGTGCTCCACGACGTAAGAGAGAACGACGTGGTCAGGCTTCCAGCCCGGATTCAAGCCGGACTTTTTGGCGACCAGGTCATGTGTCCCCCCAGCCCCGATCACGACATCGGAACGGTACTGGCCCTTGTCCGTGGACACGACGACCGCTTGCTGGTCAAACTCCACATTGGTCACGCGTTCGCCTTCGATGACCTCCGCACCCGCCTTTCTGGCTTCGGTAAGCAAGCTGTGATCGAATGAGGACCGCTGCACCAGTGCCCCTAACCTCTCCCCGGAGTCGTAGTGAAGAACATGTTTGTTGTCGCCACTCGCTATGCAGCCCGCGAGCACGTTGGTATCCACCAGCTTTTCTAAAGCGGGATGTGTGTTGAGAAGACTCAATGAAAGTGCTCCACCACATGGTTTTTCACGCGGAAACGTGTTCTTATCGATGAGCAACACGTCAATTCCGCTTTCTGCTAAGTTTTTTGCGGCGGTAGTTCCCGCGGGGCCCGCACCAACGATGGTCACGGATATTCTTCTCAACGAGACCACACCACTTTCAGATCCTCGCTAACACTTTATATGCTACCGGATCGATTCAAGCATACTTATCGGGATAGGAACGCGGTGGAGATCTCGATGGATGCCAAGGAACGCATTCACAAGGCGCTGGATCACGAGGAGCCCGATCGCGTCCCCGTGAGCGAGGGCACGATCGACAACCTGAAGATCGTGAAGCATTACGGGGGGGAATACGTGTTCCAGGGGATCAAGACCATCCTGGGAATCGCGACCCGCGTGATCCCCTTCAAGGACCACGTCATCAGGAAGTTCTTCTCGTGGAAGTCGACGCTGAAGGGCGGGCTATCGAAAAACGCGAAGCTGTACCGGGCGATCGGCATCGACATGGCGGTCGGGCCGCTCTCGTTGTTTCCCGTGAAGTTCTTCCCGTGGGGATACGTCGACGAGTTCGGGAGGAAGTTCCGGGTGACCAGGCACACGGACGGCATGGACGTGGCGTTCTACGATGGTGGGTTCTTCAAGAATTACGAGGAATACGAGTCGTTCGAGCACCACCCGTCCATCGACGACGGGATCCGTGCAACCTCCATGAAGATCGTCGGGGAGATCAACGACGAGTTTGGAGGGGACATCTACATGATCCCCGGGTTCCCCGGCCTGCTAGAGGCCACGTGGGAGGGGTTCGGGATCGAGAACTTCTCCCGGTTGATGGCGAAGCAGAAGGAGATCAAGAAGGTCTTCGACGACCGGGGGAAATTCGCCCTCGAACAAGCCAAGCTCGCGACCGAGGCGGGGGCGAAGTTCATGCTCTTGTTCGACGATTACGGCTTCAAGACCAGGCTCTTCATGCACCCGGCAAGCTTCGAAAGGTATGTCTTCCCGTGGCTGCGCCAGATATGCACCCATGCCCACAAGCAAGGCGCGAAGGTGCTGCTGCATTCTTGCGGGGACATCGCCAAGATCTTCGAACCATTGATCGATTGCGGCATCGACGCCTTCAACCCGATCGAACCCACCGTGTCGGATCCCGACTACGACATCTTCAAGTTGAAGCGGAGATATGGCGACAAGATCACGCTGAACGGGAACGTGAGCCCGCAAGACCTGGCGACGGAGGACAGGGATCACATCGTCACCTACACGAAACGATTGATCAAGGAGTGCGCGCCCGGTGGCGGCTTCATCATCGCCTCGGGGCATAGCATCAACCCGGAAGTGAGGCTCGAGAACTTCGTCGCCATGAGGGAAACGACGGTCAAATACGGAAAGTACCCGATCACGATACCCGACTAGGCGAAAACCGGAGGAGTATCGACCTCGAGTAAAAATCGATATCCAAGACGCCCGGGAAAGTGTCGATGAGAGAGAAAAGGAAAGGGGACAGAAGTCCAGGTGGAAGCGGCATTCCCATTCGTGGGAATTAGCCGGGCTCCGAGTTCCATCCATGATTCGAGCTTGGCTTCACGTTAACTTAATAGGCCGTAACGGACTGGGATTGTCACACGAGAAATCTTCAAGAGGGTGCGCCATGGCGCTTCTGATCAATCGCTGTCTCGGTAACCGGCCCCGTCTGAGTTTTATATTCGTCGTAATACTCTTGGGAATTGCCGGTTCTTCCTCGTCACTTGCATTCAATGCGAGCATTCCCTCCGCATCCACGAGATCTGTACACTTTCGAGATAGTGGCATTCATTCGAGTGGTACGTCGCAAATAACCGCGGATCACGCCAAATGCGATCTCGTGCGACGGGATCTCATCCCCGAGTCCGCCATCGTGCAAGCCAAACGGGACTTACACATCGCTTATGGCCACACGTCCCACGGGTCCCAGCTCATGACGGGCATGGATGCTCTTCCCGCGTTCAAAGAGGGCTTGGGCGGCACGCCTGGCTTATATGCTTGGAATGATGGCCCATCATCAGGGGCATTGGATATCGATGACTACGCATTTCCTGATGACGTTGGCTATGCAGGATGGGACACGCACACCAGGAATTACTTGAACGACCCAAACAATGCCGACGTGAACGTCGTGATATGGAGCTGGTGCGGGCAAGTCAACGATTATCACGATCAAACCATGATCGACCACTACCTCGGCCCGATGACCCGGCTGGAAACCGACTACCCGAACGTGAAGTTCGTGTACATGACCGGCCACCTCGAAGGTGAAGGTGCCGACTTGACCCCCGGTACCACGTACTATAGCAACGAGCAGATACGTAGGTATTGCCGCGATAACAACAAGATCCTCTATGATTTCGCCGATATCGAGTCATACAACCCCGACGGCGTTGATGTCCTCCGGCGCGGTGCCACCGACGAGTGCTTGTATGATCCAGACGGCTCGGCACCCTTCGATCGAACGGCGAACTGGGGGATCGAGTGGCAATCTGTCCACGCCCCAGACGTGGACTGGTACGATTGCAGCCCCGCGCACACCGAAGCCATAAACGGCAATTTCAAGGCCTACGGCGCGTGGTACTTGTGGGCGAGGCTGGCCGGCTGGGATGACGCCCCCCCAGTGTTGAGCCCTCCCGAGATCGCCGGGATCGTTGCCCTCGTCGGCGGAGCTGTCGCCGCCATAGCGATCGTCGTGATCCATCGCAAGAAGCATGCTGCCCGTTCGTGATGATCATGGTGTCGTGTCGGTCATGGTGACAGGATAATGGCGAAGAAGGCGGATGTGGGGAAGGCAAGGAAGAAGGTGCCCCGGTCGTCGTGGCTCTGGGGCTTCTCGTGCGAGTTCTTGCTCGTCAAGGACATCCTCGACATGAACGTCCCCCAGCTCATGAAAGAACTGGATTTCGGCTTGTTCTTGAAGATGTACGAGCGAGATTTCGACACCACCTTCGCCACGCTCTTGAAATTGTTGGAATCGCTGGGCATCTACGATCATTTCTATCCCTGGCCCGTGCTTGGCATCGAGGACGGTTACTACCCGAACATCCGAACGGTCGACAAGTTCCAAGCGATGATCGAGCGCATCATGGCCTGGTACGGGGACAACCATTTCCCGGCACCCCCGTACATCCTCGTCGACATCGAGCCCGATGTCGATCCCGAGCGATTCAAGAACTCCGAGGCGCTCCGCGCGAGCAGGGGGCTCATCAAGCTTGACAAGGACGGAAAGATCATTCCCGTCGATCCAGTGAAGTCGAATGCCGAGGTCAAGGCCGAGAAATCAGGGAAGCAGCAAAAGGGTGGCGGCATAATGAACGTGGTCGGAAGGCTCCTCGACCAGATCGACGAGATGAGCGAGGAACGGTACAAGATCGCGTCGGCAAAGTTCCAGCGCCTCGTCGACACGATGCACGCGCATGGGACGAAAGCCTTGTGCGTGGCATTGCCCATCACCTTCAGCGATTTGAAGGATGGCAAGAACTTGCTGCAAGACTTCCTGGCGACGCCGATCCAATCGGTGGAGTGGGATTGGATCAACTACATGGTTTTTGCCGAGTACGCGCACGCGATCCTGGCGCACGATGACTTCGTGCACTTGACCTACACCTACGCCCGGGATTTTGTCGCGCATCACGGCGACAAGGCCTCGATCTGCCTTGGCACGACCGGCTTCGGGAAGCAGTTCCACCAGACCGACCCCGCATTGTACTTGCAAGAATTCAACGCGTGCCTCGCGGCGGGCGTGAACAAGCTCGGCATCTTCTGCCTCGAGAACATCCTCGCGCTCGGGGAGGATGAGTTCCGCAAGTTCTGCCAGGCCGTCAACAAGGCGGATGGCACGTTCGACCCCGATCCGGAAAGGCTCGAACTCGCGTGGAAGATCCGGCGCCTCTGGGAGGCCGTGGACGATGCGGTTGCACCCTTGCTCGTCCAGCTCGTCAAGAGCGGCAGGGCCATGCAGCTCGTGCAGAAATTCGCGAGCGGCGCGTTGAAATGACCAATGTCATTACCAACGAGATTCCAACGCTCTGGATTGTATTGGGGCTCTTTTTATACCTTAATTGAATTGAACGAGAAAGCCTTTGATGGCGGTCATGACTTTTTCCACGAAGCGATTCAATTCACAAGCGCTTGGAAAGGGCAAGGAGGGAGATCGGAAGAAAGGCGATCGAAGTCATGACCTGAAGGGAGATAGCAAGGATCATAAGAGTGACAGCGAAAATCACGCTGATTCAAAGATCGACAGGAATATGGCTACAGAAGATTTTAAGCTGAGAAAGATAAACGATGACAGATCTACTGAGCATGATGATCAAGAATTAAAAGAAAGGAAATGCCACCATAAAGACGAGGGGAAAGGGATCATCACCATCGACGGGAAGGAGTTCACCCGCGAAGAATATCAAAAGATGGTATTTAGGAGAAAAGCAGGGGAGCGAACCATCGACATCGCAAATGATAATAATGTCTCTCGAAAGCGGCTTTCAGATAAATTCAACCAGCATAACATCAAACCTATAGTTGAAAAAAACAAGGAGAAGTTTAGGATAGGGGGGAAAACATTTTCCACTGCTGAAATGAACGAGCTGGTGATGCGGCGGCAGGCTGGAAAAACAGTCATCCAGATCGCCTCGAGCGAGGGAATAAAGAAGGAAGCTTTGCGGTCCTTCTTTGATTTGAATGGAATCAAGGTCGAGGGCAAGGAAGGCTCCACATACATCGGAAGGAGGATGTATCTCAACGCGCAAGTCGAGGGGATGATCGAGCGCAGGAAAGGGGGCGAGTCGATCGAATCGATTGCAGGGGAAAACGGACTCGCTGCCACGACCTTACGCAGGTTCTTCAACGATCGAGGCGTAACGCTTGAAGGGAACCTCAAAGTTAAAAAGCGAAGAGATAATAAACGATACGCATTTCCAAGGAAAGATGTGATACGTGGCACACTTCAGAAGGAGGTTCAAAAGAGAATCGACGAGATGAAGAGGGAGGGGAAATCCAACAGGGAAATCGCAAGAGCCTTCAATGTAAGTGAACAGGATGTCGGACGGCACTTCATAAGGAATAAGAAGTTGATCAAGGATGGCGATTCTGTTAAGATCGGGGCAGATATTCGGTCGCGTGATGCAGCGAGCAAGATGACCGACGCGAGGAAGCGTGGGGAGCTAATAAAAGATATCGCACTCGCTAATGGTGTGAAGGAATATTCACTCGGGCGTTATTTTCAACGCCACAAAGTGGTGCCAGAATATCCTGGGGGAACGGTTTTTTTTGGGCAAAAAGCGATAGCGAAGGACAAAATGGAGGAAATCCGCCGGCGTCGGTTGAAGGGGGAGACCATTCAAGCATTAGCAACCGATCTAGGACTCAGCTTGACCACCCTAGAAAGATACTTTCAGAGGAGAAACATCATCCTTGAGCATTCTGTACAGAGGGAGATTAACAGAAAGTACAGAATTGACCACGATTTCTTTAACAAAATAGATTCCGAGAAAAAAGCATACATCCTTGGCTTGATCATGACGGATGGGAACATACACAAGCAACACAACTCGTTACGGTTTGATTTTCAGAAAAGGGATAGAGAGCTTTGTGAAATTGCACGGAACTCATTAAATTCCAATGCAAAAATCGTAGAGCGGGAAATTAAGCGAGGTGGATCACAAGTAAGAGTTCAATTCAATAGTAAAACGCTTATTGTGGATCTTGCTAAATTAGGAGTCGAACCAGGAAATAAAACCTACAAGAACAAGTTTCCAAGTGAATTTGTCGTGCCTAGGCAATATCAAAGGGATTATATCCGCGGCGTATTGGATGGGGACGGAGGAGTAATAAAATATCGACGTAGCTGGAAGGACAAGCAATATATGAGGTATGCAATATGCCTATCGGGAACTCAAGATCTCGTGAAAGGAGTGCAGCATGTTCTAATACGTGATGCTGGTACTACTGGGACGAAGGTCGTTAAGGATAAACGTACAATAGACAATCATTCGATGAATTATTCCGGACGGGACGACATCGTGAAGATATTTGAATATCTGTATCCTTCGGGCTTCAATCCAGAAGGGAATTGCTTGAAGAGGAAGTACGACCGAATGAAGGAGGCCCATGATTATTGGCAATCCCGATCATCCGGGTCATAATCAGAAATCACACTATCTGCTTTTATTGGCACGATACAACCACCTCTTACACTGCACTACTAACTTCATTGAAATCGAGGCGAATCTCATAGTGAAATCGGTCGTCATCATCGGCATGGGCGGCCACGCGAACAGCTGGCTGCAGACGGTCAAGAAGAACCCGGATTTCAAGTTGACGGGCATCGTGGACGTCGACACGGAGCTCATGGAGCACATGGGGCAGTTCGGCCTCAAGGAGGACGATTTCTTCGTCAGCATCGACGACTACGTGGAGGACAAGGGGAAGCCGGATCTGGCGATCATCGCGACGCCGATCTACACGCACCACGTCCTCGTGAAGGAGACGATGGATCACGGTATCCACGTGATATGCGAGAAGAACATGGCGTCCACGATCTACCAGGGCAGGCAGATGGTGCAGTGCGCGCTCGACCACCCGGAGCTGGCGACCGCCCTTGGGCACCAATACCGCTTCTTCCACCACAACTGGCTCGCGAAGTGCTACATCCAGGAGCACAACGAGCTCGGCGACCTGGCCATGATCCGCTGGGCGGGCGCGGGCAACTGGGGCGAGAAGCGGAAGGGATGGCGCCGGTTCCTACCCGAGGTGTACCTCGAGGACATGATGCCACATTATCTCGATTTACTGCGCTACATCACCGGTCTCGACGTCGTGCAGGTCAAGTGCGACACGTTCATCCCCAAGTTCTCGCCGTGGCAGGGCAGCTCCACCGCCTTTGTCAACTGCGCCCTCGCGCACCCCGACGACTACAAGCACCGGCACAACTGGGTCTGGGCGCAGGTCTACGGCGACTGGCAGTCCCGCGGGCCGAGCGCGCCCGACAAGAGCTACCAGCGCTTCCTCTTCTCGAGGGGCGAGTTCAAGCTCGGGGGCGCGTGGCTCGAAATCACGAAGTACAAGGACGACCAGGGCAGGCAATTCGAGGAAGATGGCTTCTTGCTCACCGACGCGGGCAACGATGGCGTCGAGCACATGGGCACGAATTACGACGGCCAGGGCATCATCCTCGAGCAGGTCCGGCGCTGCATGGAGGCGGGCGGCAAGAACCAGCCGCTCAACAGCTTCCCCCAGATCTTCAAGTCCTTCGCGGTCTCCATGGCCGCCATCGAGTCGTCCCGCACGGGCAACTCGGTCTGGGTGCCCGACTACTGGAAGGACATAGACATCTGATCGCCCGAAATCTCCATTTAATCACCTTTTTTCCTTGAACCATTTGAATACTTGAAATGCGATAGAATTCCGACCGAACACTATAGCCCTAAAACTTAAAAAAATCTTGTTGGTATTATCATCCCATGAGCCAGAAGATCTTCGATTATAAGGTGTTCTTGGAGAAGGAACCGGATGGGGGCTATGTTGTCGTGTGTCCCTCATTCCAAGGGTGTTACAGCCAAGGCGATACGATAGAGGAGGCACTCGATAACATCAAGGAAGCAATCGAGCTCTGCATGGAGGATCTGGAAAAAACTGGAAAGCCCATACCTGAACCAAGCCACACTTTCGTTGGAAACGTGGTCATCGTCCATGACTCCTAAAATGCCACCGGTCTCTGGCGAGAATGCAATCAAGGTGTTCTTAAAACTGGGCTATGAAACCGTTCACCAGAAAGGGAGCCATGTACGGTTGAGGCATCCATCAGATATCCAACGACGACCGCTGACGATACCTTTGCATAAGGAGTTGAAACCGGGATTGCTGCTTAGAATATTGGCTGATGCTAACTTTTCCCGTGACGAATTCCTTGAATTGCTATGAATTCTCCGACAGAGTTTTGAGATCCTTCGTGTCCTTCGCTGTCTCCAATGCCACCATCGAGTCGTCCCGCACGGGCAACTCGGTCTGGGTGCCCGACTACTGGAAGGACATGGACATCTGAGCGCCTGGAATTCATGTTCCCATCAGTGCCGGCATTTCTTTCTAACGGTCATGGCGAGCACGGCGACCGCGAGCATCACCGCAATGCAGACGAGGTAACCCGAGTACCCCGGGACGACCTGGGCCCAGACGTCGAGCGTGTACGTGGTCGAGCCGGACAGCCCCAGGCCATCATTGGCGACGAGGAGCATCTCGTGCGTGCCCTCGGGAATCTCTGTCGTTCCCCAGCTCACGGTCGTCGTGACGTCGGAGATCCAGGTTCCCGTCCTGAACGCCGAGCCATCCACGAACAGGGTGTAGGTCGGGTACGATGTCGTGTTGTCCCTCGCGACGAACTTCATCTGCACTGGGCTGGGCAAGCAGGCAAAATGATAGCCAGAAACATGTTCCGGAGTCCACACGATCGGAGCCGAGTTCTGTGCCCGGACAGGGGTGGCGCCTGCCGTGCACGCGAGAAGCACGCACGCGATGGTAGCAAGTATCGTCTTCTTTCCCAACGAGATCGCATCCGGGGCAGTCTTCCACCCGGGGTGACACACGCGATGCGGGAATATAAAGGTGCTAGCGCGCTGCCGGCGGGACGTCCGGAGAGGGCGCGCTTCATTCCGGCAAGAAGAAGAACAGCACGACGAAGACGGTGATCGTGATGCAACAGATCAGCGACATCAGCTGCTGGCGGCTCTGCACCTTCTTGTACGAGGTGGCCATCTTCTGGACGGGGTCGATCTCGTCGTCGGGAACCGCCTTGAGGTTGGTCATGGGGATTTCCGAGCCTGCCGTGGCGGGCTGCAAGTTCTTCTTGTAGATGTTCTCCTGGCCACCGATTTCGCCGAAGATCCGGCCCACCTTCGCGAAGAGCTTCGATCCCGCCATCGTGGTTGCACCACCAAAGAAAAGGGTTTCGGCCCAATAAATGTTTTTCGGCGCACGCCTCGAACGAGCGAACGTACACATCGTCGGCGCGCGGCGCGCCTCAGAACCGGGTTCGTGCCGGCGCGTTCGAACATGCCGTCGCGCGCGCCGGCGCCCCTCGCGATCACGGCATGCCGAGGCCGCCATCGACCACGATTGTCTGGCCGGTGATGTAACTCGAGTCCGGCGAGGCGAGGAACAGCGCCACGTGGGCGACCTCCTCTGCGGTACCCGGCCGCTTGAGGACTGCGTCTTGCCCGCGCTTCTGCACCGCCTCCATCGAGCCGCCGGCCTTCACGTGGAACTCCGTGGCGATGACGCCCGGCGCGACGGCGTTCACGCGTATCTCCGGGCCGAACGCCCTCGCCATAGTCCTCGTCATGGCGACGATGCCTTGCTTCGCGGCGTTGTAGTGGAGGGAGGGCGCCGTCGACGTCTCTCCGACCATGCCAGCCACGCTCGCCATATTCACGATCACCCCCTCCTTCCGCTCGAGCATATGCCTGGCGACTGCTTGTGTGACGAGGTAGGTGCCCTTCATGCTCGTGTCGACGACGGTCGACCAGTTAGCCTCGTCCAGCTCGAGGATCGGCGCGGCCCGGTTCAGACCCGCGTTGTTGATGAGCACGTCAACGTGGCCGAAGTGCTCGATGGCCTTATGCACCATCGCGTCGACCTCCGCTTTCTTCGTCACGTCCGCCTTGATCGCGATGGCCTTCCGGCCGAAGCCCTCGACCCGCTCCACTATGGCCTTGGCAGCCGCCTCCGACGTGTTGTAGTTCACCACGATGTCCGCCCCGCCTTCCTCGGCGAACAGCAACGCCATCGCCCGCCCGATGCCACCCGTGGCGCCCGTGATCAGGGCGGTCTTGCCCAGCAAGTCCATCTCGCACATGTTCGTTCCCAGAATCGATGCTCAACGACATCCCAGTTCTATTTTCGAGGGGCTTTAACGATTTCGCAAAAACAGAATATGCGTTTTTAAGCACCGCCGCTGAGCCCTGGCACACGCCATGAAACAAGGTCATGATTACTTCGGCTTCTCGCTCTGGCACGAGCTACTCGCGGGAAACGCGGACTGGATCAGCACGTTGGAACTCGGCGACCCGCGCGAGTTCGACCCGGAAGAGGACGGGTGGAGGGACATCTTCTCGAGACTGGGGCGCGTGCACGCGGAATCGGGACTCGCCGGCGCGCTCGGGGCGTGCTTCCACGTCTCGAGCGACTTCGCTGCGATGGTGCTGGATCCTGGCTTCGACTTGGTCGGGCCCTTCGACTCCGCAAGGGAGGGCTTCTCTGACCGGATCCCGTTCGAGCTCGGCATGCATTGCACCTTCGGCCTGGCCGACCTGCCCCTCGCGGGCAAGTACCCGGCCGTCTTGAAGCGCGACCTCGAGCTCGCCGGTGCCATCGGCGCGTGCTGCATCGTGTGCCACCCGCCGAAGGGCCGTGAGAACCGCATCGTGGAGTTCGTCGACGAGCTTGCTTCCGAGCCCGTCACCGAGGCCCTAACCAGGTCGAACCCGGACGTCCTGCTCGCGTGGGAGAACGCCGGCGCTGACTCGTTCTTCGGGTCGCTGGAACACTACCTCGAGTTCAGGGATCGACTCGCGGACAGGCTCGCCGCGGCCGGCCATTCGAAGCTGCTGGGGCGCCACGTGTTCTGCCTCGACACGGGCCACCTCCTCGTCTGGAAGTACAGGGGCAAGAAGGGGAAACGCGGCGCCGCGAAGGAGATAGAGGCCGCACTTCCATCCTTCGCGAAGCTGGTAAAGGTGTTCCACATCCATGCAAACGATGGAAGCGGTGACCAGCACCTCACGCCTGGCTCGCTTTACAACTTCGACCATCCGACGAGGAAGTCCGTGAACAAGAAGAGGTTCCTCGCGTGCTCCAAGGAGGTGCTCGACTTTTTGGAGACTTGCGAGCAAAACAAGGGGATCGCGGGGCGCCACGTGCACGTCGAGGCATTGAGGATGCCCTTCAGCCTGCGGGCGATCAGCGAGTTCGGCCGTTCCTACTCAACGTTATTATCCAGACCGGGTCAAGGATGAATCGGTGAGGAGTGATGGACCTTTCCACGCAGGTCGACAAGACCGTGACGGTGACGGGCAGGATCTCGGGCGTCCCTTGGCAGCACATCGTGGCATCGGTGGAAGGGTGCCACTCGAGCGAGTACTTCGACCTGGACGACGGCTACCAGATCGTCGTGTACCTCAAGAACCCTATAACGGAGAAGGGTCGGATTTCGGTCACGGGGAAGGTGATCGGCGTGCGCGGGGGTTCCAAACGCCCGGGCGCCGCCAAGAGCGAGCCCTACACGGAATACCACGTCGTCGTGGATTCGTGGAGGCCCGCCCCACAATGAGGTGAGGGAGAGATGGGCATCCCCTTTCGATTCGAGGAGTTCTTCAGGTGCGAGTCCCGGCGCTCGCCCGTGCTCGCGCTGAGGGGCATCGTGGCGTCCAGCCACCCGCTCGCCACGCAAGCGGGCCTGGAGATCCTGCAGAAGGGCGGGAACGCCGCCGACGCCGCGGTCGCGTGCGCCGCGGCGCTCAACGTCGTGGAGCCCATGTCCACGGGCATCGGCGGCGACTGCTTCGCCTTGTTCTACGACGCGAAGCTGAAGAGGGTACTCGGGATGAACGGCAGCGGCCGCGCCCCGAAGGGCATCACGATCGACGACGTCAGGAGGGCGGGCGTCAAGGGGAACTCGATACCCAGCTCCAGCCCGCATTCGGTGACCGTGCCCGGCTGCGTCGCTGGCTGGGTCGACGCGGTCGAGCAGTTCGGCCGCCTTCCGGTCAAGGACGTGCTCGGCCCGGCGATCAAGCTCGCCTTCCGCGGCCACCCGGTCGCACCCCTCATCGCGCTCGCGTGGAGCACCGGCGTGGGCAAGCTCAAGCGCAGCGAGCACGGGGGGGAGTTGCTCGTCAACGGCGCGGCGCCCGAGCCGGGGCAGGTGTTCAGGAACCGCTTCCTCTCGAAGGTACTTGATTCCGTCGCCGAGCACGGGAAGGCTGGCTTCTACGAGGGCTGGGTTGCCAAGGCGATCGTCGACACGCACCAGGCGATGGGCGGGAAGCTCACGCTCGACGACTTGAAGGCCCATTCGAGCACGCTGGACACCCCTATAACCATCAAGTACCGCGGCATTGACGTGCACGAGATCCCACCGAACGGGCAAGGCATCACCGCGCTCATCGCCTTGAACCTACTCGAGGAGTTCGACCTCGCGGGGATGGATCCCGGCTCGCCCGAATACTACCACTTGCTCATCGAGAGCTTGCGGCTCGCCTTCGCGGATGCCCGCGCCTTCGTCGCCGACCCGGCCCACTCCCGCGTGCCCGTCGACGGCCTGCTCTCCAAGGCATACGCCGCGGAGCGCCGGAAGCTGATCGACCGGGCGAGGGCCAGGCTCGACGCGACCCACGGCTCGCCCGAGGCGTCGTCCGACACGGTCTACCTCGCCGCCGCAGACGGCGACGGGAACGCGTGCAGCTTCATCAACAGCAACTACGAGGCGTTCGGCACCGGCATCGTGCCCAGCGGGACGGGCTTCGTCCTGCAGAACCGGGGCTCGAACTTCGTGCTGGATCCCACCCACCCCAACGGGCTCGAGCCGGGGAAGCGGCCCTACCACACGATCATCCCAGCAATGGCGACCAGGGACGGCGAGCTCTGGGCCGCGTTCGGCGTCATGGGCGGCTTTATGCAGCCCCAAGGCCACGTGCAGGTGTTCCTGCGGATGGCCGAACACGAGTACGACCCCCAGGCGGCGCTCGACGCGGCGCGGTTCTGCATCGAGGGCGGGAACGCGGGTGGCGCGGTCATGCTCGAGGAGAGCATCGTGGCACCGACGAGGGAGAGGCTCGCTAGCATGGGGCACCATACCAAGCTGGTATCGGGCTTCGGGCGGTCGGTCTTCGGGCGCGGCCAGGTCATCCGGCGCGACCCCGACACGGGCGTGCTCTGGGCGGGATCCGACCCGCGCTCGGACGGCTGCGCGTTCGGCTACTGAAGGCGGGTAATGGGCGATGGAGGGGGAGATGTCGGATCTAAACCTCGTCCCGACGAAGTCGCCATGGGGCTTGAGCTACTGGTGCACCTGGGGCGCGCAGAACGTCGCCTGGATGGATGGCCTCGGCCGCGTGGAACCGAGCGAGATGGAGGGGGCAGCCGGCGCCGCGAGGGCGAGGGCATCGCTCGACGAGGGCTTGCTGCTCGGTAAGGGGGGGTGGGCACGGCGGTTCTTCCAGCGGGCGAGGGCCGACCTGTACATCGTGCTCGACGACGGCTGGGACGCGCCGCCCTCGGGCGACATGGTCGAACACCTCTCGTCAATGATCCTGCACCCGGGCCGGTTCCCGTCCCACCAGCGCGGCCCGCCCGCGCAGCGGCTGCGGTCGCTGAACGACGCCGTCAAGGCGGCGGGCTGGCGTGGGATCGGGATCTGGCTGCCCGCGAACGAGTCGGGGCCCTACATGGACGCGCGCCCCGACATGGAACCCGAGGACTACTGGCGGGAACGACTCGAGTGGTCCAGGGAAGCTGGCATCGAGTACTGGAAGGTGGACTGGGGGCTCTTCTCGGGGAACCACGACTTCCGCCGGATGCTCACCCGGCTCGGCAAGGAGATCCATCCCGCCTTGTGCATCGAGCATTCCGTCGGCTCCGGCATGTTCAACGGCCCCGGCGGCAGGGTCGACCCGAGGTGGATCAAGGAGGTCGTGGCGCAAGCGGAATACGCGAGCGTGATCAGGCTGTACGACGTCTCAACCAGGCTCGCGATCCCCACGATGCTCGACCGGGTGCAAGCGACCTTGCAGGCCTTCGCACCCGCACCGGGCCACGATTGTTGGTTGAACGCCGAGGACGAGGGGTACATCGGTGCCGCGCTAGGATGCACGCTCGGCATAATGCGGCATCCGCAGCTCGGCAAGCCTCGATTCCCATGCCCCGACGGGATCCGGAACACCAGCAAGCGCCTCCTCGAGGTCGACCGCGCCCTCAACTGGCACCGGCTCGCGCCGCCGTTCCCGGCCGGAATAGGAGGCGTGATGACCAGCGATGAGGTTTTGACAGACTCGTGGACGTTCAGCGAGGGAGAAACGTGGGATCGCAGCGTGATCGGAAGGCGTGTCGAGCAAGCCGCGCCGGCCATCATCTCGCGGAACGTGGGCCTCCCGCGCGTGATAAAATCTCGCGATGGTGATGTGCCGTTCGTTGTTGCGGCGCGGAACCCGAACGGCGCGGTGTCGATCGCCGCGCTCGGCCGGTTGTCGCCGGAACTCGGGTTCCGCTGCCCTGCCGTCGCGGTGGAGATCACCGTGGAGGACATCACGGGGCCGATCGGCATCTTCGGCAAGTTCAAGGAGGTTACGTTCGCTTGCAGCGCCCCCGGCCGGGACCTCCGGTCGTGCACCGTATGGGTGCAAGACCTCGCCGACTCGGACGCCATGAACGCGACGGCCATGGTCCTCGTGGAAAAGGATTCGATCTGCATCACGGGTGGCTTGATCAACGAGGCGGGTTCCATCGCGGCGGAGCCAGGGGACGAGTCCGACCCGGCCGTGGTCTTGTTCGTCGAATGAGGCTCATTGCGGCCCTTGGACCGGGATCGAGAACGAGAACTTGCTCCCCTTGTTCCTGCCCTCGGATTCTGCCCAGATCCGCCCGCGGTGCATCTCCACGATCTCCTTGGAGATGAACAGGCCGAGGCCCGTCCCCTGGATGTCGATGTCTGCGTCCAGGCCCTTGCGCTCGATCTTGCCGGATTTTCTTGAATATCCTGGCCATTTCTTCCTGCGTGAGGCCGACGCCCGTGTCCGAGACCGAGAACTGGACGCTGTCGCCCCGCCGTGAGAGCTCGACTCGGATCTTGCCCCCCGGCGGCGTGTTCTTCACCGCGTTGGAGATCAGGTTCACGGCGACCTGCTCGATGCGGAACTTGTCGACGCTCGCGTGGACGTCCTTCTGCAAGTCGAGCACGACATCTTGCTGGCGCCGGTTGACCAGGTACGCGAGGTTCTGGACGGACGAGTTGACAATCTCTCCGATGTCGGCGTCCTCGAGCTGCTGGAGCTGGAGGCGGCCGGCTTCGAGGCGGGAGTAATCGAGGAGCGTCTCGATGAGCTGCTTCAGACGGGTGGATCCCTTCCGGATGCTGTTGAGGAAGTCGAGCCGCTTCGCGTCGGGCACGTCGCTGTAATACCGGGACAAGAAGTCGGTCGCGTTGATGATGATGGAGAGCGGGGTCTTCAACTCGTGCGTCGCGTTGAGGACGAAGTCCTTGCGCATGCTGTCGATCTCCTTCAGGAGCCGGTTCTCGTTCTCCAGCAGCCCCTCGATCTTCCTTCGTTCGGACATGTCCCTGGAGATCGTCAGCAGCTTGAGGTTGCCGTCCTTGTCCTTGAACGCGTTTCCGACAGTCTCGTACCATCGGATCTCGCCGGAAGGATGACTTACAGCTCGATGCATGGTCACGGCATGACCCTTCTGGAAGCAGTCGGCGACGAACCGGTTGATCTGATCTGAATCGTTAGGGAATACTAGATGGCGCGCGTCGCCGCCGATGATCCGCTGGGGGTACACGGGCTCGTGCTCATGGATCCTGTTGAGGTATTCGACCTTGCCTTGCGAGTTGATGATGGCGATGTTGTCTTGCACGTTCTCGGTGATAAGGTTCAGCCGTTCCACAGACTCGAGGAGCTTTGACTCGTTTTCTTTCTTGTCCTGGATGTCTCGGGCAACGAACAGCAACCTGTTTTGGGACTGCTCGTCGATGTACGAGGTTCCATCGATGTCGAACCAGATGTACTTCCCGTCCTTGCTCATGATGCGCGTCTCTTGCTTTGCGTGGGTACCCGGCTGCCTCAACAGGTTGCCGACGAACTCTACCACGGCAGTAACGTCCGACGGGTGTAATAACGTGGGTCGTTCCAGGGCCGACGGAGTCAAGAGGCTGAACTCGGAGGTCAGGTATCCGAGTTTCTTGAGCAGGGCCCGCTCGTTGCAATATAGCACGTTCAACCCCGCGTCGAGCAGAATGATCATGTCGTTCGAGTTCTCGGATATGAGGCGGTAACGCTCCTCCGATTGCTTGAGCTTGAGCGACTGCAGCTTCCGGTCGTGGACGTCCCGAAAGATGCCGATGATGCGCAGCTGCCCCGTGAGGTCGATGCTGGACGAGAACTCCGCGCTGAACCAGCGGTGATGGCCGTTCTTGTGCTGCAGCCGCACCTCGCGCTGCTGGTTGGAAACCGGGCGGGTCTTCACGTAGTTGATCGCCGAGAGCAGGCCAATAATGTCCTCCGGGTGAACGATCTCGCTGACACGGTTCTTGGCAAACTTCTCAACGCCGTGTTCGAGTTTCTTGAAGAGGACTTGCTCGTTCGCATAGAGGATGT
>JAFGBX010000134.1 GCA_016932935.1 Promethearchaeota archaeon | reverse complement strand
TGGCCTCTGCGCGGGGGCCGCGGCGGGCTGCTTGGGCGGTGGCGGCGCCGCTTGCCCGCGTGGCCTCTGCGCGGGGGCCGCGGCGGGTGCGAGCTTCCCCTCCGGTTTCGCGGGGGAAGACGAGAAGGCGAGGGTTCTGACCAGGCCGTACTTGTCGGCCGCCTGCGGCGCGGGTGCTTGCGCGGCCGGTTCCTCGTGCCGGGGTAGTGGCTCAACCTTCCGCTCCGCAAGGCGCGGTGCGAACATGTCCGGCTTCTCCTCGGGGATGTCCAGCGCGATGTCGGCGATCTCGTGGCGGGCGAGGATCTTCCCGTTCAGCATCGCGACGAGGCGGAACGAGAGGTTCCGTTCCCTCCACGAGGCGAGCGGGGCGACCTTGAACTGCACGGCCTCGGCGTCTCGCACGGCCGCCCGCTGTACCGCCTGGTGCAGGACGGTCGAGCCGTCGGCGGAGAGCACGTGGAACTTGAAGTCCACGTTGATGGCAGACTGGGGCGCGGTGCCGCTCGTGGCCGAGATCTTGTACCTGACCTCCAACTTCTCGCCGGGCGCGACCCTCCTCTTCCGGAATTCCGAGCCGATGCTGTACCTCGGGAGCAACTCGACCCAGAAGGCGTTGGTGTACGTCGTGACCTCCTTCTGCTCCTTGAGCGTGAACTTGAGACGGCACTGCTTGCTGCCGATGAACAGGTCCTGGACGGGCGAGAGCGGGAACTCTGCCTGGGTGATGGTGACCAGCCGGTTGGCGGGCACCTCGATCCGCTTGAAGCTGGTGGCAAGCACGACCTCCGATTTCTTCTGGATCTCGATGAGCTGCTGGATTGCAAGGATCTCTACGCATTCCTTGGGGGCGTCCGAGGCGACGGTAAAGGTGAGCTTGAACGGCACGGGCTTCACGGCCTTGAGCTGGGGCTCGGTGGCCATCGCTCCGACGCCGGTGATGGCGATCCCGGGGGGCTGCTGGGAAACCGCCATTGGCCCCGCCAGGGTGGTGGCGGGGTGGGCTCGCGGGGGGATGGAACCAGCCCCGGGCCCGCCCCATTCGTCGACGAGGGGATCCCCCATACCCGCCGGCGTGCCCGTGCAATACGTGGTCTGGAACTTCTTGCAGCTTGGAAGGGCGGCAGCGACGTCGCCACCATGCTTGTCTGCCAGGTATAGCAAGTAATCCGCGGGCGTCACGGGCGCCCGTATCCTCGCGTTCCCTTCTGTTGACAGCCGTATCGGCAGCAAGATGTCCTTGAACCCGAGGTCGGCGACCTCTTTCTTCAAGAAGAACAGCATGCTGTTCACGGCCTGGAAGAGCTTCCCGTTCTGCTTTCCCGTGTCCGGATCCTCGTTGTAGGTCATCCCAAACATGCCGGGCAGCGTGGTATCTGGCGTGAACTTGCCGTGCAAACCAAAGACGACCGCCTTCTCCCGGTTCGCGACCAGGGTCGAGGAGAGCACGCACGGGATGCGCTCGCCCCGCTCGAGAAGACGCTTCGCCTTCAGGCACAAGGCCTCGATCAGCGCCACGATGGCCAGCCGCCTCGACAGTGCGAACTGCGTGTCGAACACCCGGAGCTCGATCGTGCCGTACGGCGTGAACGGGTACATGTCAACGAAGCGATCATCCGGGGGCCTCCGGTGGACGACGCCGCAGAACTCGTCCCGGTCGAGCGCCTTCAAGCACGGGATGTACGTTTCCTTGTCCACCGGGCCCACCTGGGCCTTGTTATAGAAGAGGCGAAGGCTCTTGGTGCAATCCTTGCCCAGGATCTGCAGCCCCTCACCGTCGCTTGCCACCTTCACGACCCCCGTGGGCCTCTTGTTGATGAACGGGGAGTTCACCGTCAGGGCGATGAGGTGGGGGATGAAGTCGCGGATGAGCGTGTAGGCTGCCAGCTTGAAGCCGGCGTCGTCGAACCCCACGTGGTAGTGCTCCCCGAAGGTGACGCCGCTCGAGTATTCCCTCTCGGTAGGGCTCAGGCCCAGGGGCAGGATCCAATAGCCGGGCGGCAAGGCGTTCGTGAGCGCCGTGTTGAGGAGCACGTTCCACCACGCGCACTCGGCCATCGTGGTGGCCGGGGGCGTGACGAGCTCCATGAGCCAGGTGACCTGGCTGATGTTGGGATCCGGCCCGATGGCAGAGATGTGGAATGTCTTGAACGTCTTGTACTCGATCTCGAGGTACGGTAGTTGCTTGCCCGACCTCTCCTTGGTGACGCGCTTTACCGCCCCCACCCGCTTCTTAATGGCGTCGGGGACGGCCTCGAGGCAACCCTTGAACGAGGCCTCGATCTTGGAGAAGATGGCCTCCCAGACCCTAATCAACTCCTCTCCCCGCAAGATCTCGCCCCTGGGGTTCATGATGGGGAGCTCCATCTCGTTCCCGACCGGCACGGGCAGCGGGCTATCGGGGAGGTTCATGGCTCTCGTTTCTAGTCTTTCCCACGACGCACTTAAGATTTCTTCGCGGTCTTGATCTTGGCAGCGATGGAGAACTTCTGCGCAAGGATATCGTAGAACCGCCAAAGCTCCTTGAAGTTCGTGGCGCGGAAGTACTCGCCACGGCCCAGGTCCGCGACGCGCTGCATGACGACGTCGTCCGCCTCGCCGATGCCTATCGTGTACAACACGATGTCCTCGCGCACGAGGTTCTGCTTCACCACGGGGATCGGGTTGACCGGGATGCCCTGCTCCTCGTCACCCTTGTTCGGGTTCCCGTCGCTCAAGAGGACGATCATCGTGGGGTTCTGCCTCCCGGTGCGTTGGTTCTTGGGGAACGCCTTCACCTGGTCGGCGGCGATCTTCAAGGCGACGCTCATGGCCGTGAGCCCCGTCGCGTTCTTGCACTTCTCCACGACGTAGAACGCGACGGTGTTCAGGTTGAGCTCCCGCATCTCGCCCGTGCATTCGATGACCGCGGACATGTTTCCTTTCTTGTCCTGCACCTGGAGGAGCTCGACGTCGTCGCCGAACGTGATGAGCTGGACGTTCTCGCCCCAGCCACGACCGATCTTGAGCGAGAGGTAAAGCAGCGTGGCCATCGCCGCGCTACCGATGCGGGACACCCTGTCCCCCTCGCGGAACTGGTCGAGGAACCGTGCGAGGTCCTTGGTCTCCGTGAACCCGCGGCGCAGGCCCTCGATGGCACCGTCGATCTCGTGGACTTCCATATCCTCCTTGAGCATGGATCCAGAGACGTCGATGAGCAAGATGGCGTTGAAGCTCATGTCGACCGCGGGGATGATCTCGAACGTGATCTCCTGGCCCGCGGGGTCGATGATGGCCGTTTCGCCGGGCGCGATGGGCGGCTTGG
>JAFGBX010000133.1 GCA_016932935.1 Promethearchaeota archaeon | reverse complement strand
GCCGGCTTCGCCGGGGGGGACAAGGGGGCGCGGTCGGGCGCGGGCCCGGGTGGGCCGGCCTCCAGCTCGGAGATGTCCTTCAAGGTCTCCTCCCGTGCCTTGTCCTCTTCGGCCGCCTCAGCCGCGGACTCCTTGTCCTCTTCGGCCGCCTCAGCATCGGACTCCTCGTCCTCTTCTGCCTTGGGCCGCGGGAAGCGCGGCGGGAATGCGACCATCGGCGGTGGCGAGGGCTTGGACCCCTCGAGCTTGGCCATCATGCGATCCTCGGCCGACGTCGCCTTTGGCGGCTCGGGCTGCTTGGCAGCGGCGGCCGGTGCGGGAGGCGCGGCCGGGGCAGGCTCCGGCTCCTCCGCCTTGTTGACGGGCGGCTCGGCCTTCTCGGCCTTCTTCTCGGGAACCTTGGGCTCCTTCACGGCGTAATCCTCTTGCGCGAGCACCGGCTCGACGCCCAAGCAGACCTGGGAGAAACTATCCAGCACGCCGTTCAAGTTCAAGAATTTTTCCTTGGTCGTCGTGAAGCTGACCTTCCGGTCTCCCTCGGACAGGACGACGGAAACGCTCGGCTCCGGGAGGCTCGAATCCTCGATCGCGTTGAGGACGAGCACGACGTCCTTGTCCAGCTTGATCTTCCACTCGGTCTGTTTCCTGTAGGAGCTTGCCTTGTCGATCTCCATGTGCTTCTCGCCACGTGCGCCTTCTGGCTGCGACACCAGGTCGGTGGGGAAGGCACGTCCCGAACGTGCAAATACCCGGTATCCAAGCCTTTCAAGGAGGTATGTTCTTTTAAACCTAACGAGATGGGGCAAGGGCGCGGCTTCAGCCGTCCCTTTTCGCCGCGGAACGGGGTGCCGGGGCCGGCCGTACCGTCCCGGTCATATCGCCACCCATATCTGTGTAAGAGCATAGTGCCCCATAGGTGCCGGAGAGATATCCCGGGCGCCATCGCCCGACAAATCGATGACACGTGGATCGAGACCACAAATCGTGATCGACACGGACTCGAAAGAAATCAAGTTGCGCAGTTTAAGTTCATAATAGAATATGTTTCAATTATGTGTATATTATAAATTTTTTATGAAAAATAATGAAATTAGCTGCGCCGTCATAGTTATTTGAAAATTGTAGAAATCAATTGAACATAAAAGAATCGCGTGAAAATTTGTTGGATATCTAACCGGCGCAACTTGTATTTGAAAGAAAATTTAATTATCATTGCCATCTTCGATTATACTGACGGACGCATCCGTGAGGTACGTGGCGCTCGTGTCTTACCACGGAATGATATCAGTTTTTTGCCCCATCACGTCCGCTTCTCGTGACCAGGCAATGGCTCGCGGCCATTGCCGAGAGCTCACAGGTGCTAATCGTGGTATACAGCCGACGCTCGATCTACGTATCCACGTCTCGCCTTAAAGAAAGGCACGCTCGATCCACGTATCGATTTACCCGTCTTCCGCCAGAAACCCACGTCCTTAGGCGTGGTAGTTCAACCCCGACTCGCTCAAGCTTTAACAGCTGCTACGACGACGCGCGTGCACCCGCTCCGCATATAGCGGAAAATCGCGTACGTGGCGAGTGCCGTGAGGACATGCCATATACCATGTGGCTGGAACAATGCAAGCGGATCGCATGGCCAGATGCGCGTGTCTTCCAGGATCCAGATCAAGTACCCTCCGAGGAACAACCCGATCGATAGCGAGAGCAGCCTCCCGTCCCGTCGTTCTTGCACGCGGGTGTCCCGTGCCCCGCGCGAGACCCGGATTGAATGGCACGCAATTTGCCATGCCACCTCCCAACCTACGGTCATTGCCGTGATGGCGGCAAACACATCGTTATCCTTCACCATGTCGGGTAGCAGGTACAAGACCAGCATGATCACCTCTATCACCCCGTACAACGCAAAGAATCCCTTGGAAGGCCAGTTGAGTGCCTTCGCGATGGAATAGAGCCCAACGAACACGATGAACATATTCATGCAGAACGTGTCAAATGTCCCCGCCCATTTTCGCTGCGACGCGTGCATGAAGAACGAACTAATGCCGATGTTGATCACGAGAATGGTGTAAAAAACGGATTCAAGCGTGAGCGTGGTGAAGGGGCGACTGCCGTTCTTGTTGCTAATCTGGCCTGCCAGGCGACTGCCGGGGAGGGGGCTCGGCCATGTCTTGCATTCCCAGGACCCCGATTCCTTGATCAGGTGATACATGATAGCCAGGCCCACGAAGACGTACGCGAGATTCGTGATCGAGTTAACTGGCTGCCCGAGTAACGTGGCAGGATCATAATGCTCGCAAAAGCAATCGTCCCGGATGACACATTTCTTGATATCGCCTGGCCAGCCAAGAGCCTCGAAGAGCATGAAGATCACGGACCAGGCAATGATGTAGGCGACCATCACAGCAAGCCATCGCCATCTTGTTAGGTGAGCACCGAGTGGCATGCGCTTCATCTTTATATGCTATTGTACTACATTCAATATATAAGAAGATGGTCACTCCTTGAAGCCCTTCCTTCTTGCCCAAGGTGAAACGCGTACGAGCAGTGATAAAAACCGTACCATCACGATCCGGGTTGATGAAAAACTCCATTCCTTGCTGGAATCGCTTGTCGAGGCAGAGCAGTCCTCACGCAGTAAGATCATCCGCCGTGCTATCGTCAACTTGTTTCGCGAGCAACATCTCCCGAGCTCGTTAAGCTCACCGGGCCACCCAGGTTCCCCAGGTGCTCGTGGCTCGCTGATCGTCGGGCACGACTTGATGCGAGCCTTCCTGGCCAGCATCGATCCCGGCGCTACAGACAGAATTGCTAGGCAAGCAGTATGCCTCGAGCTTGACATGCTTGCACGCTTGCTGGAAGATCGATTCACCGGCCTCCTGGTAGATCTCGCCATCCCTGCCAAGCTAGGCGATCTGGCCGTGTTCGTCTTGCGATTTACCTTCAAGCAAGTGCTCGGGAAGAGGGGGCGTAACTGGTTCGAGAAAGTTATTGTCGCGAGGGAGGGCGTGGCCAGCGCTTCAAACCCCGATGGCACGTATCAGATCCGGATTACCGCGAAACACGGTCTCGGAGCCACGTTCTCTCGATTCATCTTCCATTACACCGCCGAGCTGCTCTCATTTTTTCCCCATGACGAACGCCAGGCGGAAAGATTACTTGGGGACTCGCATATCCGTCTCGTGTATCGTTTTCCTACCATCCCGGCGCAATCAGTAGACGTAAAAGCCATCATAGGGATGCTCCATACGTACATCGATCAAAACAAGGAAAATTAGGCTGTTCAAATTGAACCCGCAATCTCCGGCACGTGGACACGTCCGCGGATCAACCAGCTGATGGTGACCATCACCAAGATGGTTTTAAAGGCCTTGAAATCGTCTCTTGAAGCCTTTACTAGGATGGACAATTCACCTAGATGCCCAGACTAGCCGCCCCGAAGGCTTGCCGTCAGCATACTTACCACTCGTGCCACCGACCACATCACCCGGGGTGGCGTGGTTATGCCGCCAAGCCCCAACACAAAAATACCCCCTCCGCCTATCTTGCCTCATGAACGCCTCGACCGGGACCTTCGAGCAGCTCAACCCCGCCGCGTGCAAGACCTACCTCATCGGCCGGGCGGGGAACGAGGTCGCGATCATCGACCCCGTCCTCGAGGAGCTTGACCGGTACATGTCGCTGCTGCAAGAGCGCGGGCTCGTCCTCACGCACGTCCTCGAGACGCACACGCACGCTGACCACATCTCGGGCGCCGCAGCGCTCAAGGATCGCACGGGGGCGGTGCTCGTCATGCACGAGAAGGCCCCCGCGAGGTGTGCCGACACGTCCGCCCGCGTCATCGAGGGGGACACGGTCTCGGCGGCGGGCATCGAGTTGCAGGTCCTGCACACGCCGGGCCACACGAAGGACAGCGTAAGCTACATCGTCGCCGCCGTCCCCGCCGGCCCGGCCAATCCAGGCCAGCCAGGTATGGCCTTCACGGGCGACGCGCTGTTCCTCGACGACGGCGGCGCCGGACGCGACGACCTCCCCGGCGGCGACCCCGGCGACCACTACGACAGCCTCCAGAAGATCGCCCGCCTCGAAGGCTCGCTGGTCGTCTATCCCGCGCACGACTACCGCAACCGCCAGCCGTCCAGCCTGCGGCAGCAGCTGGTGACCAACCCGCACCTCAAGCCGCGCACGCGCGACGAGTTCATCGACTACATCACGGAGCTCAAGCTCGGCCCCGCGGACTGGATGAAGGACGTGCTGGCCGCGAACTACGCGTGCAGCATCGACCCCAAGGCCGCGTGGATCCCGGCCGACGGCAGCGCGTGCGAGGTCAAGGGAACGCTCGACCTCGGAGTCAACGATCAGCGCGTCGACGCGATAACGCCGCGGCAGCTCAAGATGCGGCTCGAGGCCGCCAGCACCCCCGTGCTCGTCGACGTCCGCGAGGGCTTCGAGCTGGACGGCCAGCTGGGGAAGCTGGACAACGTCATCCACGTGCCCATCACGCGGCTGGCCAAGGAGCTGTCCGCGCTCGAGCAGTACAAGGACAGGGACGTGGTCGTGCTCTGCAAGATCGGCGGCAGGTCGTACACGGGCGCCCAGATCCTGCAGCAGGCGGGGTTCTCGAGGGTCTCGTTCCTCGAGGGGGGCATGATCGGCTGGCGGAACGCCTACGGCAATAAGAACGGGTGAGCACGTCATGCTGCTCGTGTGCCTCCCCCACGCCAGTTAAACGCGTGCGCGCTTAACCCACGCCAAGCGTGTAGGCGACGAGCACGAGCACGGTCGACGTGGCTATCGGGTTGAGCAGGTTGTCGCTGATCTGGATCGACAGCAAATCGATGCCGTCGAGCACGAGGGTGGCAATGAAGGCCATGAGAAACGATGCGGGGCCGAACTGGTAGACGAGCAGCGATAGCGACAGTACGATGCTCACGACGGTCGCCGTCAAGAGCCCCTCGAGCGTCTTTCGCTTCCGGGAGAACAGGGTATGGTACCCGTGCTTGCCGAAGCGGCGGCCGATGATGCCCGCCGCGCCGTCCGCGATGGCGCTGATCGCGATCGATGCCATCGCGATGCCCGGGTACTTCCAGCCGAACACGATGACCACGAACAGGCTACCCACCGCAAGGGAGATGTGGGAACCGAGCGCCGCGCCGGTCTCCTTGCGGCGGAAGATGGCCTTCACCGACTTGAGGGGGTAGGCCCTGTAGAAGAAGACCCGCACGATCTCCGACGTCGCCAGGCCCAGGAACGCGATCACGGTCAGGAACGTGACCGTGTACTGCCCTGAGAAGAACTTCGTGTGCTCGTCGAGCCCCCCGGCGCCGAGCCAGGGGAGCGCCTCCAACAGCCAGTCCATCAACTGGATGAAGAGCGGGCCGAAGGCGACGTAACAGAAGATCACGAGCACGATGACCACGTGGGTGGCCTTCCGGATGGCTTCGTACTTCAAGCTCAGATCGCCTTCCTCCTTGACCTCGAACGGGGAACCCTCGTAGCGCTTGTATTCCCTGGCGCATAACGCGATGAAGAGCAAGAGGAACGCCCCGTACCAGAGGAGCGTGATCACGTCGAGCGGGTAGGGCACGACGGAGGGGAAATCCTGGTTGAACACCGCGTAGGCCAACCCCCCAAACAGCGTCACTGTGATGGCGATCGGGTTGGCCAGTGACTCGCGCTCCTCTTCCTGGTCGAGAGGATGCAGTTTTTGTTTCATGTCCCGGCGCTTCTTGAACACGACGAGGAGGAACGCGATGCCGATGGCGACGAGCGGGATCAAGTAGAGTTGGTTCGTAAAACCGGCGAGCACTGTCCGTGTCATCTGTCCGGCCGGCGCGTGCCGGCCTTTCCTAGATCCCGGTACGTTTTCGCGACCTAAAAAAACAGCTTCCGGTCTGATACGCTCCTCCCCGCGACAACCGTTGCCGGCGGCCAATCAATACCCTCATAAACCCCGGAGCCGACCTATCGCG
>JAFGBX010000132.1 GCA_016932935.1 Promethearchaeota archaeon | reverse complement strand
CCTCGTTTCGATGTATCACGTCCAGCCGCCCCGTGACGTCCGAGAGGAGCTCGCCCCCTTGCTTGATTTCCCCCTCCAGCGCCCCTTGGGTCTTCGTCTGGTTGTTGAGCTCTTCCTCCAGCGATGATAACCTCGTGGGATCGAAGGCCATCTTCTCGACGTCAAGATCCTTCTGTACTGCGGCCTCCTTCAGCTTGAGGCCGTCGGTCTTGGCCAGCAAGCCCGCGTGGCTGGACTCCAAGGAGGCGAGCTGGCTCGAAAGGGTGACGTTGTTCTGGTAAGCGTCGTAATCGGCTTGAAGTGCCTTCAACCGGCCACGGAGGCCGCTCAACTTGCCCTCCACGTCGCCGAGGGACTGGATCTTTGCCTCGAGTTCCTGGATGGCCGCCTCGGGCGCCTTCCTTCGCTCGACGAGCTCGTCCCGCTTCTTTTCCAGGCCGGGAAGCTGCTTCACCATCGCCTCCACCACACCGAGCTGGGTGATCGACGGCTGGAGGGAGACCATCGCGCTCGTCTCCGCCTCGAGTGACTCCTTGATGCTTGGCTCTGATGAGACGATCTCCTTTTGCTTGTCCATCTGGTCTTGCAGGCCATTGATCTGGCGGTTTAGCTCCACCTTGCGAACCGCGTCCGCCTCCAACGACTTCAACAGGTCCTCGTCCTGCTCCGCGGCCTTGATATCGCCCCTGGTTTCCCGCAACGCGCGCTCCAGATCGGCGAGTTTGGGAGCGAGACCATCGATCAATCCTTGGAAGTGTGATTCGAGTGACCCGCCCTGGATGTTCATGCAAGTCTCGTGCAAGAACGGGCATTGGCCGCCCTTCGATTCCTTCTTCGCGCGCTTGTACTCCGCGATGGTCGCGCCGATCTCGCCGGTCTCCTTCTGCAGCCTAGATTCGTCGGCTCGCTTGCCGGCCAACCGCGCCACGGACTCTTCGTATTTGGCCTTGTCCTTCAACCTGGCCTCCAACTGCTTGACTGCGGTGACCAGCCTCGAGAACTCCTTCCCGGCCTCCTTGAAGGCCTGCTTCGCGGCCGTCACCTCGCCTGCTAGCCCCTGCAGCCTCGCTGCCTCCTTCTCGTGGCGGGCGTATTCTTCCCGCGTTGCTTCCAAGGCGGGGAGCTCTTTCTTGCCCGCCTCGATGTCGGCGATCGAGCGGCGGCATTGGTCGATCTCGCTCTGGAGCTTGACAAGGAGCGTCTGTTCCCTGGCCTTTCTCTCGTTTGCCTTGGCAAGCGATTGGACGTCCGCCAATGCGGCGCCCTCGGCTTCCTTCAGGGCGAGGGATCGCCGATAACCGGGCTCGGCCTTCTCGCACGCGGCCTTCGCGAGCTTCGCCGCCCGGATCTGGGTGGCCTTCTCCTTGAGCTGCGAGTCGCATTGCACGACGTCCTTCTCGATCGCGTTTTTTTCCCTTTCCAGCTTGTCGATGTGCTCCTTCGTCTTTTTCAAGGTGTTGATGGCTGCCTTCGTTTCCTTCACGCATTTGCTGGCTTCAGCGAGGCGCTGCTTCGCGTGGGCCATCTGTGCCTCGATCTTCGCTTTCTTCTCGGATAGATCCTGTTTATCGCCTATCTTGACTTGCAGCTTCCCGATCTCCGTCTCCAGGTGCGTGTGCCTCTGCTCGAAGACTTTGTTGACCTCGAGGAACTTGTCGACCAGCGTGTCATACACGTCCAGCTTCAAGATGGGGTTGAAGATGGCCTTCCTTTCAGCGGGCGTAAAGAGGAAGGGGGCTGTAAAGGCACCCTGGTCGACACCGACTGCATGTTGGAAGATCGTGGAGAGGTCGTAGTCTGGATCCATGCCGAACTGGTCCTTGAGCCATTTCAAGATGCTCTCCTTGTTCTTGAGGTCCTCCAGCCGCTTGTAGCCGGGCATCCGGAGGACCATATATTTCGTGGCGCCGCCGACGTTCCGCTCGACGACGTACTCCACGCCGTCCCGTCCCTTGAGCCACACCCGCGCGCTCCCCGACTTCCCGCTCACGAGCTTGCTCACGAACTCGCCTTGCGACGTGCTGATGTAGTCGAACAAGACGTGCCCGATCATGCGGAGGATGGTCGACTTCCCCACGCCGTTCTCCCCGATAAGGACTATCACCCCGTTCCCGAAGTCGAGCTTCGTGTGGACGTGCGTGTTGACGTTATCGAGCTCCATCCCCATGATCGTGCTCATGGCCTTCTCCCCCCCTTGACCTGCGCGCGGTTCCCGACCCACCACTTCCTCAGCTGGTCGGCGGTATCCACCGGACTGGACGTGGCCGCCAGCATGGCGGTCTTGATCTCGGCCATCAGCGAGCTGATCGCCCTCGCCTGGCCAGCGAAGGAGGGCTCGTTCTCGACGATCTTCTCGAACGCCTGCTTCTCCAGCTCCTTCAGCGACAAGGCCTGGTTCGGGTCCACGATCAGTCCCTCGGCCTTCTCGGTCACGTTGTTCGTGATGCGCACCTTGAGCACCTCGTAATCCCTGGTGATGTCGGCTTCGAGCCCCTTGACGTCCATCTCCGTCCGTGAATAGGAAATCGTGCCGTGGAGCGTGATGTTCACGACGGGGACGTTGAGGTTCGAGGGATCGGCGGGCTTTGCGGGGTCCCGCCTCACCAGGCGCGCCGCGACCGTGCCCGTGATGAGGGCTTTCGTAGCGTGCCACGTATCCAGGTTCGACTGGCCGACGTCCAAGGGCTGGTTCACGAAACGACGCCCGGGAACCGCCACGGGAGTCACGTGAATGCCAGCTGGGCCTTTGCCCTCGACTGTGACCACGAAAATCCCGTGCGGGTATTCATACTCGGGCGCTTCGTTTGCCTCGGTGGATCCGGGGTTGTGGATCCAATCGTGGAGCTGGTATTGCTTGTGGAAGTGCCCGAGGGCGAGGTAGTCGACGACCTCCTTGAGCGAGGCGAGGCCCGGCCCGTACGACACGCCCGTCTCGTTGGCCACCTCGCCCTGGATGCCGAAATGCATTGCCAGGATGTTGAACGCCCCCGGCGGGATCGCGTCCTTGATGCGCTGGTAGATGACGTTCATATCGCCGACGTGATAACGCATGCCATAAACGAAGGTGTCCTTGATCTGGATCCTCCCGCCCCGGTGGCGCTTCGGGTCGTAGTCCTCGAAGGTAAGGCCCCCCTTCTCGCCCCACCGGCCGTCGAGCAGGACGATCTGGTCGAGTTCGGCGAGGAACTGCATCCAGGAGCGGAGCATCCCGTACGACTTGGTGTCGTGGTTACCCTCTATGGCGATGACGGGGATCTTGTGCCCCGCCTTCTTGTGAAAGTCAGCGAGACTGGAATAGACGTTGACCATGGTCTCGGGGAGCACCTCGTTGTCGTTGAACAGGTCCCCGGCGATCAGGACGAAGTCCACCTGCTCGGACAGCGCAATCTCGAGGACCCGGTCGAACGCCCGGTTGAAGTCCCGGAACCGCTCCTCGCTGCCGTACTGCTTGTGGCCGAGGTGAATGTCCGCGGCGTGGATGAACTTGATTTTCTCCAGGATGTTCCCCTCGTTCCGATCTCATTTCAAGGGCTCGTCGTCCTTGTAGTGCTCGACATCGATCTGCCGCGCGGGAGCCCACTTGTCCTCCCATTCCTTGACCGCGTCGATGCTGGAACCCCCGTGCTTGGTCTGCCTCGACCGGATCTGGATGAGGACGGGCGTGTTAATCGCCTCGCCGATAACGACCGCCTGTCCCCTCGTCAGGCCTGGGAGCTCCTCGATCAGGTCGGCAGAGATGCCCTCGACCGAGTTCTTGATGTTCTGCTGGTCGACAGGGTTGATCATCTTCATGATGATCTGGGTCATGCATTGCGAGAGGACGTCCGAGTCCAGCTTGCCGGGGCGCTGGCTCACGATGCAGACACCGACTCCGAACTTCCGGCCTTCGGACAGGATCGTCTTCAAGATCCTCTTCGAGCGGGACTCGTCGCTCGCCGGCGCGAACCGGTGGCCTTCCTCCAGCACGATGAACACGGGGTAGTCGAGCGCGTCCATGTCCGACGGTTTCGCACCCTTGCGCATCGCGGTGATGCGAGACCGCAATATCCGGTGAAGGAAGACGGAGACGATGACTTGCTGGTCGTCTTCCTCTATCTGGGACAGGTTAAAGATGGAGAGCTGGCCGGGCCTGAGGACATCCTGGAGGTGGATGTGCTTGGCATCGTCTATCAGCGCGCGGCTCATGATGAACTCGTGGATGCGCCAGATGACGCCCTCGACCGAGCTCTCGTTCCCGCCGGTCTTGAGTTTGCTCAACGCGTTCAAAACGTCTTGAACCGTGAAGTTAGGGGTGACCTTCCTTGCCGCGTGGATGGCCTCGCGAAGCACGCTCGTCATCTTGTCCGAAATGCCCTGAAGGATGTGCAAGAGCTCGCTGATTGCCAGTTCCGAGAAGCGAACCCGTATGTCGTCCGGCCTGAAGAGCTTGACGACGGGGGTGTAGGATTTACCCGAGAACTCCGGCCTCGACTCGACCTCCTTCATGGTGCCGTACTCGTCGTGCGGGTCGAGAACGAGCACTGCGGCCTTGTTCCGCGGGCCCATCATCTCCTCGATGATGTCCCCGACCGTGTACGACTTTCCCTGGCCCGTGGCTGCGAGGACGGCGAGGTGCGTGGACACGAAGGCCTTGACATCGAGGACGACGGGGATGTCCTCGCCTGGACGGTTCAGGAGGGTGCCGATGAAGGCCCCCCCGGGCTCGTTCACCTTCTTCGAGCTCAGCCATTCCGAGAGGTCCTGCTTCGTCGCGAGGTATATCGCACTCCCCGGCGTTGGCGAGACGCGCGGGTTGACGAATTTGAAGGCCTGGTCCTTGAAATACCCCACGACCTGGGCGGTGACCTGGTACAGGTCCATGCCCTGGGGCGAGTAATCGATGACGCCAGCCACGGCCGCCGGGTCGATCGCCGGGTTCGCCAGCATCGGGTCGGGGTACATCCTGATCTGCTCGACGCCCGTCACCCTCGCGACGACCTTCCGCTCGACGCCGGCGCCGTCCTTCCACGTGTAGTACAGATACTCGCTGATCTTGACCTTGTCCTTGCACGACGTGATGAACGTGAACTCGTACGTGGTCTCCCCGGGCCCCTTTATCCTTCCGACGGGCTGTTCCTTTGGAACGGTCATTGCGAGAAACCTCCTTGCATCTTCAACGCGTATTCCAGGTTGCTCTTCAAGAGGGCGAGCAGCTCGACCTGGTCGGGGAACAGCTTCCCCAGGCGGTCGAACACGCGGATCATCAGGGGCATCGTGAACGGGGAGCGGATCTGCATCGCTTGTGAGTAATAGCCGACCTTGAACTGCCCGCCCACGAGGTGGAAGCCCTTGATCTCTGCATCGGCCATCTTGACGACCACGTCGCCCAGCTTGGGCGTGACCCCGGGAAAGTCGTGGGACGTGGCCTTGCCATCGATTGACCCGATCAAGAAGATGCGCACGACCTTGATGCGCTCGTCAACGAAGTCTGGGAATAACACGTTCATGCTCTCGAAATCCGGCGCCAGGCGTGGCCCCGCCCTCAAGGAATCCCTGTCGACCAGCGCGCTATCAATCACCAAGCCAACGAGGACGCGAGCTGGCGCGTCAGAGCTGATGACCTTGACATAGTTGCCAAAAGCACAGTCCTCGGGAGCCGGGCCCGGCTTCCCCTCGAGGCTGTTCTCCACCTGAACCAGGTAGGTGACCTGGTTCTCCCCGCGGATGATTTTTCCGATGTTCACTCCCATGACACGCGCCTTCCTTCAGCTGCATGTACTTGAATGATCAATGATCGCCAGATCCCCTTTTATCCGATCACCCCTCGATAAAAGGGTATGATGGGTTCTCTGATCATTACAAGACTGCTAATTTAACAACTTTACCAATTTAACAAGAGCCTCCCATTCCATCCCGCTGGTTGAGGGGCATTGTTGTTGAACTGGAGAGATCCCTTGCCACCGACTTAAAAGGGAGCATGGAGCGCGGAATTTCTAAACACGCAGTCGAGAATGCAGAAAGTAAATCATTAATTGATTCCTTACCGAATGATGCACGTGATGACGCATGGGTGAAGTCAGCCTCACGTGGAACGCGACCGCCAACTTGCGGGTCGAGTGGAAGGGACGCGCCATCTTCTTCGACCCGTGGTTCGCTCGCAACGAGAAGGCGGATCCGAAGATAAAGAACACGATCGACTTCGTCGACGACGGCGCCTCCATCTTCATGTCCCACGGCCACTTCGACCACCTGCAAGACGTCCCCTCGATCCTCTTGAAGAAGGAGAAAGTGAACGTGTACTGCTCGCCGGTCGCGCGGGCCACGATCGAGCGGCAGCTGAGGGCGACGCCCGGGGTGGAGGCCCCGAAACTCGCGTGGTGCATCGACCGCGTCCACGCAATCGCCGCTGGGGACGTGATAACCCCCCCGGGCAGCGACATCAAGGTGGAGGCCATCAAGTCCGAGCACATCAGCTTCGACGCGAAGTCGATCCTCCGGGCCCTCTTCAACCTCGAGGTCTGGAAGAACATCAAGTCGCTGGGCGGCAGCCTCAAGGACTACCCCAAGGGCGACGTGTTCGGATACGACGTCCGCTTCGGGAACGAGGGCCGCCTCGTGTTCTTCGGGAGCTTGTGTAAGAAATACCCCGATATCTTGAAGGCCCACTCGAACCCGGACATCCTCGTCATCCCGGTCGCGGGGCGCTTCGATTGCGACAAGATCGGGCTGGAGGTCACGCGCATCGTCTCGCCGAAGGTCGTCATCCCCGTCCACCACGATAACTTCTTCCCGCCGATCACGTACTGGACGCCCGTGGCCGCGCTGAAGGAGGGCGCTGGGAAGCTCGACCCGCCCGTGCGGTACGTCGAACTGCCCGTGGAGAAGGCGGAAACATTCTACCTGGCGTGAAACGTTCGCGTTTTTCCTTATTTCATCCTTGTGGGACGAATCATCCTTCGAATGCCCTTGCCTTCAGCTCTTCCGCGCGGCGGGCAAGGGTCTCCTTGACCGCGTGATAGTCAGGCTTGACCGTCCAACAGCCGACCAAGCAGAGAATGCCCATGGGGATGAAGAACAGCAGCGCGACGACGATGCTCCACAAATAATTGGTCGGTTCTGGGTAGAGCAAGAGAAACGCCGTGGCAATCGCGGGTAGGATGAGGCTGCCAACGCCACGCCCGACGCCGTTGATGAGGTTGGCGAGGCCGAACATGGTGCCGCGGTGCTCGGGCAGGTTCACGTCGCCGATCAACGCGAACCAGTTCGGCGCGGTCGCGGAGAGCATCGCAGATGCGCCGACGGAGACCAGGAACATTGAGAGGAACGGGGGATTGTTACCCAACTGGTACAACAGGCCGCCGATGATGTCCATCGTGCCGGTCACGCCAGCCAATGCCGAGAGATTGAAGGGTATGAGAAGCATGAGCACGAAGAGCGGGATGCCGGCGAGGGAAAACACCCCGGCGACGAGTGGCCGGGCGACTTGTGTCCGCTTGAGGAGCTTGTCGGTGAACCAGCCTATCGGGATGCTGAAGATGCCACCGATCGCGAACAGGCCAGCAACGATGTTCCCCGAAAAACCGGCAGCATAATCGGTGAGACCTTGATCTGCAAATTTTTGCTTGAAGACATATGGTAACCAGGTCAACGAGCCCCAGAATATCTGCCCGATCATCCCCGTGAGCATGATGAGGAGGTTGGTCTTGTTCTTAAAGATATAAATGAAATCAGCCCCCTTGATCGTATAATCATAATCCACGCCTTTTAGCTCTTGTTCCGTGGCGCCACGCTTCGGGTCGAGGGTGAAGAAATACAACCCGATCATACCGAAACCAATTAGCGAGAAAACAAGGAAGGGCTCCCACCATTCTGAGGCATCTGTAACGAGGATAGCAGCGACGGCCTTGCCAACCGCGGTTCCGAGCCCTTGGGACAAGCCCCAGAACCCGAGGGCCATGCCGCGCCGTTCCGGCGCGACGAAATCGACGATGATCGAGAAGCCAACGCTGGCGATGCATGCAAGTCCAATGCCAGCGACACATTGAACTACGAGCCATGATATTGCGTTGAAAACTAGCGGCGTAAATACTAGGGAACTGGTCCAGATCAACGTGCCGATAAGTAACAGGCGCTTCCGGTTACCTTTATCTCCAAAGTACCCCCATAATATCGACAGGCCGGCGACGATCCAGATGAGGAGCGAATTCACCAAGCCCAGGAAGTCGGGTTTGTCCAACCCAAATGCACCCTCCATTGCCCAATATACAGAAGAAGCCATGTCGAGCACACAATTGTCGATTGAGGCGAGGATGAGGAACACGGTGATCGTGAACAGCCGCAAGAACGCGGAGGTCTTGGGGGACTTTGCCATGGGGCGCGCCGGCGGGTACGTGGATAGTCACCAGTTCTGGCTATGTCCTTTTAACGCATTCTGGTGTTTAATGACTTGACGATGCAGAGCATCACCCACTTCTTCTCAGGGATCTTCTTGATGGCCCTCGTACAGGCGCTCGTCCCGGTCACGTGGCTCGTGTACGTGCTCTTGCTGCCGGGTGGGATCTTGCTACACTTCTTGATCGATGGGTTGGTGGACATCACGTACCACCCGAAAACCGCGCGCATGCAGGACCCGTTCTGGAAGGGGTGGCACCTGATCGTGCTCGTCGGGTCGATCGTCGTGGCGGTCGTCTTCTGGGTGCCGTACTTCTGGGGGATGTTCTTCGCCTACGTCGTGGACATCGTCGACTGGGGCATCACGCGGCCGGTCTGCGCGCTCAAGAAGGTGCAGCTCCCCGAGGATCCCAACTTGTACCCCCGGTACTTCGTCCACTACTGGATCGGGCGGTTCCGGTCGAGGTGCTTCTCGTTCCTGCCCGACTGGAAGGAGAAGCGGCGCGGCGTCGTCCCCGAGATAGCGATTTGGGCGGCATGCGTCCTGGTGGTGGTCTCCTTCCTCTGATGGAAGGTGAACCGGGTGCACCTCGGGTCGCGCCGGGATCCGAACGCGCTAGTTTTTCTATCCTCAGCACGACCAGAAGACCATTACAACGCGCGAGGAAATCACGATGGCCCTCTTGGCAAGGATGCGGCGGCCGTTCGAGACGACCGACCCGGGCCGCCGGGTGGCTCACGAGGTCTTGTTCATAGTGCCACCCATCGTTGCGGTAGCGGCCTTCGGCCAGGCGGCTGCATCGAACGTCGCATACACGGCCATCCTCACGCTGGTTTTCGTCGTCAACATCGTGCTCCGCTTCTTGCTCGTCAACGAGAAATGGGACTGGCTCTTCTTCGTGGTGGGCATCATCGGCGGCGGCGGGAACGACATGTCGTCCATGATCAACGGCGTCTACAACTACACGTCGGCGACCATACTGCCGTTCCTCTCGGGCCTAATGCCCGCGTGGATGATCGCCTTCTGGGGGCAAGTCTTCTTACTCTTCCGGAAGCTGTTCAACCACCCGTGGTTCAAGGGCCCGGGCTTCAAGAAGGACAAGGAGCTCCTCCGCGGCTGGCTCTCCAAGAAGCTGCTCGTGGACATCGTGCTCCTCGTGGTGCTCCGGATCGCCATCTACAAAACGTACCTGGACCCGATCCTGCCCGGCCTGATCTACGGGGGCGTCGTGCTGGCGCGGTTCCTGGTCTTCCGCCCCGAGCGGCACGAGCTCCGCATCATCGGTATCCTGCCGTACGCCTTCGCGTTCGAGGGATTGATGGTCGCGTTCGGGCTCTACGAGTATTACAACGCCGTTTTCCTCGGGTTGCCCGTCTGGATGTTCGTGTGGTGGACGTTCCTCGTACCAATCGTGGTGAAACAGGTGTTCGACATGCTAGAGTACGT
>JAFGBX010000131.1 GCA_016932935.1 Promethearchaeota archaeon | reverse complement strand
GCAGTAATCGAAGTCGTCGATGGCCATCATCTTATCGTAGTAGAACGTCGGGATGTAGTTCCCCGCCACGGCTATCGCGTTCGGGTTCCAAGCCTTCACCTTCTTGAGCAAGGCGCTCGTCGTCCAGTAGTTCGACATGTCCATGGAAAACCCGATGATCTTCGGATCCCATTGCTGGATTTTCTTTAAGAGCTCATCGTTGTTGAGCCCCGTGACGCATTGGTCGTACACTCGGACGCTGTACCCGCTGTTCACGAGCACTTGCGCCAGGTAGAGCAAACCCAGTGGAGGCATCCCTGTCTGGGGCGGCTCGTATGGCTTGTCGACGTAGTTCTCACCGACCATGTTGGCGAGGTTGAGCAAGAGAACGTCCATGTTAATTGTTTTCCTCCGAAGCTTCGATGATTCACCGCGAAGACGACGCTTGAATTGGTGGCCATGTTGCGTGAGGCGTGCAATCGGAAGCGACTACCTTTCACTCGTTGCTCGCGGGCGTTCCATATGCTACTATCTCGGAGAGAATACATTTAAGCATTCATCAGTTTGCCGAAGAGAATGCAAAATAGACAAGCTTTTTTTTGCGCGTGGGGTAGGAAACAAATAGAACGGTTCGAGTCAGTATGAGAAGGTCGCAGACAATGAGCAAAGAGGCAGTCTCGAAGATCAACGGACTCATCAAGGAACACCACGAGTTCTTTGGAAAGGCGATCCCACTCATCGCGTCCGAGAACATCATGAGTAAAGCCGCCCGGCTTGCTTGCACGTGCGATTTCCAACACCGGTACGCCGAGGGTTGGCCTGGCGAGCGCGTGTACGCTGGTTGCGAGTTCCTCGACCAGGTCGAGATCTTGTGCGCCGACATGGCGAAGCAGTACTACCGAGCGGGCTTTGCCGACGTCCGCCCGATATCCGGCGTCGTCGCGAACCTCGCCATCTACACGGCCATGACGACGCCGAAGGGGAAGATGATGGCCATGCCCATCCCCTCGGGCGGGCACATCTCCCACGCGCCCAGGTTGGCAAAGAGCACGGGCAACGCCATCAACGGGACGGCCGGGGCCGTCCGCGGGCTCGACGTGGAGTACCTGGCATTCGACCAGAAGGAGATGAACCTCGATATCGACGGGAGCGCCAAGCGCATCCGTGATTTCAAGCCGGAACTCTTGTTGTTCGGTGGGAGCGTTTTCTTGTTCCCGCACCCGGTCAAGGAACTCTCCGCAGTGGCGAAGGAGGTTGGTGCGAATGTCGCGTACGACGGCGCGCACGTGGCGGGGCTGATCGGCAGCGGGTACTTCCAGGATCCGCTTAGGGAGGGCGCCGAGGCCATGTCCTTCTCCACGCACAAGACCTTCCCCGGGCCGCAGCACGGCTGCGTCATCACCGCGGAGGCGGGCGAGTGGAGCGAGAAGATCAAAGCGGCTTGTTTCCCCTCGCTGCTGAGCAACCATCACCTTCACAACGTCGCTGGCTTCGCGATCACGCTCGCGGAGATGCTGGAATTCGGCAAGCGGTACCATGGCCAGGTCATAAAGAACGCGAAGGCGTTCGCCGGTGCCTTGGCCGCGGCGGGCTTCAAGCCACTGTGCGAGCACAAGGGGTACACGGCCTCCCACCAGGTCGTGCTCGACATCACCGGCCTGGAGCAGTCGTTCGGCCTCGGTGCCGACATCGAGAAGGCGCTCGAGAAGGCCGGGATCATCGTGAACCGCAACTTACTCCCGTGGGACGCGAGGGAGGGCCGCTCCTACAAGAACCCCGGTGGCGTGCGCCTCGGCACGAGCGAGGTCACCCGGCTCGGCATGAAGGAGAGCGACATGGGAGCCATCGCGGAGTTCTTCAAGAAGGTCATCATCGACAAGAAGGATCCGAAGGCGATCCAGCCCGACGTCGCCGCGTTCATGGCCGGGTTCACCACGGTCAAGTACTGCTTCGAGGAGACCAAGGCGTTCGAGTGGTATTGAGTTTCGAGCCTTCAAGTCGTTCTTTCTTCTTTCATGGAACCACGAGCCGCAGCGTCCCGCGTCAAGGCTGCCAGGTCGTCCCGTCCGCAAAGACGGTCACGTGCGAAAAGCGATTCGCCGACGGGTCGTCCCCCCCGAGGGAGAGTGTGATGAGCTTGCCGCCGACGCGTATCGCCTTGCCGCCCGCCTCGAGCTGCTTGGGCACCTTCTTGTAGCTCCCGTAACCGCCGAGGCACGTCTTCCTGCCATACACGTAATCGATGCCGTCGAGCACGCCATGGTAATCGTTCACGTGGTCGTGGCCGACGAAGCAAGCCTTGATGTTGCCCATCGCCTTGAGTGCCTGGTGCACGCGGCCGCGGTCGCGCTCGAAGCACACGCCCTCGCGCTTGATGCCCCGGGCGAGCCCCCGCTCCCAGATCACGTGGTATTCGTGGTTCGGGACGTGGTAGAAGCAGATGCACGGCACCCGCCGGTCGCTTCCCGCGCGGTCGGCCATCCAGTTCAACACCTTCGTGGGCAGGTGGTAGGCCCGCCGGGAGTTGAGGATGAACACGTTCCACGCTACTTTCGTCCCCTTCTCGTTCATGACCTCGACCAGGTAGTTGCCGCCATGGAACCCGTCCCAGTGCTCGGGTGCAGCGGCGTCTCGCTCCCACGGGTCGTCGGTGACAGGTGGGCCTCGATATGCCTCCATGTACCGGCGGCCCTGGACGTACAGGCAGCCGGGCAAGCGAGCGAGGTACGCTTCGACCGCGTCGAGCTGCCCGGCCGGGTCGGGCCCGGGACGGCGCAGTTCCTGGTCGTGGTTCCCCCAGGAGAAGGTCCAGGGAGCCACCTTCCCCACGATCCCGTCGAACAGGCGCGCCGAGCGCTCCATGGCGTCGACCGTTCGGAGGCCGAACAAGTCCCCCGTGCACGCGACGAGGTGCGCGCCCCATTTCGTGGCGAGATCTCGGACGGCCCGCAAGCAAAAGCGGTCAATCAACCCGAAGCTGGCGAGGTGGAGGTCGGTGACCTGCAGCACGCGCAACTCGGGCGATCCCGGAGCGATCTGGATGGAATCGACCCCTCGGTTCACGACCAGTCGGGGCATGGGGGTGCCTTCGTGGGAGGTCCCAGGATTGCCGTTCCACCGGCATGGAAAAAAAGGTTTGCCCGCGGTCGTCCTGGCCTGGGCAGCGCGGTCGCGGGTTCGCATCGCCCGGCGGCCAGACGGGAGCGCCCCGCCGCGCGGACCTCGCAGAGCACGTCAATAGTCAATTCCTTGGCGCTACGTCCTATCTGAATTTAAGTTGAATCCCTCATTAACAAGGTCAATCCCCTTGGTGACACGATTGAAGGTCAACATCCTCACCCGGACTGACAAAAGGATGAGCTTTGTCGTGGACGGCATCGACGTGGAGACGGCCAACGCGCTGCGTCGCATAATGCTCACGGAAGTGCCGGCAATGGCCATCCACGAGGTCTTGTTCATCGAGAACTCGACCCCGCTCTACGACGAGATCATCGCGCACCGGCTCGGCTTGATACCGCTCACGAGCGACCTCGACAGCTACGTGCTCTCGGAGCAATGCAAGTGCGAGGGCGCCGGCTGCGAGAGATGCCAGGTCGGGATACAGTGCAGCGTCGCCGCGAAGGACGCGAATCGAAACGTGTACACGAGCGACCTGGTGTCGCTGGATCCGAAGATCAGGCCCGTGAGCGACAAGATCATGATCACCAAGATGTCGAAGGGCTCGAAGCTATTGTTCGAGGCCTACGCCCGCCTCGGCCTCGGCAAGGATCACGCGAAGTACCAGGCCGCGACCAAGGCGACCTACAAGTACTACCCCGAGATCACGATCAACCAGGCCGCGCTCAAGGACTACGAGTACAAGGGGGACAACGAGAACGACCCCCTCGTGACCATGTGCCCCCGCAACGTCTTGAAGTGGGAGAAGAACGAGCTGGTCGTGACCGACCTCATGCGGTGCAACCTGTGCGGGACGTGCATGAGGGGGTTGGAAACCCCCAAGGGCGCGGTCGTGGTGAAGGCAGTCCCCGGCAAGTTCATTTTCTTCCTCGAGTCCTCCGGGTCGATGCCGCCCGATCGAATCATGCGCGAGGGCATCAAGATCTTCCAGGAAAAGGTGGGTCGGTTCGGGGACCTCGTCAAGGAGCTGATCGAGAAGCAAGGGCGGGCGGGATAAGGAAGGTCGATAAATCATCACTCGGAATAACGCATGAACCAAAGAACACGTGAAAAACCATGGGACGCGCGGTAACAGGACCCACAGACATCAACGTCCGGAGGATCATCAGGCAGCTCGAGAACACGAAGATTCTCGTGTTCAAGGAGATCGCCTCGATCCTGAAGGGAGCGCGCCGGTCTCGCCCCGAGGCGAACCTGGCGCACCTCGATAGGATCGTGAAGGACGGGGACGTCGTCGTCGTGCCGGGCAAGTTGCTCGGCAACGGCGCGCTGGAGCACAAGAACGTGACCATTGGTGCCCTGGCCTGGTCCGAGTCGGTAGCTGAAAAAGCGAAGGCGGCGGGCGCGAAGCTTCTGTCCTTGCCGCAACTACTGGAACAATACCCGAGCGGGTCGAATATACGCCTGGTGAAATGACATGAACCCAGAATACCTCCTGATCGACGGCAAGGACCAGATCATGGGCCGCCTCGCTGCCCAGGTGGCGAAGCTCGCCTTGCTGGGCAAGCACGTGCTCGTGATCAACTGCAAGGACATCGTGATATCAGGCGACAAGCAGGCGATCTTCGACCGCTACGTCGAGAAGAAGAACAAGAAGACCCGGTCGCAGCCGAAATGGGGGCCGTTCTTCCACCGCACGCCCGACCAGCTCTTCCGCAGGACGTGCCGCGGCATGCTGCCCTTCAAGATGTCGCACGGCTGGGAAGCGTTCAAGCGGATACACACGGCCATCACGGCCGACTACGACAAGGAGATGCACCGGAAGGTGGTTCCTCACGCCGTGACCGACGCGGGCAAGGAGCGCCTGAGCCACAAGTACGTCACGCTCGAGGCGGTCGCCAACCGTTTCGGCTGGAAGCTTCAAACATGACCCGACGAGGATGAAAACACATGTCAAAGAAAAAGGTGTACCTCGAGAACGCGAAGCGAAAGACCAGCATCGCGAAGGCGGCGCTCAAGCAGGACGGGACAGGGCGCATCACGATCAACCACGTGCCCTACGGCTTGATCCCGGAGCTCATCTACCGGGAGAAGGTGCAAGAGCTCGTCGACCTCATAGGCCCTGATAACTTGAAGGACATCGACATCTCGGTCACCGTCGTTGGCGGCGGGCGCATGAGCCAGATCAGCGCGGCCAGGACGGCGATCGCCCGCGTGTTCACCGATTACAGGAAGAGCTCCGCGCTCCGCGCCAAGCTCGTGTACTACGACCGCACGCTCCTCTCGGGGGACGCACGGCACACCGAGCCCAAGAAGTATGGCGGCCGCAGCGCTCGGTCACGGAAGCAGAAGTCGTACCGGTGAACGCCGGCCCTTCCCTTTCCCTTGCCTCGTTTTTTCACCCGCCCACTCGCTATCCCCTCCACGAGCGGCAGCTCCACGGTGCCGGAGCTGCTATAAATCCGAGCGTGGCGAACTGGCATCGAGTCTCTATGCCAGGCAAGATACGCGTGGGCTTCGTCGGCACCGGCCGCATCTCTACCTTGCACCAGCTCTACTACAAGGACAGCAAGGACGCGGAGCTCGTGGCCGTGTGCGACAAGAACAAAGCTGTCTTAAAAAAGCACGCCGAGGAGTGGGGTATCAAGCCAGGAAACACGTATGAAGACGTCCGGGACATGCTCAAGCGGCCGGACATCGACGCCGTCGAGGTGTTGACGCCGCACTCGACGCACCGCGACCTCGTCGTCGCGGCGTGCGAGGCGGGGAAGCACGTGAGCGTGCAAAAGGTCCCGTGCATGTCGCTATCGGAGTACGACGGCATGCAGGCCGCGGCACGGAAGGCCGGGGTAAAGCTCAAGGTCTTCGAGAACTTCCAGTTCCACGCGCCCTACAAGAAAGCGTTAGACATCATCCACGACACCGGGATCGGCCACCCGCTCGCCGTGAACATCCGCATGTGGGAGTCGATCCAGCCGCTGTCGGCGTGGGACGTGTCCCTCAACACGTGGAAGTGGCGGATATCCGAGAAGAACAACTACAAGCTCCCCACGATCTGGGACGACGGGTACCACAAGCACAACATCATGCACCTCTTCCTCGGTAAGGACGTCGATTCGGTGCAAGCGTGGAAGGGCGGGTTCCGCCTCTTCAAGCTAGTCAAGATCGACGTGCCCGCCGTCATCACCTACAAGACGCGCGGGAACGAGTACGGCACGTGGAACGTCTCGGCCGCGCAGCACTTGCCGATCCGCTCCGACTACTACGGCTGCGACGAGGCGGTCGAGATCTCCTGCGAGCACGGGATCATCTGGGTCAACGGCTGCACGGGTAACATGTTCGTCGGCTGCGGCGGCGGGCCCGGCGCCCCCGGGGTGCATTGGATGGACGAGAAGGGCGAGTGGAAGTCGGACTGCACGATGGACGCCAACTGGAAGCACTCGTTCATCGCCTGCACCAAGGACTTCATCGATGCGATCGCGAACGACCGGCCGCCGTACCGCTCGGGAGACGACGCGCGCCACGTGCTCCGGGTCGCCCTCGCCATCGTGACGTCGCTGCGCTCCGGGTCCAGGGACGTGCGGGTCGACTCGATAACGGACGGCATCCCGAGGAACCTCGCCGAAGAGGAGGAGCCACAGGATGAGGGTGGGGAGTCCGGGCATCCACCCGGCGCTGCCCCAAAATAGCAGCGAGGCGATCGGGATCATTTCCCCTCTAAAAAGGGGACGATCTGGCTCCGGAGCGCGTGTTTCGACGTGGAGATGGGGATCACGCCGAGGCTCTCGAGCACCCTCTCGATCTCGTCGGAGAAGGTCCTCGCGATCACGAGCGCGCTCGGGTTCTTCTCCTTGAGGGCCTTCGCGAGCAGTATCACGTCGTTGGACTCGATGGCGATGACGATCGCTTTTCCCTCCCCCCCGTCGAACACCCCTGCCTCTTGGAGTATCTTGTAATCCATCGGGTTGCCGCGGAAGATCTTCACGAGTTGCCTCTCGGTCGCGCCGAGCTTGTTGTGGAACTGCACGATCTCGTCGCTATCCGCGATGATGCTGTTGTGGATGCCCTTCAGGACGGCGTTAATGCTCACGCGCTCGGCGAAGTGCGAGTGGCCGATGATGGTGATCTCTCGTATCTTCGGGTCGGAGAGGTACTCGGCGAACACAGATTTCGCCGTCGTCGACGACGCGCTGAGCACAGTGGCGCCGTACTTTTCGAACACGGGCGCGAAGTTGTCCTGGAAGCATCTCACCGCGATCCTCGCCCGCGAGCCCAGGTCCTTGGCGAGCAAGATCATGCGCAGGTTGAGGACGATGTCCTCCTCGAGCAAGAACAAGTATTTCGCCTTCTTGAACTGTACCTTCTTCGGGAACTCGTCGTCGAGCGTGTCGTACAGGACAGCTGGATCCTCGTCTTCATATAGCTCCGACAAGCTTCCCTTGTCCCTCGACACGACGATGCTCGGGATCCGGTGCTTCTTGAGGTACTCGTGCAGCCTGATGCCGAGGTGGTCGTGTCCGAAGACGATGGCATGGTTCGCCTCCTTGCTCGCCAGGATCTCGCACGTCTTGCTCGGGTCGTAGTTCCTGAAGACATCGACGGTCACCAGGCCGATGAGCAAGCCGAAAACGACGAACTCGCTGTACTTCGCGTAGAAATGCCCGTAATCCGTGTCCAGGTCTTCCAAGTAGAACAAGTACTTGGCCGCCTGGACGATGTCCCCGCACATCGCGAGGAGGAGCAGGTAGTTCAGCGCGAACCAGAGCGCAATGAGGACGAGCATGTGCCTGTTCTGCGCGAGGGCTATCTGGAACTTGATGATGGTTTTTTTCAGCATTGGCCTCGTGATCCAGTCGAAAAGTGGGGCGTATAAATATATCACACAAGCACTATATAGTCACTATATAGAAAGGGCATATGAATGAGAATGGCGTCCGGGGACGACCTGGCCCGCAGATAATCCATCGAAGAGCTGGCGTTCTCCCCCTCATCCTCACCCTGTCAGGGATTGAAATTCATTGGATTCTTGCATACCCAGCAAGATTCCTTGCGCTCCGATAGCGCGATCGCACAGCGGATGCAATACTTCGTCTCACAATGTGGACAGATAAACGTGGTGGCTTTCAAGCTGGTGTTGCACACGATGCAAAACTCCTTCTTCTTGAAAACGTCCACCTCGCCCTCCGTTTGTGCGTCAACTTCGTGTTTTACGACCTCTTCTTGACCGGCTCCCTTCTTTTTCCCTCCGACCGAGGGTTTTCCCAGAACTTTCGTGGGAACCGAAGCGCTCTTTTCTTCGGTGGTCATGGGTTCCATGACCCTGGAGAGGATGGCCCGCTTTTCGTCGATCTTTTCTGTGATTGCTTGCGATCCTTCCTCTAATTCTTCCTCTAGCCAGGTGTCGACGCCACGCCCATAAGTCACTTTCTTGGATTTGAATATCTTTGTTTTCTGCACGACCTTCACGAAAAGAACAACCGAAGCTGCAATCGCTGCTACCACGATCAAGATGATGAATAGGGGGCTGCTGTATGCTGATCTGGGATCGGTTCCCCAATCTAACTCGACCTTGTCCGAGAAGCCGTCACCGTCCGTGTCCGGGTTGTCGGCTCGGGTTCTCAACAAGTATTCCTGGAGGTTCGAGAGGCCGTCGTTGTCCAGGTCGCCTGAGGCATCGTCCACGAGGGGGCTTAAACCATTACGGGTCTCGTACCCGTCATCCATGCCGTCCCCGTCGGTATCAAGTTTTGTTGGATCCGAACCATGCACGAAGATCTCCATTTCGTTGGGGATCCCATCACCATCCGGGTCTTCCCCGACGCGATAGAAAAGCCAAGGATATGCGAGTGGCTGGGGGTCGGCGTCCGTCGTGGACCCGTTCAATACGTATGGTTGGCTCCATATCCCGGCGAGAACCGTTGCGTTTGGATGGCGGGACGAGTAATCGTCCCAATAGTTCCCGAACGTCCCGTTCGACCACGTGTTGTTCGTCCCGAAATACTGCTCGTCGTAGAACCCGTTTGATTTGGGGTTGTTGAAGAAGCTGTTGCAGTACAGGCGGTTGTGGGACATGTTCTGCGAGAGTATCATCCCATACCCGTTGTCGCTGAAAAGGTTCCCCGCGATCGTCATCCATTTCCCATTATAGCACATGATGCCAGCTTCTTTGTTGTATGAGATATCGTTGGCGACCAGCCGGCTGTGCCATATTAAGTTCATGTGAAGGCCGTATAGATCTGAGCCACGTACCGTATTGTCCTCGAAGGTAAGATTGTTCGATGCCCAGAGACAAGCACCGGCTTCTATGCAGTCTACCATGCTGTTGCTTGCAACGATGGAGTCATTGCAATAATTTATAAACACGCCCCAGAAACAACGATCTGCCGTGCTCGCAGAAAGCGTGCAAGCAGTGGAATGCTGGAAACTGATCCCCCAGTTGCAGTCTGATACGTCGCTATTCTCGACCGTCGCGTTCCTGGAAGCATTAACATAGATTCCTGTCACGGAGTTGCCGCGGCCACCTATCGAGGCGATGCTGGTATCGTTACAGAGGTAGGCGTAAATACCGATAGAACTATAGCTGACGTTCTGGCCGTATACACGGGAATTGCTGCAGTTGATCAAGATGATCTGGCCCGCGTTGGTGAAGTTCGCTTCAACCAACCCGGTTCGACTCACGTAATACCGGAGGGTGCGCCCGTTGACCGTATTTGACGTGCTGATGTCGAGGGTTTCGCATTGGGCGACGTCCTCGTTCAAGACCAGGCCGCCGTCTATGAAGGTGTTGGAGGCCAGCCGGATCTCCGTGCTGTTCTCGATTAAGACACCTTCATGACAACCTCGCATCGTAGTTCCCGATACCGTGCAGTTCGTCGAGGCTTTGATCAGTAGGCCGGCACTCGTGAAATCGTCCAGCGTAGAGTTGGATATGGTCACGTTCTTGCAATAGTACAAAATGATGCCGTTCGACGCGCTGCTGCAGTTAATGTTCGATATCAGGGACGAGTTGCAGTTGACCACGATGATCTGACCAGCGTTGGTGAAATTCGCCGCATTGAGGCCATTTTGGTCGTGATAGTAGTATAGCGGCTTGCCGTTGACCTTGTTCGTGCTGTCTATCGTGAAGGAGGCGATCTCGCCAAGGCTCCCCTCCACCATGACGCTCGCGTTGGTCATGTTGTTCGAGGCCATCGCCACCCCGGTCGATGTCTGGAGTGATATGCCGACAAACCCCGTTCCGACGACCTGGTTCGACTCAAGGACGATCCCTCCCGGCGAGCCGATGACCGAGATCCCGAGATACGTGGAGTTTATGACGTGGTTCTCTTTGATCGTGAGGTTCTCCGAGTAGAGGATCTGGCTACCCAAGTAATTGTTGACGAGCCAGTTCCCCTCTACCGTGGTGTTTTTCTCGTCCTGGAGGATGATGCCATTGATGCTGTTGTCCATGATGTGGTTCGACGAGATGTTGTTGTCCTCACAGTAGGACCAGAGGTGAACGCCGTTCACGTAGTTCTTCCTTACGGTGTTGTTGAATATCGTCAGGTTGGAGGAGGCGGTGATGTATATGCCGATGTAGGAATTATGGGTCAAAATGTTGTCGTCGAAACGGCACCGCTGGCACCCCGAATTGACCCGTACACCCCCCGTGTTATATCGGGATGTGCAGTTCGTCAAGCGGATGTTTGTACAATTCTCCAGCTTGACACCCGCGGATGTCCATTCGTCGAAATAGGCGGTGATGAACGTGCAGTTCTCGATGATCACGTACCTATCCACGTCCTTGATTTTTATGCAATAATCGCCCCCATCCGCTGAGACCTTGAAGTCGCTTATCCGGTGCGCCGTGGCCGGCGACAGCCCGTCCGTGCCGTTGCCGCCGTTGCCGCAGAACGCGTCCATTCCCGCGTTACCGGTGATGTTTATGGTGCCGTGAGTCCCGCCCACGTCGAAGACCGGCCGGGTGTCAACAGCGCCGGCAAATCCGAATATCTCGTAGGGGGTGTCCCAGAGGATGCCGTCGTTTTCCGCTGATGGGTAGCGCGCTTCATAATCGCCATACTTATTTCCAATCGGCGTGTCCCAGACATTACCTACCCCGTCATCCCAGGCTTGCGCAACAACGTTTAAACCGAGTTGGTTCAAGAAAGCCTCGTTCTCGAACGAGTCCGAATCGATATAGATGCCACGCAGGCCGTTCGACATACACGTGTTGGAGGAGATCGTGTTCGACCCCGATTCCTCCAGGAAGATGCCGTGGCGCGTGTTGCTCTCGATGACGTTGTTTTTTATCGTCGTGGAACCCGTGTTCTCGAGCCAGATCCCGTGATACAAGTTATGGTGTATGTGGTTGTCCTCGATCGTGATAGCGCTCGAATAAATGGCCCAGATCCCGACCAAGTTGTTGGATATCGTGCAATTCCTGATCTTTATGTTCTGGGAGTTGAACAGCTCGATGCCACTATCCTTATCCCCGAGCAAGCTTCCCGAGTTGGTGAGGGTGCAGTTCTGGATCGTGACGTGGTAGGAGTTCACGTTCTTGATCTCTATGCAAGAGAGGTCATCTCCCCCGTCGATCTGGAGGTTCTGGATGATGAACGGGTTCCCGCTCGATCCGTCCCCCGTCTTGTTCGTGAAGGCGAGCATCTCCGCGTCGCTGGTGATGGAGATGGGGTCGTGGGCCGGCGAGGCGCGGATCTGCCGCTCGTCCGAGCCTAGCCGGTGCGTTCCTGGCTGGTTCCGCGTGATCAACAAGCTGCCCATCATCGCCACAGCGATGATAAATGCTACAATCACTTTCGAGGTTCTTGCCCGCCGCATGGGACGTTCGCCCGACGTAGAGGCGCGTGCCGAGAGCACGCGCGGTCATGAGTAGTACCAACAGCTTCGATATATATATTCACCGCCAGGGGACGCGGGCGGCTTTGATCACGGCGCCGGGGAGTCGCGCACGAGCAGCTCGCCCGGGAGCAGGAGGAGCAGGTCAGACTGAGACAACCTAGCGCGGCTCGCGATCTGCGAGAAGATGTCTTCAAGGTGGAACTTCACCCCGATGACGCCCTCGGCTTGCATCCTAGCTATCGAGTCGAGGACTCGCACCTGGTTCGACGTGAGCACGTCTCGGGATTCGTCCCCGGTGTTGGCGACGCGCCAGTTCGTGTTCACCTGGTTTAAAGGCAGTGGCGTGAAGATGTCATCGTACAGCTTCCGTCCAGTGTCGTTGAAGACGTTCACCTCGCCTTTATAATCGTCCAACCTGGAAGCAAACGTAAGTTCGAACGAATCGAGGTACCGCTCCACCTTTTTCAACATATCATCGGTCAAACCCCGCAACGAATGGATGACGCACTTCGCGCGCCTTCCATGTGCGATCGTGAGGTTCAAGCTGCCGTACTTGATCTTCTCGACGGTCTTCTTCTCCTCTTGTTCCGTCGTGTACACCTGGTTCCGCAAGATGTCGAGCACGTGGAACATCCCGGACAGCATCTCGATGTTGTCGACGCTCCCGACGCCCATCTTCTCGTTCGGCAGGTGGTAGAAAATCGGCTGGCTGGCAAATATGATGATGAGTTCCGTGATGGAGGAGAGCTCCTCGACGATTGACTGCGTGTGGTGGATGTCCACCTCGTGCTTGTCGTCCCTGAGTTCACGCAATACTGCCTTCGCGACGGGGAGATCCATGTGCGTGCCGATGATGAGCTCGCTCAAGGATCTCGGCGCCAGGTACTTCCGCTTTGCCTCGAACAGGTTAACATGCTCCCGCCGCACGGCCTCGACCTCCCCTTTGGAAACGGTGTCCACGTCATCCAGGTTCTCCCACTCGTCCAGGATGTCCTTGGCGAAAGACGCATCCAGGCCGTGCCTTACGAGGAGCTCGCGGTTGTATCCGTGGAACCGCGAAGATGCCCGGTTCATCCCGTGCATGCAGAACTGCTCGTCGGCGATCAGGTGCTTCAATCCCGCCCTCTTGTCCAGGAACTTCCAGGACTGCAATTCCCGCTTGAGGTTGATCGCCTCGTTCCGCACGGCCGTTCTCGACAGTACTGGCCTCGTGTCGTGCCGCTCGCGGTCGACCGCACGCATGATGTCGGCAAACGTGGAGCGGATGTGCTTCTCGGTACCGGTCTTGCGATGCACGTTCCACTCGATCAAGTGCGTTTCCGCGGGCTTGAACGTCGTGGCGATGAAGTGCTTCAAGGCGACCATGCCGAAGTAGGAGACCTCCCGGGCCCTTTCATGGTGCAGCGTGATCCCGACGATGGCGACCGGCGGGCATGCGAGCTTCTTCTCCAGAATGGCCTGGAAGTACGGGACGAAGTCCCCGAAATGCTCGTTGTTCTGGACGTTGATGACCAGGACGATGCAGTCCGCGTCGCCGAACTCCTTCGGCGTCGCGATCATCTCGAGGCTGGACGGGAACGCGGCGAACGCGCGTATCAAGCACGTGTCGGACACTCGGGAAGGATAATAGAACATCCCCGACGCACGCGGGAATTCGATGCCCATGTCGAAGAGCTGCTTGAAGAAGGGGAGCAGCGCATCCGCCTTCTCGCCCAGGAACAAGAAATTGTACATCTGCTGCTTGGCTTGGGCTTCGTTCTCATCCATCGAGCTTCCCACCTTGCCGGTCTATGCTTTTCACGGCGTAATGAACCTTAAAATTCTTTCGCTGGCTAGTCTGCCTCCAATGGATTCGATAAAGTCGGCGCGATCGGACGGCGGCAACCCCTATAAAGGCGTTGGAGGGGCTGAGCTGGCGGGCCCGCAGCGCGTGGTCTCGCGTTTGGTAACCTTGCTCGCTTTCATCATCGTGCTTGGTGCCGGCTATTTGCTGTCAAAGTACATCGAGGGCACCATCCGTTTCCCGTTCACGATCGCGGAGACGGGCGTGGGCGCGGTCTTCAAGATCCGGGCCAGCGACGTGTTCGAGATCGTGACCTGGTCGTTCGGCCTCGTCGTCGCCGGGTATCTCCTCGTCGCCGTGAACATCGAGACGTGGGAGCGGCACGCGCTACTGCCATCGCGGAAGCGGAACCTGCTTTCCCACGCGTTCGTCGTCGCGGCCCTCCTGATCGCGGGCGGGAACGTCGTCCACGTTTTTTTCAATCAGTTCAACGGCATGGTCGATGACCTCGCGGGTGAAAGCATAGGCGCCTGGAACCTCTTCGTGCTCGTATATTTCATCGACGAGCACATTTCCCATGCCATGATCCACATCGGGATATTGCTCGTGCTCGCCATCGTCATCGCCTCCGAGCCCGTCGCTGAGCTGCCCGGGGAGGCCACGCGCGTTAAAGCGACCGTGACCATGGCAGCGATGCTCCTGGGCTTCGTCATGGGGGCATTACAGCTGTTCGCGGCGGTCGAGGGGCAGGCCGGGCTCGTCGTGCTCGTCGGGTCGTGGGCCATGCTCGTCACGTCTCTCGCGGTCCATTACAAACGCGGCGGCCGGAGCTTCGACACGCTGCGGCCGTTCGAGCGGCCGTACATCGGGTTCTTGTTCTGCTTCGTGGTAGCGGCGACCATCGCGGCGCTGCTATGGAGCCTGATAGCCGGTCTCTGGCCAGCCTATCCGTTCTTCGCGCAACCGGAGGAGGTGTTCTGAACGGCGCTCCGACGGGTGAAGCGGCAACTCGAGGGCGCCCGAGGCTTCGTCGTGGCCAACACCCGGCCGAGCACCCGCATCTTCCTGGTCTACATGTCGTCCTTGCTCGCCGCATACATCGCCGTTCTGCCCTTCAAGGCAATGGGAACGCAAGCACAGGTCGAGTACTACATCCTGGACGGGAACTACCTCTTCGGGACGGCGTCGTTTCCGATGTCCACGATCGTCGAGATCGCAGCGTTCGGGCCGGCCATGGCCGTCGTCATGTCCTGGTGCCTCCAGCGGACGATTGCGGACTGGAGCGCCGCCGGGCTGATGCCCGCGAGGAAGGCACGCGCGCTCGAGTTGTTGCTGGCCGTTTCCATCGCGACGTTCAACGCCGGTCTCTTGCTCAACCGGCTCTTCAACGTCGTGGGTGCCCAGGCGAAGGCGTTCTACGACGCGACCGGTCACGGGTATAACAACTACGTATTCGCCTACTTCCTCGACGAGATCGTCGGTCACCACCTCATCGGCGCCGGCTTGGTGTCGTACTTCGCCGTGATGGCGCTGGCCATTCCACGCGATTCGACCCTGCTCGCGCGACCCGACCACGCGCTCAACAAGGGGGAGAAGCTGCTGGTGCTCGTGCCATCGGCCGTGCACGGGGTGATCTTCTCGGTCGAGAACCTGGAAGGCCAGAGCATGGCCTTCTCCCTCGTATCGATGGGTGCCATCGCTTGCGTGGTTATCCTGATGACGATGGCCAGGCGCAACAAGCTCGCCATCTCGAACAGGCCGTTCCTCCTGTTCATCGTCGTCCAGCTCGTGGTCATGCTGGCCTTCTCGGCCGCGTGGGGCGCCGCGCTCGGCGTGAAGCCCTACGCCCCGTTCTTCTACCAACCGTCCGAACTCCCTTGACCTTGGCCGTTCCGGATGCCACGAGGGCATGCATGAGTTAAACGCCATCGAGCGCTACCATCTCTCGGAACGCGGTCGCGGAACCGGGGGATCAACCACGGACAAAGCACTCGACATCATCAAGAACTGGAAGCTCACGAGGGTCTCCTTCGAGGACGGGGCGCTGGACAAGGCCGGGGACGTCGCAAAGGAAATGGGCATGAAGAACGCCCTGGTCGCCATCGGCGGCGGTTCGGCCGAGAAGAGCGGCCAGCTCGGTCGGCTCCAGGCCTCGCTGTCGAAAGCGGGGGTCAAGCAAGACCTGTTCGGGGGCGTCGAGCCGAACCCATCGGTCGAGACCATCTACCGCATGGCCTTGAAACTGCTACATTGCAAGGCGGACGGCATCGTCGGCCTTGGTGGTGGGTCGGTGCTCGACGCTTGCAAGGCGGCGAACGTGATGGTCAGCGCGCAGGCAGACGACATCCACCCGTACTTCGGCGTCGACAACATCAAGAAGGCCTTCAAGGGCCAGTTGCTCCCCTTCCTGCCGATCCCCACGACCTCTGGCACGTCGGCAGAGGTCACGAAGTACAGCAACATCACCGACCACGCCCTGGGGGTCAAGAAACTCATCTCGGACGAGACGATCATCCCGAAGCGGGCGATCGTCGATCCAGAGCTCACGAGGACCTGCCCGCCCGCGCTCACCCGCGTCGTCGGACTGGATACGCTCACCCACCTCATGGAGGGCTACATGAATAACGTCCACGACAGCGTCGACCCGGGCGCGAACGCCAGGGCCATCGAGGGCATGGGGCTGGTGTTCAAGTACCTCCCCCGGGCGGTGAAGGACGGGTCGGACATGGCGGCCAGGCGGGCCATGAGCGCAGCGTGCGTCCTGGGCGGGACGGTCATCGTCTACAAGTCGACCGGCGGGCCGCACATGAACTCGTTCTCGTGGTTCAGCGTCATGGATCACGGGGAGGCCACGGCCGTGATGCTCCCCTACTACACGGCCTACTACGGGAAGGCCATCCCCGAGAAGCTCGGGCAGGTTGCCGGCTTGATGGGGCTGGAGACCCGCGGCGACGTCACGCGGGCGGTGGTGCTCGGCCTGATCGACTTCTACAAGGCCATCGGGCAGAAGACGACCCTGGCGCAGCACGAGGGCTTCCCGAAGGACTTCATAGAGAAGGCCATCGCCGACGCGGCGCAGAACCAGATGAAGCTCGACGCGATGCCCCGACCCGTCCCCGCGGCGAGGAGCAAGGAGATACTGCGGGCCATCATCGGGGGCGCGTGGACGGGCGACGTCGACGCGATACTGGCACTATGATCCTTGATCAGCCATTTTCATGAAAGGTGCAAGGCTGGAATCAGCGTCCACCAGCCATCACTCCTCCTACTGGAGGTTGAGGTTGAACAGCGAGAGCACGAGCTGGACGCCCGCGAAGATGGCGATTCCGCAGAGCACCCTCTTCAAGACGGACGTCTTGAACTTGCATTGGTACTTCGCGCCGAGCGTGGCACCGATGGCGGCACCTATGGACAGCGAAATCCCGACGACCCAGTCGAAGCCGGCCAGGAACGTGTGGGTGAACATGCCGAACCAGTAGGTCAAAGACATCGCAAATACAGAGGAGCCGACCGCGACCGGCATGGGGATGCCGATCAGTATCATGGAGCACGTGTCCGCCGTGCCGCCGCCCATCCCGGCGAACCCGGTGATGAAACCGCCAAAGAAACTAGCGATGAAGCACTGGGACAAGAACTTTCGAGTGAACGAGACCTTGTAGTCCCTCGCGACGACCAGCTCTGGATTAGAATCGGCCACGGCCTCATCACAAGATTTCATCTCGTTGGAGGCCATCCCCGACCCCACCTGGCACCTGCGATCGGTCTTGTTGACCAAGATCAAGATGGCGAGGCCGATTATCACGAATCCGCAGGCCCCGGCCAGGATCGATGCGTTGAGCAGCGACGCGAGCCACGCCCCGACCAGCACCCCGGGCACGTCGACCACGTTGTAGATGAGGCCGATCCTGTAGTTCACCTTTCTCTGCCGGATGTACTGGGCGGTCGCGGTCGTCGTGCTCACGGCGCCTGCGAGGAGCGAGCAGCCGACCGCGAGGTCGGCCGGCACGCCGAACGCGAGGATCATCACGGGGAGGAACAGCAGCGCACCGGACAGGCCGACCATCGACGTGATGAAGGCGATGCCCACGGCGATGCTGGCGAGCAGGAGCAGTGCCCACGGGTCCAAACGAGGCTCACTTCCTATCGAGCGTCCATTTCACGAGGGATGTGCCCGCCATCCTTTTTGAGGGTTTCCATGTGCATAATCGCGTAAGAACACGGGGGGACGGCCGAGCGCGCGTTCAATTATTAATAATTAACACCTCCCGTTTCGAACTACCGCTCGCGTTATCTCGGAGGATCCAGTGCATGATTTCGCGCACGCCTCGGTCGGAAAACTCCTTCCCGTGTTAGAAACCGAACAGCAAGGAGGTCAGCTGGATCCCGGCGAACAGCGCGATGCCCGAGAGGATCGCCCTGAGCAACGACGTCTTGACCTTTTCGTGATACCTCGCCCCTAGCACGGCACCGGCGCCCGCCCCGACGGCGAGCGCAGCGGCCAGCGCCCAATCGAAGCCCGGCATAAGGGCCCGGGTGATGGCGCTCGACCAGTAGGTCACTGCCGCGGCGAATATCGATGCGCCGACCACCGCACGCAAGGAGACCCCGATGACGAGCATGGAGCAAGTCGTGACCGTCGCCCCACCCATGCCCCCGAAACCCGTGACGAACCCGCCAAGAAAGCTGGAGGTCGAGCTCTGGGCGACGAACTTGGTGGAGAAGACGAGCCCGGGGTTCCGCTTCGCGATGACGGGCGTGCCATCCTCGTCCTTTCCCACCTTGGAGCTTTGTGATTCGCCGTCGTTGCATCTCGCTCCGTTCCGGTTGATGAGGATCACGATCGCGAGGCCGATGATGAGCAACCCGCAGTAACCGGCCAGTGCCCTCGACTCGAGCATGCCGGCGAGCCAGGTGCCGAAGAACACCCCCGGCAGGTTGAGCGCGATGAAGATCACGGCGAGGCGGAAGTTGACTTTCTTGCTGGCGAGGTATTGCACCGCGGCAGCCGTCGTGCTCGCGGCACCAGCGAACGTGCTCGCCCCGATGGCGGCGCTCGGCTGGATCATGAAGCAAAGGATCATCACGGGCAAGAAGAGGATGGCCCCCGCGATCCCCACCATCGATGCCAGGAAGGCGATGGCGAAGCCGGCGATCGCGACCACGAGGAGCAGCCACGGTTCCATGTAGAATGCCCTTCCCTCATTTTTTTGCAGTCGAGGACATCCTAGGAAAGGGGGCTTTTGATGGTTGCGCTTCCGGGGGAACCGGCGCTCCCGGCGTTCAATTATTTATAATTGTACCATCACGTGAGTTGAAAAGCCTGGTTGCGCAGGCCCATGCATCGACACGGGGGGAGAACGGCGTGCCCCGCTCTTCGGTGGTGAATCGTGGTGAAAAATGGAAGAGATAGAAGGGTGCTGGACGAAATCTTTTCCGTGTTTCAACTGCGAACGCGGCGGGGGTTGTACATCATGCTCAGCTCGTGGGGCGTGATGTTCATGTGGTACTTCTGGCGGAGCAACTGCGCCAAGTCCACCTTGTCGTACCTCTCGTCCTTGATGAGCTTCTTCGCGAAGGCGATGCGCTGGGGCTTGTCGGAGATGCTTATTCCTTTGCGTTTCTCCAAGCGCTCGATGTACATGGTAAGGGCGGCCTCCAGCTCGTCGTCGCTGATGTCCTTGACCTTCTTCTTCATCTCGTTGTGCAAGCTGCGCATGACCCTCTGGGCGTCGGGGTGGTACTTGATGATCGTCGTGAACAGCACGACGTTCGAGCGGAAGATCGCGTCCTTCGAGAGCGCCTCGTCCAAGAAGGTGATGTCCCACCGGCCGCCGATGTCGATGGCTCGGCCGTCGATCTTCGCGACGACCTTGTTGCCGTTCATGGGATCCTTGATGATGTAGTCCGTGCCGGGCGTGAACCGCTTGCCCTCGATGAGGAAGTACCGCACGTAGAAGTTCATTGGCATCTTGTCCGTGCTCTTGAATTCCTGTGCCACGTTCCTGTTCTTCTCCACCGACGACTCGAAGAGCTCCTCCAAATTGATGCGGCGGGAAATGACTGGCATGACGAACCGGTGCCCCGTGATAGCGTGCGACCTGACGAGCTGCACCTGGTAATCGAACGCCGGCAGCGTGATGACCGAGGAGAACAGCGGATCCTTCTCGCCGAACGTGATGGCCATGCTCTCGAGCAACGACTGCTCGATCGTGCCCATCCAGATGCCACGCTTGTCGATCTCCGAGTGCGCCATGTCCCTGAAGACCTTGATGATGAGGCGCCGGTTGATGCCCGCGAACTCGCCGAACTTCCGGGTGAGGTAGTTCGCGAGGTACCGCTTCTTGTCGACCTTCCCGTCCTGGTCGATGTCGACCTCCTCCATCGCGCTCTTGTCCTCGACCTCCGTGTCCCAGTAGCGCTGGTTCAGCGCGATGATCAGCTTCCGGTCGTTCTCGGCCGGGATCGGGTCGAGCTTCTCGTTGTTCTTGTCCATGTATCCCTGCTTCTTCGCCTTGGGGAGCTTCGCGAGCGGTTCGATGATGAGCTTCTGGTACGTCTTCGGTTCCCTCTTGATCTCCTCGAGCTTCTTGGTGGCCGCTTCCTTGACCGCCGCCTCGTACTTGGCGGCCTCGTCCGGCTTGCTCGGGTCGGCTGGAGGGGGGACGTCCTTGCTGGCCTTGACGAGCTCCACGGCCCGATCCAGCTCGTAATACTTCTGGATTTTCTCCTCCATCATTTTCTCTTCGTCGAACTCGTAGAGCGCATCACCGACGATGTCCATCTCGGGGGAGAACTGGCGGCTCTTACTCTGCCACTGGGCATCCTTCTTGATGCCGATGCGGGCGCCGTGCAAACCGCTGCGCCACATGTTAACGACTATCTTCTTCACGGGGAGGGGATGTCCCTTCTCGATCATGAGCTTGGACGACAGTTCTCTTTCGATGTCCTCGGTGCTGTACTCGTCCTCGCCGGTCTTCCCGTCCTCGTCCACATCTCGTAGTTGTTCTTCCGACATGTTTTCCTCACTTCTGTTGCTTCGAAAACCTGGAGATAAGGAATCTAGAATACCTTGACACATATGGAATGGAGATGGCATTAATTAATCCTCTGCTCGAGATGATCCGTCTTGCTTCCGTAAGTGATCTGTCCGGTGGTTTCGGCCCGATCCCCGAGGCACGTAATCCAGGTAGTCCTTGCCGTCGATCCTTCGTCTTTAATACGCGATCGAGCAACCTGCCATCCCCCGCCCGTCCTTAAAGCGCGATTAGGTAACTTACCACGCATTCGCCATCGGGGCGAGCGCCAATCGCTCCGGTGCTTGCCCCAGCAGCCGGGCCTTGGATCCTGCGGTTGCTGCACGGGGCGGCACCTGCGCTAAAGTGTCTCGCCCGGATAGGGGCTTCGTGCCCTCTATCCCGGTAGGAATGCATAAGTGCACCAGGGCGAATTGATCATCACCATGACCGAGAACGCCAAAGGACGCACCGGCCGCGGCCCCTCGTGGGTCAAGCACGGGACCATCGCCGGTCCGCTCTTCAACATATCCTATATCCTGTACGTGCTGGTCACCGACGTCGCACTCGTCGGCTCTTACGCGTGGATCAGCCTGGGCATGCCGTTGGGGTTGACGGCGGCGTTCGTAGGCATTTTTTTCGTGCAGATATTCAATCTAAACCGCCGCCCAGTCCGGTTCATTACGATGGTGTATGGCATATTCTACATCATCATCGTGACCATACTTCCCCTGCCCATGGGTGGCAACATGGCCAACAGCCTTCACAACATCATCCGGCTGGTCGCCATGAGCCCGTGGTACGCCACGTGGGAGCGGAGTGCCGTCTACGGCGTGCTCTCCTACGCGGGCATCGCCTGCTATGCGCTCACGGTCGTTTGCGCGATTGCTAGTGAATCGCCCCTGGGGAGGCGGGCCTTCGACATGGCACTGCTACGGGTCAAGAAGGAGCCGGGGCGCGCGTTCGCCGCCCTCTTCAGGACGGCGAGGGCACGCAAGGTTGGAAACTCGCTACGGTTCGGTAAATCGCTCATCGTCATCATCACCAGCATCGCCTTGAGTGCCACGTTCATCACGGGCAACCAGCTATGGTATGCGACCACCTACAAGCTGGAATACTCGTCTGGCATGTTGAATGACCTCAGGCTGGAATACTGGCTTGGCGTCGACGAGCAGTTCACGAACGATTCTTACCCCCTCCTCGAACCGCCGGGGGGATACACGGAGGGAAGCAACGCCAGCATCAACATCTCCAGCGCGATGGCTTTGCCCAACCCGCTCCACGCGGCGCAGATCTACGCCAATTACACCTACACGAACATGTCGAACCTTTACGCGGGCATGATCCCGTGGAGCACGCGGGCGCGGCTATCACAGTGGACGGGGAACTGGAGTATCTCGCCAGACAATTCGACGTTGAGGCTGGTGAACATCTCGGCAGGCATGGCTGACTTGCTCGAAGCGGCGAGAACCGGTTCCGGGAACATCTCCCTTCTCCTGGAGGGATACACGCATTCCAGGCTCGTGGCGCTGGCGAGGATGAACGGCGCGATCGCCATGGCGCATCGGCCCGAGTGGGTCATTTACGGGGACGCCAACGGCGAGCCCGTCTTCAACGATTACTCGGCATGGGACAGGATCGCCCGGCTGTTCTTCAACTACGGCATCCAGATCCAGAGCGTCTTCGGCCTGGATCCGTTCTTGATGAAATTCGACCAATACGCGCCGAGGCTGCGCGGGATCCAGAAGGCTCGTCTCACCGGCCCCCATTACTGGCGCGCAACGCTGGAGGGCCACATGTACAACGTTGAACGGGGCGGGGAGGAGCGGCAAGCGGAGACGGAGGCGTATTTCTGGGATCATTACGGCTGGAACCTCACGAGGGAGTACAACGAAGCCACCTACGGCATCGACGAGGCGCTCGGCGCCAAGAACACGTTCTTCCAGGAAACCTGGGCACGTAATACCATGGACGACGAGACCTATGCCGAGAACGCGGCCAAGTGGCGAGCACTATTCGAAGAGATGCACGTCACCGTACTCCCCAACGGGACGCCGGACGAGGCCGCGTACTTCAAGCAGATCAACTGCGGCACCATGGACTCGCTGGTCGACATCATGGACGGGGATGTGGACGATGCCTTGTTCAACCATTATCTCGGCTCCGATCTCCCGTGGGACGTGGCGGGTTACATGTTCTACCGGGGAAACAACCAGCCGTACTGGACTTATGGCTTCACCTACATCTTGTCGATGAAACCACAGAATCATCCGCGGGAGGAACGGATGGTGTACCTGGGCTGCGTGGGGCAGGGGGTCTACTCCGCCGATGAATACAAGGAGAAATGCATCCGGGCGAAGTCCAGCACGATGGCCTCCTTCTCGCGCGACCTCAACGGCGACGGCCGGGTCGACGGCTTCGACAGCCTGGCCTTCGACATCATGATGGTGCGAGCCACGGGGGTCAAGCGCATCAACCTTTGGCCCGGAATCGGCCCTCGGGATCCGATATGTTGCGATTACCGGGAGTTCCCGCGCGAGTTGACCTCGGGGCGAGTGAACAACAACGACAGCCACACGTTCTTCACCCAGATGGCCGACCTCCTCTCCCAGGACTGGCAACTCGAGTTCGACGTCGTGCCGGGGCAGGAACACTTCTGGGACAAGCACCTCACGGACATCATGATGGACTTCATGCGGCCGAAGGGCCTGTCGGTGTTCGCCATCTTCGGCATCTTGTTCACCGCGATCGTGCTATACCAGCGATTCTGGGAGCGGAAAAAGACGGCGCTCCTCGCCTTGAGACAGCACGCTCCCGTATGAACTGGCGGGAGCCCCCATGTAGCGAATACTCCCTCTATGATTTTTCCCTCGCTATGTGATCAGATCGTCGCCGATGGAACAATTTTATGGTGGAAACACGTCTAGGACATCGTGAGCACGATGACGTCCGACGAGCCCGCGCACAAGGACTACGCGACCAAGGAAGACCCGTTCAACCCGTCCTCGCACTTGCAAGTGGCCGTGATCCCCCGGCAGACGCCTGTCCTGAACGTTCCCGGGAACGATTGGGGGCAGGCTTTCGCCGCGGTGTTCGACGCCCTCGGTAACAACGCCATGGCACCCGCCGGCCTCATCAAGGGAACATGGCTCCGGCCGGGGCCGTCGTGGAAGGGCACCTGGCTCTTCGACAACGCGTTCATCTCGCGCGTGTGGAGCTTGTGCAACCCGGCCTTCGCGCGGGAGGCCCTCGACACTTGCTTGCAGCACCAGGTGATGGGCGACCCGGACGACGAATCCAGCTTCGGGCGCATCCCGCACTCGATAACGCCCAACGGCTTCGGCCCGTGGGCGGCACCACCGGTCGTGGCCTACGCGTACTGGGAGCTCTTCAAGAAGAACGGCTCCGTCGCCATGCTCGAGGACGTGTTCACACGCCTCTTCGACTACCACCTCTGGCTCAATTACAACCGGGACGTCAACAAGGACGGCTTGTATTCCTGGGCCCACCCCTCGGAATCGGGCCTCGAGAACGCGCCCCGCTTCGACAAGGCATCACCGGGGGACTGCGACGCGGTCGACCTCTCTTGCCTCGTGTCCGTCCAGCTCAGGTCGCTCGCCAACATGGCCGCTGTCCTCAAGGAGGACACGGTCAAGGAGAACCTCGAGGCGCGCAAGGCCGAGCTGGACGGCTGGATCAACGACGACCTCTGGGACCAGTCGACCGGCTTCTACTACGACAAGGCGTTCGCAGGCCCGCAAAAGGGGCAGTTCGTCGGCCCGCGGTCCATCGCCGGCTGGTACCCCCTGTTCGCTGGCATCGTCCCGAAGGACCGGCTGGGGCGGTACCTTCGCCACTTGTCGAGCCGCGACGAGTTCTGGACGGCCTTCCCCGTGCCGTCGGTCGCGCGGGACGACCCGTCGTTCGACAAGACCATGAACATGTGGCGCGGCGCGACCTGGGTCGTGGGGAACTACCTGATCATCAAGGGCATGAAGGGGTACGGCTTCCGCCAGCTCCCCGGGGAGCTCGCCTATCTCACCGCCTTCCACGTGCTCGAGACCTTCAAGGACAAGGCCAACTTCTTCGAGTACTACAACTCGATCGGCCCGAACGACAACATCGAGCTGTTCGCCCGCAAGAACGACAAGACTGGCCCGCGCCCGTGGTGCGTGGGCGGCACGGGGATCGTCGCCAACATCCTGCTCGAGGATATGCTCGGCATCGAGCCCCAGCACGACTCGATCCTGCTCCAGCCGAGCGTGCCCGACAAGTTCATCACCAAGCTCGGCGGCAGCCCGGTCACGGGATCGCTGCCCGGCGTCGCGGGCTGGAAGCAGGATCGCCCGGTCGAGTTCAAGATGACCTTCCAGCAAGGCGGTATGGTAGAATACGAGTTCACGCTGGCGAACCCGATGGACATCTACGTCGTGGAGTTCTCCTCGAAGGAGAAGCTCTTCTCAGGCGAGAACGTTGGCATCGTGCAGGTCGAGGTCAACAACAACAAGGACGTCATCTCCATCTTCTCCAACCCGGATGGGAAGTCGCTCAAGGACGAGTTCCTCAGGAAGGACGGCAAGATCCCGAATTGAAAATTGGAGGGGATGCGGGGATGAGAAATCCTCTTTCCCCTTTCAGAACCAGGCAGCGAGCGGTTCCTTCCCAACGTAGACCATGTGCCGGATGGCCGCGAGGCCCTGCATGTACGTGGCGCTCAGCGACGTGAAGGGCGGGCGCGTGGGCATGGCCCGGATCAGGTCGGCGAGAGACCTGGCGACGACGAACGACGAGAGCGTCACGTTCTCGTGGTACCGGTAGAGCTGGAACCACGCCTGCCGGAGCGAGAGGTAGTAGTTCCCGCCGCCCGTCTCCCCGTTGATCATGTCGGAGAACGTGTTCGTGTGGTTCACGTTCACGGCTGGATCGAGGTTGTCATCGAGCTCCACCTCCGCGGTCTGGGACGGCCTCCCCCGGTAGACGAAGTCGACGAACGTGTGCGACAGCCGGCGCATGTCGGTCGCCGTGAACACGATGCCCCGCTCGTGGCAGTCGACCGCGAACTCGGCCTCGATGCAGCCGTGGCTCGTGTCCTCGTTGTCCCCCTCCCAGTCGTAACCCCACGTGTACATCTCCCTCGCCTCGCCGTCCATCGTGTATGTCCGCAGCGTGAGGTATTTCTGGAAGAACCTCGCCATCTTCGTTGCCATGGAGAGGTAGGTCGCGTTCCCGGTGAAGTCGTAGACTTGCAGGGTCAGGAGGCCAAAAGCCGCGATGCGATTGAATATCGCGGTGTCGTTCGCGGGCGGGCTCACGTAATACCCGCTGCCGTCGCCCGGCTCGCGCCAGTGGGTCTTGTTCCACTTCTGGATGACTTGCTCGCAGGTGGCGATGTAGGTCGAAGCCATGGCCATTAGCGATCCGTTCAACGACAGCACGGCGTCGTCCTTGATGATGTTGGCGATCTGCGCCAGCGGCATGAGCACGACCCCGTCCCAGACGATGTATTCCACGTAGGTGGGCGTGTAGGCGGCGGTGCCGTAACCCGGCACACCGTCGCCGTTCCGGTCGCGGTTGGCGTGGATCGTGTCGGTGCGGTTCAGCAGCGGCCAAAGGTACGCGTCGTCCTTTGTCGCGTTGTACATGTGCACGAAGCCGCGGCACACGTAAGACTCGCCCCACGCATAGCCATCAGGGCCCGTCGGGTTGCCCGACGTCCAGATCGACGCGTAGAGCGTCTCGACGGTCTGGTTGAGGTCGCCGTACTGGGTCGAGAACGTGAACGCGGGGTCGTATTGGATTGCGTGCACGCGCGGGTACAGCTCGTAGGGCTTCGGCACTAGCTGGTCCCACGCGTACCAGCCGATGCCGGCACCGGAACCGGCGAGGAGCACGAGGCCCGTCATGAACAGCGCGATCGCCTTCCCCCTCGGCATCTCCTTTCTGCGGTAGTTCACGACGCCCGCCGCGATGCAGACAGCGGCGAGGCTATAGAGCACGACCGCGCCGGCGGCGAAGTAGTACCAGTATTCGACCAGCTCGTCCTCGTCCCAGAGCACGAGGACTGCCGTCGTGGCGAGCGCGAGCAGGATGCCGAAGACGAAGTAGAAGGTCCCGCCGTACTTGCGCGTGAGGATCCCGCCGAGTTGCCGTGTTCGTGTTTCGTTCATAGGCTATCATCTTTTTAATGGGTTGGTCAAGCGGCTCGAAGCGATCGGTACCAACGTGCCCCCCTCGCCAGGTAGGCGCGGAGGATCGACAAGCCCACCTCGACCGCCGTGACCGAAGCCGCGACGAGGTATATCCATTCCGAAAAGGCAGCGAGGTCCGGGAGCTTGATCGGGATGAAGGCGAGGTACGCGGCGATGAGCCAGCCGACCAGCAGCAGCACGCCGGTCGTGCCACGCGCGCCGGCCTGGGCCAGCTCGGAGACGACGTGCCACGAGGGGAGCACGAGCGGGATGCCGAGCGCGATGGCGGGAAATGCGACGAGGGCGCCCGCGGAGGCCATGTAAAACAAGAGCGCCAGGCCGGCCCCGCCAAACGCGATGGCACTGATGCTTCCCCACACGCGCCACTTTCTCGTGATCAGCGCGATGATGGCAGCGACCGCCGCCCCGAAGATCACGTTGCTGAAGAGCAAGGAACCGTTGACGAGGTCAACGGGGATTTTCAAATGCCCGAAGAAGACGAGCATGGCCAGGAGCCCGACGCCGGCGGAGAGGAGCCAGGAGACCGTCCCCGTGAACCCCATGGCGACGTGCCGCGCTCTTGGCACGGGCAACGGCGATGGCTTGGCGCTCAGCCATGGCAGTAGCGTGCCGGATCCCTTCCCGAGCAGGGCGATCAGCCCGGTCGCCGACGCCGCGAGCGACAGCATCAAGCCCGTGGTCGACGGGACGAGGAGGGTCGTGAAGAAGTGGATGCCCGCCCCGAGCGCGAGCGCGGCGGGAAAGACCAAGCCGCCCTCCCCCGCGCCCGAGCGGGAGCACGCCTCGAGCATGCCGCCGCACAGCAGGATAGCCAGGCAGGCAATGGCCGCGTAGTTCAGCGCCATCGGTTGGGTCTCGACGCCCAGGAAATCGACCAGCGGGATGGTCTGGCTCGTGTATTCCAGGGCCGGGTACTGCACGATGGTGAGGAAGCCCACGACCGCCATACCGGCGGCACTCGCTGCCGTGACCCAGAACGTCCTTCCCTTGATCACCGACAGCACCAAGATGCCAATGAACACCCCTATCCCGATCAGCACGAAATCGAAGATCGTCGTGTTCTCGAAATAGCCACGTGTCCTCGTGAACAGGTGGAACGGGGCGACCAGGCCGGCATCGAGCCCGCAAGCGACCAGTAACACGCGGAGCGAGAATCCCGGCTGGCCTTGTTTCGAGGTCACGGCGCGCCACCCCCCGCTCGTCTCTTCGATATCGCG
>JAFGBX010000130.1 GCA_016932935.1 Promethearchaeota archaeon | reverse complement strand
TGACGAGCAAGGACGTCCAGGAAGAGTCGGTCAAAAAGGACGCGTTCGCGAAGTGGGAGGCATGGATGGCGTTCGATAGGGCGGGGCTCGCCGACCCGGCCTTGCTGCCCATCTTGTACCAGCGCGAGCTGGCTGCCGTCGCCACGATGGCCGCCGAACGAACCGGCGCGGAGGCTACACCGATCTGCCCGGGCTGCGGGGCATCCGGTGACGAGGTCGTCCCCTTGAGCATCCCGACCCGCAAGGGTGCCCGCCAGGAGTTCACGTGCAAGGCCTGTGGCCAGGTCTTCTAGCGGGCACGTTACCTGGCACGTAGACCGTTCCTCCACCTTTTCAATCACGTGCCTCTCGGGAACGACGGAAAAACGAGCGTCAGAAGTAACAGCCTCCTCATCGCGGTGCCTCAACCGCTTCGGTCAATCTTTGACCTCATCATTCGCTCATACACTAGGTCTAGTCCCGAGAAGAAAATCATATTGGTAGCCAGGTAAAGGTAGGTAGTAGTAGAGCGAACGGGCAACGATGATGCCATCGAAAGCAGAAAGGGCCATCGCATTCATTCCGGCCCGCGTCGGATCCACGAGGCTGCCGCGCAAGGTGCTACTCCCCATCGGTGGGAAGCCCATGATCCAGGTGATCTACGAGAACGCCCTCGGTGCAAAGCTCGTCGACGACGTGTACGTCGCCACTGATTCTGAGGAGGTGCAACGTGCCGTGGAGGCTTTCAACGGCAAGGCCATCATGACGCCCGCTGAAGGCATCCATTCGGGGAGCGACCGCGTCGCGTTCGCATCGCGCCAGATCCCACACGACATCGCCGTCAACATCCAAGGGGACGAGCCGTTCATGACCGGTCGGATGATCGATGAGGCCGTCAAGCCGATGATTGAGGACAAGACCCTCGCCGTGAGCACGTTGTGCCGCGAGATCACGCGCCCGGAGGAGTTCGACGAGCCCGGCGTGGTGAAGGTCGTCCGCGACCTGGAGGGCAACGGTATGTATTTCTCCCGGGCGAGGATCCCCTACCCCAGGAACCAAGAGGGCATTAAATACTTCGAGCACCTGGGCATATACGTTTTCCGGAGCAATTTCCTCCAGCAGTTCGTCAGGTGGGAACCCACGGTTCTCGAGAGAATGGAATCGCTCGAGATGCTCCGCATGATCGAGCACGGTGTCAAGCTCAGGGTGCCCGTCACGAGGGAGGACACGACCCACTACCTGTCCGTGGACACGGAGGAGGATCTCGCGAGGGCGAACGAATACCAGACGATCCGAGCGAAGGAGGGAACAAAATGACTGCTTTGAACGTGCCAGCGACAAACAACAAGCTGCTTGACGCGATACAGGCGGAATTGCCGCCGCTGACTGCGACCCGCCTCGCCGAGGCCACGAAGGCCATCGTGCAAGCGAAGGAGCGCGGTGGGAAGGTCGTCGTGGTCACTGGTTCCGGCCCGAACATCCACGAAGGGGTCACGACGCTGATAGCAGCTTTGATCAGCAAGGAAATCGTCGACGGGGTCCTCACGAGCAGCGCGGTCATCGCCCACGAGCTCGCCGGGTCCCTCGACAAGGTCAAGCGCTTCCCTGGGGCCGAGCTCGGCCTCGCCTTGCAGGAGCCGATGACCTATTCCAAGCCCCCGGCCGGCAAGTATTTCTTGCCGAGGGGGGAGGTGTTCGAGATCACGGAGTTGACCGAACAAGAAACCGACACGATCTCCGCCGACTTTCCCGTGGACAGGGAGTTCTTGAACAGAGCGGGCACGATCGAAGGAAAGGTCATCATCAAAGCAGCAGGCAACATGGCCTATCCCATGGGGCCGAGGACGGAACTGCTCGCGTCGACGTTGCTCAAGACTTGCAAGAAGAAGAGGGAGCCCCTCGAGGCCGTGGCGGGCCCGGGCGCGGATCCAATGACCATGATCGGCGCGGCCAGCACATTCGGCGTTCCCGTACTCGTCAGCATCCCGCAGATGGTCGGTGGCGGGAACGTGGGCATATGCATAGGCGATTCCATCTCCATAAAGGAGCGCTGCGAGCGCGTGGCGAGGCTGCTCGGTGGCGCGTCGGTGATCGTCGAATCCGCCCTGGCGCTGGCGCAAGAGATCCACGACGGCCCGTTCGAGACCTACACGGGCCACGGCATATGGGCGCCCGTCACCGGCACACCAACCTACACGTTGAGGGACAAACACCTGATCCGCATCGACCTCGACCCCGCGCTCCAAGCCGTCTGGGAGAAGGAACGCGCGGGCGGGGACGTACAAAAGGCAATCGACGATGGCAAGCCCAAAACCAAATTATTCAACGTTCCTTTCCGCATGGAGATGAGCGGCTTCGCAAGGCTCGAAAGGTCGACGCCCATCGTCGGGGACATCGGCGCGTTATGGCCGCTGCTCGCCCGCGGGGTCGCCGAGGGGCTGGGAAAGCGGCTCGATTTCACGAGCTACCCGCAAGGCACGCCAGAGGGACAGGCCATGCGGGAATGGATCGTCGAGAACGTTGCGTTTTTCGACCTGGCGAGGTTCAACGCCAGGACGAGGGGATGAGCACCCGTGGCGGAAGAAAAGAGGGTCATCCTCGTCATGATCCCGGCGAGGTTCAACTCGGAGGAGATATTCTGCAAGACCCTCGCCGACATTGGCGGGAAACCCATGATCCAGCACGTCTACGAACGGGTCGGAAAGGCCGCGGGCGTCTCCAAGGTCATGGTCGCATGCGACCACGAGGAGATAAAAAAAGTAGTCGAAGGCTTCGGTGGCCGTGCGATCCTCACGGGCAAGCACATCTGCGGCAGCGACCGTATCGCCGAGGCGTACTCGAAACTGGGAAAAAAATATGACGTGATCGTCGACGTCCAGGCGGACGAGCCGTTCGTCGAGCCGCGCATGATCGAGGAGGTCACCGGTCCCTTGCTCGAAGACCCGGCGATCCCCATGGCGACGCTCTGCTGCGAGTTCGGCAGCGAGGTGGACTGGAAGTACCCGTTCAACGTGAAGGTCGTCAAGGGGCTCGACGGGTTCGCGCTCTACTTCACCCGGTCCCCCGTCCCGTACCCCCGCAACAGGGAGACGGGCGCGAGACTCTTCCAGCACGTCGGCATCTACGCGTGGCAAGGCTGGTTCCTCGAAAAGTACCCGCCGGCTCCTTCACCCCTGGAGCTCGCCGAATCGCTCGAGCAGCTGCGCGTGCTGGAGAACGGGTACAAGATCAAGGTCGTCGAGACGGCGACCGCGTACAGGAAGGTCGCCGTGAACACGCCCGAGGACCTGGAGCGGGCGCGGCAGCTCGTCGCGCAATCCCGCGGGTGATCGCATGACAGACCTCGTGAGACCGACGGAGGCCCAGGCTCGCTGGCAAGACGACGAGTTCGGCATCTTCGTCCATTTTGGTATGAACACGTTCAACAACCGGGAATGGTCCGATGGGACATGCAGCCTGGACACTTTCAACCCGACGCGCCTCGATTGCGAGCAATGGGTCACCGTTGCCAAGGACGCGGGCGCGAGGTACATGGTGCTCGTCTGCAAGCACCACGACGGCTTCTGCTTGTGGCAGACCAGGACCACGGAGTACTGCGTCCAGAACACGCCGTGGAAGGGAGGCAAGGGCGACGTGGTTGCCGAATTCGTCGCGGCGTGCCGGAAGCACGGTATGCAGTTCGGCTTCTACCTCTCGCCCTGGGACCGGCACGAGCCACGGTACGAGGACAAGGAAGCTTATGACAAGTACTACGCGGCCCAGCTCGAGGAGCTGGTCACGGGCTACGCGAAAGCCGGGGAGATCTACGAGCTCTGGTTCGACGGCGCTGGCAGCACCGGCCGGGTGTACGACTGGCCGATGTTCATGGGCATCGTCAAGAAGCACCAGCCGGACGCGATGATCTTCAACATGGGCGATCTCACGATCCGCTGGGTCGGAAACGAGAACGGGGTCGCGCCGTATCCAACCTGGAACGTCGTGAAGGCCCAGGACGCGGAAAAATTCGCGCATGAAGGGGTAAAGCCGGATGGAACGGGCGACAAGTGGATCCCGGCAGAATGCGACGTGCCGATCCACCACCGGCACTGGTTCCACCACAAGGGAGCGTGGGGCGTGCTATATCACTTCGCGCTGTTCTCGAAAAAGAGGCTCGTCGAGATCTACGAGAAATCGGTCGGCCACGGGGCCAACCTGTTGCTCAACCTAGCACCCACCGAACGGGGCTTGTTCAGCGATCGGGACGTCGCGCGGCTCGGGGAGATGGCGAGGGAGATCCGGCGCCGCTATGGAACCCCGGTCGCCGAAACTTCTGGCAAGGGGAGCGAGATCGTGCTCGATTTAAAGGAACCGAAGCGGGTAACGGCCGTCGTGCTGCAAGAGGACATCAAGCAAGGCGAGCGAGTTCGGAAATATACGTTACAAGCTCAGCTTGGTGGTAACTGGCAAGATCTCGACCTCGAGGAGCCCGGCATCGCCATCGGCCACAAGAAAATCGACAAGCCGCTCGCGCCATTGACAACGGGGGCGATCAAGCTGGTCGTCACGGAATCCGTTGCCGAGCCGATCATCCAGTCGTTTAAGGTTTATTCGTTCTGAAGCTGATGGAGGCTGATGATCATGGACATCAACGGAAAGAGAATACTCGTGACGGGCGGAACCGGTTTCCTCGGCTCCAACTTGATTCAATTCCTGGTCGAAGAACGCGGGGTCAAGCCAGGCGACATCCGCGTCTTCTACCCGCCTGGCTCGCCGGCCAAGAACATCGATGACATCCCGGGGCTGGACATGTACACCGGCGACATCATCGACCCGCAATCCGTGCGGCGAGCGATGGAGGATCGCCAGCTCGTCTGGCACGTCGCGGGCAACACCACGTTCGACCCGTTCAAGCTCAAGGGGCAATGGATGGTGAACGTGGAAGGGACACGGAACGTCCTCGATGCCGCGCGTGATTCGCGATGCATTGAGAAGATCGTCCACACGTCCACGGTCAACACGCTCGGTGCCCCGAATCCGCCTGGCTCAATCGGATCCGAGGATACCGACCCTTACTCGCAAGAGACGAGGAGCGTGCACTCCTTCACCTCGGCGGAGGAAGCACTGGACTTCGCGCAGGCTATCCACGACGGCACCGCGCCGGATAATTGGATGAAATCGATTAGAGTCGGATATTTCGACTCGAAACTCGCCGCCCAGGAACTGGTATTGAAAGGATGCAAGGAGCACGGGTTACCGGTCGTCTCGGTTCTCCCGGGCACGTTCTTTGGTCCCAGGGATTACTTCATCGGAGGCGGGGCGTACATCCTCCAGGTCTATCACAACAAGATGCCGGGCTACATCAAGACAGGATCCCCGTGCGTCCACGTGCACGATGTCGCCCGCGGCCACGTGCTCGCCATGGAGAAGGGCAAGCCCGGGGAGCGCTTTATAATCTCCGGGCAAGAGTCGGATAACCTGTACCTTCGGGATATGCTCGGCATCATTGCCAAGGTCATCACCGAAAGAGAACCGGGTAAGAAGGTCAAGGCGAACTGGAAAGAATTCAAGCCGCAACTCGCGATGTTCGCCGCCGGCCTGATGGAAGCGTGGTCTAAACTCACTAAAGTGCCGTGCTTGTTTAGTAAATCTACCATGATGGCTGCAAAGCCCATCTCATTTTATTCTTGCGCAAAGGCGAAACGTGAACTTGACTACGTGCCCACGTTCTCGTTCGAGCAGGCGGTACGCGACCATTTCGACTACTTCAAGCAGCACGACATGCTCGGCATCAAGGGGAGGCGAACTTAATCCGCCTTCCGTTGAAAAAAGCCTATCAGCACGAGAAGAACAACCGCTTCGGGTTCGAAAAAAGCATTTGCTCGGCGAGCAGGACGCCATCGGCCTCGCTGGCCACGTGCCCCCGGTCGTGGAGATCTTCGATCGCACGGATCACCGCGTCCTTGGCCATGAGCAAGGCGCCATAGCTGCCCTCCACGGCCCGGCAATCCCCGCCAAAGACACTCGTCCTCAAGGCGGGGGTCGCATCCGCTTCGAGCCCGGCCATATGCCCGCCGACCTCGACGAGCTCCACGAGCGTCCGGACAGCCGCGGTCGGCGATATGATCGGCAGCCAGCACAAGTCGGCGTACACGTTGGGGATCTGGTGCAGTATCCCGGCAAGGTTGTTGTACGGGTAGTTCCCGTGGAAGAGGTCGAACTTCAAGTCGGGAAACTTCTCGAACAGGTGGCTCGCGTTGATCGCGTTGGAATCCCCGTACAGCATCCGCGCCAGCCCCGTGTGTAGCTGCACAGGTACGTTCCAGTGCGTGGCCGTCCACTCGAGAATGTAATGGAACATGTAATCACCGAACTTCCATAACTCTTGCTCGCTGTACCCGTGCTTGTTGTACAGCTTCGCGACGGTTGACACGTCGTCGTCAGGTTCCGGAAAAAACAACGGCCGACGGTACGCGCACTGGTTCTTGTGACACGTGTAGTTCCCGCTCGCCTTGCAGTATTCGAGCAGCCTCCTCGTGGACTCCACGTAGTCGTCGAACGCCTTGAAGTCGGACGGCTCCTTGTTCAGGTGGCCCGCAGCAAACGCGTACACGATGCCGGAGGCGGGCGTGATCTTCCCTGGCACCTGGATGCCGTCCAGGACGGACGGCAGCGGGGTGGCGGCCTTGATGGCCGGCACGCACTTGCTAAACTCGACGTGCTCTTCGAAGCCGATGTTGAGGATAGCGGCTTCGACGTGCATCTTGTTCTCGATCACGTCCTTCACGTGGCCCACGGGGTCTTTCGAATACACGTCCTTCAGCAAGGCATCGAGCTTCTGGAGGTAATCCTTTGTCACCGGGGGTTCGAGCCCGTAGAGCTCGTCGATCGCCCACGCCATGCTCTTGAAGTACCCCGTGTGCTTGTACCTGGCCACCTGCTCGATCCAGTCCTGGTATGCCCCCGGCTTTTCGACGATCGGGGACAAGTATGAACCGTTAAAAACGTGGGGCAACATAACCCCCGTTTTTTCGATCACTCTTGGCCACAGTCCTGGTGGGGTGAGGTGTTCGTGGGTGTCGATGACCCTCACGTGCTCCAGCTCCGTCCAAAGCCGGTTGTAGAACGTCGAGCGCCGACCCCGCAGTTTAGAAAAGTACGGCATGTGGATCCTTCAGCCTAGTGGGAAAAAAGCATGAGGCGTGTGTGGTCGAGAGAATTACTAGAAATTCTTTTAACTTTTTAGTCCATCTTATACCCAAGGGAGTCAGCATCGGAAAGAGGTAAGTCGAATGGCCGAAGACATATTAACCGTCGTTAAAAGAACGCTGGTGCAATTCGACCTCCTCTGCAAGCAGCTGGAGAATGCAAAGCGTGCCGCCACGCCCGGACGAAACACGAGTGCGGAAATTCAGAAGTTACGATCCGAGCTCGCGAAGCACCAAGCGGAGCAGCAAAAGTTGCGGGCGGACTTCGAGCGCTGGGAGGCCCAATGCCGCGAGCTGATCCAGAAGAACGCGGACAAGAACAAGAAGAAGATAAGGAAGATATACGACAAGCTCGCCGAGGACGTGGAAATAACGACGGAGGTGGAACGCAAGGCCAAGGAGGTCGAGGCCCGGTTGCAATCCATCATGCAAGCCGAGTTCGGTGACGTGCCAGCTGTCGACCAGCTCAAGAAGCAATACGCCACGACCTTCGAGATCATCCAGGGGTTCCGGCAGACGATACCCGACATCTACAACCAGGCCGAGCAGGAGACGGGCATCTACTTCTTCACGATGCCGAAGTGAACCACGCGACTTCTTCCCCTTCAACTCAAGGTATCGAACGGCTTTTCTGGAGAAGCAAGGCGATCTTGAAGAAATCGGTTCTCCATCCGCCAGTTTGCGCGATGCCGTACAGTATCGAGAGGACATAGTCCGGCACGCGTTTCTGGTTCAACATCCTTGCGAGTTCAGCGTGATCGATGCGCTCTCCTTGGTCGAAACACGCGGCGTCGCAAGCGTTCTCCTTGTCGTTGAAAACGATGTTCCCTGCCGGGTAGGTCTTGCATTCGAGGGGCTTCTTCGCATGGATCGTGCAGGCCCGCTCGAGGGGGTTGAAGAAGATGCAGTTCTCGAGGTCATGGTCGGGAATATCGGCGAGGCTCGGGTTGATCGCCTCCACTTCCTGCAAGCGGGCCATTGAGAACGATGATTTTTCTTCCAGGAACTCACGCTTGGTCATCAGCTGGTAGTATGGCCGGTCATCGGGGAGTGTGATGAATGGAAAGATGAATGCGTCTCCTTGCTGCAAGTACGAGGTGATGTCCGACCACGAGATACCGATGTGGTAGCTGGAGCAGCACCTCCCACATCGATCGCACGAAAACTTGACCGGCGCGTCGATCTTGATGGGCTCGAGATCCGCCCCTATCGACGCGATCAACGCCGCTGGCCGCGAAGCCAAGGCCTCGATCGCTGCCATCAACGCCTCCCTATCGATGGAGGCTATCTCCTTCTCGTATCTTTCAAGCTGTTTGATGTTCTCTGCATCGATTCGACAGCAAAGGAACCGTTTTTTTATGACATCAAGGAGATCGCTCATCAATTGCCCCGTCGTCGTGTCTGTGTTCCACGGTAATTCTACCGAGTATCCCTTTTAAAGATTGGTCGAGAGAGCCGGCAGATGGCCCGACTCGTGGCATGATCGCCTTCACGGGAAGTGGGCATCCCCGAGGCCATGTTTATATGGCTCTTGACGATAAAATCCTCTGTTACTCGACAAAAAAGGTCGGAACGGTTATGGCAGAGGCATCATCTTTAAAGGTTCGCGATGTAACGCTGTTCAAGCACGGGGTCTCGTTTTTCACCTTGAAGGGAACGATCAAGGGCACGTCGACCATCTCATTGGAATTCAAGAAAAATGAGATGAATGACGTCTTGAAATCCTTGCTTGTCCTTGATATGAGCGGGGGGTTCGTTTCCTCGATCGCGTACGATGCGGATCAGGACATCGGGAAGGTGCTCGAGAACGTCGCTGTCGACATTGCCAGTAGTGGCAGCTTCACGAGCCTCGTGGAGAATTTCAAGGGCGCGGCGACCCAACTCGAACTGGACGGGAACGAGGTCATCCAGGGGCGCATTATGGGCATCCAGGAATATACGGTCATTGCCAATGAACACGAGGTGACGCGGCCCGCGCTCGTCGTGCTCGATACGAAGGGAAATGTCGGCCAGATCAAGTTTTCGGACATCAAGAGCGTCAAGCTCGCCGATCCGAAGCTCCAGAAAGACCTCGATTTCTACCTGGACACGATCATCGCGGGGAAGAAGGCGGACGCGAAGCGCATTTTCATCCACTGCGAGGGAGAAGGGGATAGCGAACGGGAGATCCAAGCGAGTTACATCATCGAGAGCCCCGTCTGGAAGACGAGCTACCGAATGCTAATCCCGGAGGATCCAAAGGATGAGAAATGCTTCCTCAGCGGCTGGTGCCTCGTGGAGAACACCACCGAGCAGGACTGGGACGAGATCAACATCGCCATGGTCGCTGGCATGCCCGTCTCGTTCGTGTGCCCGATCTACCCGCCCACCTACATCACCCGGCCTGTGGTAGAGCCCCCGATGGCCGCGCAGATAGGCCCGGCTGCCATCGAGGACGAACTGGGTGGCGAGGCCGAGTTCGACGAGGCGATGGCGAGAGAGGAGGCGGCGCCGAGAAAGAAGAAATCGCTGCCGGGAGGGCCGCCGGGCGCGCCCCCGGCCATGCGCGCGATGGCGGCGGTTGCCATGCGCCCGCCAGCAGCACAAGCCCCAGC